>NZ_JBGJZL010000003.1:0-444132 GCF_042610375.1 Pelosinus sp. sgz500959
GTCGTTTTGGTGCCAGGGCTTGGTGATGATATTCAAGCGATTAAAGCAGGTATCTTAGAAATTGGTGATATTTTTGCCATCAATAAAGCTGACCATGACGGTGTTGATCGTTTAAACACTGAACTGGAAATGATGATGGATTTAAACCAACAGAAAACGGCTTGGCGTCCTCCGGTGAAACGGGTTATCGCCAACCGTGGTGAAGGTATTTGTGAGTTAGCTGAATCAATCAGTGCTCATGTGGCTGGGGCCAAAGAATCGGGTGAGTTTGTGAATCGACGCACAGAGCGTACGCGCAGTGAATTACTCGCGATGCTTGATGAACAGATTGGACGCCATGTGCGTAAAAAATTATCCGATGACGGTAAGATGGATGAGCTTGTAATGAGTGTAGAAAGTCGAGAAAAAAATCCTTATGCTGTTGTGAAAGAAATCATGACAAGTGTTTTGCGATAATGAATAACGGAGGTTTACTATGTTTAATACATTAAAAGTCGATCACATCGGTATTGCTGTAAAAGATTTAGAGCAAGCTAAAAAGTTTTATACTGAAGTTCTTGGTATGACCGTTATGGGTGAAGAAACTGTAGAGCAACAAAAAGTAAAAGTATGCTTCATTCCTTGTGGTGATAGTGAAGTTGAATTATTAGAATCCACTTCCCCAGATGGCCCTATTGCTAAATTTATTGAAAAAAATGGCGAAGGCATTCAACATCTTGCATTACGTGTAGACAATATTGAGGCTGCTATTGCTGACCTTAAAGAAAAAGGTGTACGCATGATCGATGAAACTCCACGCTATGGTGCAGGCGGAGCTCAAATCGCATTTGTTCACCCTAAAGCAACAGGTGGCATTTTGCTTGAGTTATCTGAGCGTAAATAATTTTATTTCAATTTGTAAAAATTCAGATGCTAAGTGGATTTGACCAAGAATAAAAGCGTAAGGGAGTATATGTTTTTTAGCGAATTCTCCCTAGTAGTAGTGCGCTCAAGGAAAGGACTTATCTGCAATAAAGTAAACTGATTTTTTGCAACAAATTTATATAATAAATACAATTATAAATATTGCAAACTATATAGACTTCCTATATAGTGATATTTGAATGTTGTTGGAGGTGTAAAATGGCTACAGTTCAAGAAAAAATTGAAGATTTACAAGCGAGACAAGAGAAAATCATGCTAGGTGGCGGTCAAAAACGTATTGACAAACAGCATGCTACTGGCAAGTTAACTGCTCGCGAACGCGTAGAAAAATTGCTTGATGAAAATACCTTTGTTGAATTGGATCAATTTGTGACTCACCGTTGTGTTAATTTTGACATGGGGTCAGTTGAAGCTCCAGGTGAAGGTGTCGTTACTGGTTATGGTACGATTAACGGCCGTTTAGTGTATGTATTTGCCCAAGATTTCACAGTAGTAGGTGGATCTTTAGGAGAAATGCATGCAGCTAAAATCGTTAAAGTACAACAATTGGCCATGAAAATGGGCGCACCAATAATTGGTATCAACGATTCAGGTGGAGCACGTATTCAAGAAGCAGTTGATGCTTTATCTGGATACGGAAAAATATTCTACAATAACACATTAGCATCAGGTGTTATTCCACAAATTTCTGTTATCATGGGACCATGTGCAGGTGGTGCAGTTTATTCCCCAGCTTTAACTGATTTCATCTACATGGTGAAAAAGACAAGTCAAATGTTTATTACTGGCCCACAAGTTATCAAATCAGTAACTGGTGAAGAAGTAACAGCTGAAACACTTGGTGGGGCAATGACTCACAATACAACTTCAGGTGTAGCTCACTTTGTTGCAGAGAATGATGATGATTGCTTAGAGCAAATACGTTACCTCATGAGTTTCTTGCCAAGCAATAATCTTGAAGGGGCTCCAGTAGCTGAGTGTACCGATGATATCAACCGTATGGATGAATCTTTGAATACTCTCTTACCTGATAATCCTAACCAACCATATAATATGAAAGATGTTATTACTTCAATCGCAGATAATGGTGAATTCTATGAAGTACAACCATATTTTGCGCAAAATATGATTACTGGTTTTGCACGTTTCGACGGTCAATCAGTAGGTATTATTGCTAATCAACCATCCGTTATGGCAGGTTGTTTAGATGTTGATGCATCAGACAAATCAGCACGATTTATTCGTTTCTGTGATGCGTTTAACATTCCACTTCTTAACTTGGTTGACGTTCCTGGGTTCTTACCTGGTGTGAGCCAAGAGTATGGTGGTATCATTCGCCATGGTGCAAAAATGTTATATGCTTATTCAGAAGCCACTGTACCAAAAATTACTGTAATTACTCGTAAAGCTTATGGCGGATCTTATTTAGCAATGTGTTCACAAGACTTAGGTGCTGATCAGGTAATGGCTTGGCCAACATCTGAGATCGCAGTTATGGGTCCTGCTGGTGCTGCTAACATTATCTTCCGTGGCGATCCTGAAGTTGCAGCTAAAACTGAACAATATATAGCAGAATTTGCTACTCCATATAAAGCAGCTGAACGTGGTTTCGTTGACCAGGTTATTGAACCTAAACAAACCAGACCTCGTATCATTACTGCATTAAGCATGCTGGCTAGCAAGCGTGAACAAAGACCACAAAAGAAACATGGTAATATTCCGCTATAAGGAAGGTGTGGACTAGTATGAAAATAGATGCAAAAGGTATTAGCTCAGAAGTTGTAGCAGTAATTACTGCAGCCATTTATCAAATGATGGGTGGCACTAGCTTTCAAGCTGTAAAAATCAGACGCGATAGCGATGAATGGACTAACGCTGGTCGCAAAAACGCGTAAAGCGAATTCAATATAATTTATAAAATAATTTATAAAAATTTTGGAGGTTAATGAAATGAAAAAGTTTAATATTAACGTAAATGGTACTGCATATCAGGTTGAAATTGAAGAAGTTAAAGAAGTGAAAGCGGCTGCTCCTGTAGCGAAAGCTGCTCCAGCTGCTGCTCCTGCAGCACCTAAAGCTCCAGCAGCTCCTGCTGCTCCAGCACCTGCTGAAGTTGGCGCTGGTGATACTGCTGTAACTTCCCCAATGCCTGGTAAAATCATTAAAATTGTTGCTGCAGCAGGTCAAGCTGTTAAAAAAGGCGATGTCTTGATGATTCTTGAAGCTATGAAAATGCAAAACGAAATCACTGCTAATGCTGATGGTACTATCAAATCTATCAACGTTGCAGCTGATCAAGGCGTAAAAACAAATGATATTTTAGCAGTCATTAAATAAGCTAAAACTTAAAAAAAAAGTCGTGCAGTGTCTAGAAACTGCACGGCTTTTTTTTGCGCTATCAGAGCGTAATTTTAAACAAAATGAGTAGTGATTTTTATTGGATTGAAGAAATGGCGTAATCCAAGTGGGATAATAAAAAGTCATAATAGACACCACTTCCAGAATTTCAGACAAGAAAGCTTAAAGTTGGCATAGGCCAACTTTTCTGGGATATAAAATAGTTAGTTATCTTATCGAAATCTAAATTGATTGAAATAGTGAAAAAAATAACTGTTTAATAATAACAGTTATTAGGTTGTGACGTGTTGACAGAGTCTATTTAACTAGTGTAAAGTAGCAATGTATAATAATTATTTTACCTAAATGACGATAGAAAGGAGCTTATATGGACAAGCAACAGGAAGGAATCGTTCTTGAAGTGATTGGAGGCAATTTGGCAAAAGTTAAGACCAGTCGCCATAATGACTGCGAGAACTGTGGCGCTTGTCCGGGTAATTCAGCAATGGTTCTTGAGGCTTTAAATGATATTGGAGCTAAACCTGGCCAACGCGTAGCCATTGAAGTACGAGAAATTAATATGTTAAAAGCGGCTTTTATTGTATATATATTACCGCTGATTGCAGTCTTCTTTGGTGCTATAGCAGGGGGGGCAGTTGCTGAGCGATTGGGTAACGCAGTTTTATGGTGGCAGATCACAGGGGGTATGCTGGCTTTAATTTTATCGGTGATCTATATTAAATACTTTGATAATGCCGCCAGAACCGATGTCAAGATGCAACCTATTATTGTGCGCATTCTTTAAGAGTAGTAAGAGAGTAATAAGAGTACGAGAATATTTTGGTTAGTTTCAGAAGGGGTGAAATTATGGCAAAAAGCTTTCGTGGGGGGATACATCCCGACGACCGAAAAAGGTATACTGCAAGCAAACCGATTCAGGTAGCACCTGTGCCTGAAAAAGTCATTATTCCTGTTAGACAACATATTGGTGCTCCATGTTCACCAATCGTTAAGGTTGGGGATCTAGTTAAGAAAGGTCAAGTTATTGCTGAAGCACAAGCTTTCGTTTCCAGTCCGATTCATGCATCTACTTCAGGTAAAGTTGTAGAAGTTGCAGAATATCCACATCCAGTATTTGGTTCGTGTACCGCTGTCGTTATTGAGAGCGATGGACAAGATGAATGGGTAGATGGATTACCGTTAGAAAGAAATTGGAAGACTCTTGAAATTTCAGAAATTAAGGATATTATCCGTCAATCAGGTATGGTTGGCATGGGGGGAGCAACATTTCCAACTCATATAAAAATGGCACCACCGGCCGAAAAACCAATTCATACCTTTATTTTGAATGGTGCTGAATGTGAGCCTTTTCTAACAGCTGATCACCGTGTCATGCTTGAACAGTCAGAAAGAATTGTAACTGGCATGCAAATTGCAATGAAAGTATTAGCTGTCACTAAAGGATACATTGGTATTGAAGAAAATAAACCAGACGCAATTGCTGCCTTGACGAAGGCTTGTAATGGAGTTGATGGTCTTGAGGTTGTCACGTTACAAACTAAATACCCTCAGGGTGCTGAAAAAACATTAATTAGTGTGATCTGCGGTACAGATGTACCAAGCGGTGGTCTGCCCATGGATGTGGGTGTAGTTGTGCAGAATGTGGGTACAGTTGTTGCTATTGCTGATGCAGTAGAAAAAGGTATTCCGTTGATTGAACGTGTAACAACAGTTACTGGTGGTTCAGTGGCAAAACCTCAAAACTTACTGCTCAGAATTGGTACTACCTTTGCTCAGGCTGTTACATTATGTGGTGGTTTTGTGGAAAAACCTGTAAAAGTTATTATGGGCGGACCCATGATGGGAATGGCACAACGGACTCTTGATGTACCTATCATAAAAGGAACTTCAGGGATTCTTGCATTAAGTGAAACTGATGTGAATGTTGGTCCGGAACGTCCTTGTATCCGTTGTGGTCGTTGTGTTGAAGCCTGTCCGATGGGGCTTATTCCAAGCATGCTGAGTGTATTAGCCGAACGTCGTGCATATTCAGTTGCTAAGGAAGAATATGATTTATTGGATTGTGTTGAATGCGGTTCTTGCGTATATGTATGTCCAGCAAAACGCAACATTGTTCATTATGTTAAATTGTCCAAAGCTCAAAATGCAGCAATGGCGGCTAAGAAATAAGGAGGTGGCGGTATGAGCACAGAAGCAAAAATCGAAATAGAAAATTTAATGGTTTCGGCATCACCCCACATCCGGTGTGACGAATCAATTTCAAAAATTATGTGGAGTGTGAATGCAGCGCTTGCGCCTGCAGCACTTTTCTCAATTTATAATTTTGGAATGCCTGCACTTTTTACTATGGTTATTTGTATTGTTGCTGCGATGGCAACAGAATATTTGGTTTTAAAATGGCAAGATAAACCTATGGTTGTTAATGATGGCAGTGCTTTTTTAACAGGATTGCTGCTCGCGATGAATATTCCAGCTACATTGCCGTGGTATATGCCATTGGCGGGGTCAATCTTTGCTATTGCTATTGCAAAACATACTATGGGAGGATTGGGTTTTAATATTTTTAATCCAGCGCTCATTGGTCGTGCCTTTATTTTAGCTTCGTGGCCAATTGCTATGACAACTTGGCCAATTTCAAAAGATATGGTTGGCAAAGTCGATGGTTTAACGTCTGCTACGCCATTAGGTATTCTTAAACAACAAGGGTATCAAAAACTGCTTGAGCATTTTGGTGATCAAGGTGCAATGTATAAATCATTATTTTTAGGTATGCGCTCTGGTAGTATGGGAGAAACTTCCGCTATTCTTTTAATTTTAGGTGGTATCTATCTAATATATAAAGGATATATCAAATGGCAAGTACCTGTTATTATGATTGGTACAGTAGGAGTGTTGACGGCTGCATTTGGCGGAGACCCAATTCTTCATATGATGTCTGGTGGTCTTATCCTAGGCGCTTTTTATATGGCAACCGATATGGTAACCATTCCGATTACGATGAAAGGGCAAATTATCTTTGCTGTAGGGGCTGGTGCGCTGACTGTACTGATCCGCTTACAGGGAGGTTATCCTGAGGGCGTATGTTATGCAATTCTTTTAATGAACTGTGTTACGCCGTTAATCGATCGTTTGGTTAGACCTGTAAAATATGGTGCAAGGAGGTAAGGCATAATGTCACATGATGCACATGAACAAAACGATAGTATTTTTAAAGTCGGTATCAATCTTACCCTTGCTTGTTTACTTGCAAGCGCAGTCATTGCAGGAACCTATGCTTTAACGGCACCGGTAGCGGCGAAGTCTAAGATTGAACTCGATAATAAGGCCCGCAAAGAATTAGTCGCTGATGCTGAGGATTTCAAAGCCATCGACGGTAAAAAGGGTTGGTTTGCTGCTTTGAAAAATGGCAAAGTCATTGCTTATGTTGTACCGACAGAAAGTAAAGGCTATGGTGGAGCTATTGAAATGATAGCAGCCGTATCTACAGAGGGTAAGGTCATCGATTATGCAATTTTAAAGTTTAATGAAACCCCTGGTCTTGGGGATAAAGCTGATAAACCTGAATTTCGTAAGAGATTTGTTGGCAAAGAAGCCCATGATCTAGAAGTAGTAAAAGTTCCTAGTGATAAAAATATTCAAGCATTAACTGGGGCAACGATTACTTCCCGGGCGGTAACCAAAGGAATTAAGGAAGCTGCGGAAGAAGTTACTGCTTTTGTAGCTACCCAGAAGAAGTGAGGTGCTGAATATGAAAAATTTATGGGACATATTTTACAAAGGCTTATTTGATCAAAACCCCATATTCCGCCTTGCCTTGAGTTTGTGTCCGGCATTGGCGGTTACTTCCACTGTTACGAATGCATTGGCGATGGGTTTATCGGTTATGTTTGTTATTACTGCAAACAACGTAGTAGTTTCTATTTTCCGTAAAGTAGTGAATCCGAAAGTACGCGTTCCTGTATACATTACGTCGATTGCCACAATTGTTACAGTTGTTATCTTAACATTGCAAGCTTATTTTCCTCTTTTATATAAATCCTTATACCTTTATTTAAATCTTATCGTTGTATTTGCGATTATCTTGGCTCGGGCAGAGGTATTCGCAGCGAAGAATCCTATTATTCCTTCCTTTTTTGATGGGTTAGGAATGGGTGCTGGTTTCGCTGGAGCTATGGTCTTCATTGCCATCTTCCGTGAAATACTCGGTAACGGTACATTAATGGGCTATCAAGTTATGGGGGCATCATATGATCCAGCATTAATTGCAATTTTGCCACCAGGTGGATTTATTATGATTGGGCTAATGATTGCAAGCTTTAATTTGATTGGCGAATATCAAAAAAAAGCAAAGGCTACTAAGCAAGGGAGTGAGGCATAATGGAGGAATATTTAAAACTATTTGTTGCTTCGGCAATAACAAATAATTTTGTATTGACCCAATTTTTGGGGTTGTGTATTTTTTTCGGTGTATCGAAAAATCTCAACGCATCAATTGGTATGGGAATGGCTGTTACGTCGGTTATGACCCTAAGTTCACTACTTGCTTGGGCTGTATACACTTATATTTTGGTACCACTCGGGTTACAGTCTTTGATGTTAATCTCATTTGTACTGCTGATCGCTAGTTTTGTACAATTATTGGAGATGATTATTAAGAAACATGCCCCAGCGTTATATAATATGTGGGGGATCTATCTTGTTTTGATTGCCACTAACTGTATTGTATTAGCTGTACCAGTTACCAATGCGGAGCTTCATTCTGATTTTTTAACAAGTTTAGTGAGAGCGCTTGGCTCTGGAGCAGGATTTGCTTTGGCTATTATTTTAATGGCTAGCCTGCGTGAAAAACTACAATATGCGGATGTACCAAAATGCCTTGAGGGGCTAGGTATCTCCTTTATTTTGGCAGGAATGTTAGCATTATCGTTCTTTGGTTTTTCGGGAATGATCACACTATAAGAAATGATTGAAGGTGATGAAAAATGAGTATACCAATAGCAATATTGCTGGTATTGACATCTCTAGGGCTATTTTTCGGTTTTTTATTGGCTTATTCCAATAAAAAATTTGGTATTGAGGTCAATCCTCTCATCCATATTGTAGAAGATATCTTGCCCAAAGGGCAATGTGGCGCTTGTGGTTATGCTGGTTGTATGGCATATGCTGAGGCCGTTGTAACGAATGCTGATGTACCGCCTAATTTGTGTACACCAGGTAAAGATGCAGTTGCTAAACTCGTGGCTGAACTTACAGGTAAAGCTGCGGCTCCGATGGAACCACAAATTGCACAAGTGAAGTGTGCTGGTACTCATGCTAAAGCGTCCAAATCCTATGAATACAGCGGTGTTGAAGATTGTACGGCTGCCAATTTACTATTTGGTGGATCAAAGTCTTGTAAATATGGCTGCTTGGGTTTAGGCACATGTGTTAAAAATTGTCCTTTTGACGCTATGGTGATGAGTGTTGATGGTTTACCAATTATTGATCCTGATAAATGTACTGCTTGTAGCAAATGTATCAGTGTTTGTCCAAAACAGATTATCACTCTTATGCCAATTGAGGCAAAGGTAAGAGTAAATTGTAGTTCGAAAGACAAAGGACCTGTAGCGAAAAAAGCATGTACGATTGCTTGTATTGGTTGTTCCCTATGTATGCGTCAATGCCCACATGGAGCTATCAAAATGGAAAATAATCTGGCGATTGTCGATTCAAAAATTTGTGAGACAGTATGTTCAGATGCTTTGTGCCTAAGCAAATGCCCAACAAAAGCTATTCGTCCTTTCGTGACAGGGATTGTTCCTGGTACGGAAAGTAATGAAAGCGTTGTTGCAGCTTGTGCATCTTGTGCAAAATAAAAAAGACTTAGTTGCCTAATCCAAGGATTTAGTCCTCAGAGATTCTAATGATAGAAAATGGGAGTCTTAGAGGAATCTGGTCATTGGATAAAATCAAGATAGTTCTAAAAATGCAGAAGGAATTACCTTCTGCGTTTTTTTAACTATCTTATTTGCATGTTAGGGAATTATGCGGTAAAATAATCTAGACTAACGGACAAGATGGTGGAACCAGATTGATAAAGTCCCTGTACCTGAATTGATGGTTATTTGGAAAATACTATACCGCTAAAAAAGGGGTATTAGCAAGAGTTATGCAAAATACGAGACGCATGGTATTATTAGCATTATTGATCGCTATAGCGAGCGTATTGCATGTGGTAGAATCTTGGCTCCCGTTGCCTTTACCAGTACCTGGTATAAAGTTAGGGTTTGCTAATATTGTGTCCCTGATTGTGATTCGCATGTTTGGTTGGCGTGATGCGATTTATGTAGCGATTGTACGTGTTTTTTTAGCAGCCTTGTTTGGTGGTATATTTCTAGGACCTGCTTTTGCGATGAGTATGAGTGGTGCGATAGGGAGTACAGTTGCCATGGCTTTAGTATATCACTATTGGCATCCTGAGTTCTCTTTAGTGGGTATCAGTATTATTGGTGCACTCGCTCACAATGTAGTACAAATTGCAGTCGCAGCCCTATTAGTATCAAGTGTCAATTTATTATGGTATTTACCGTATCTTATATTATTTGCACTGCCTACAGGTTTAGCTACTGGAATTACGACTATTTATTTTATAGCAAAAGTTCCAAATCGGTAAGTAACTTTTAAAGAAGCAGGGGGTAGAAGTTTTGCGAGGTGTTAAAAGCAAAGGGTATGGTATGTTACTATTGTTTTTGATTACGGGTGCAGTTTTTGGTGGTATTTTAGGGGAATTTATTTCCCGTGCAGATGCTTTGGTTGACTGGGCTCCTTATTTAGTAAAAACCTTCCTTGTTTTAGATGTGCCACCAGTTAGTATCAATTTATATGTTGTAAGAGTGATGTTAGGTTTTGCGTTGCAGCCTAATTTAATCAGTATTTTGGGTATGATCGCAGCCCTTTTATTGTTCAGACGTGTTTGATTTAGATGCTTCGGAGGTGTTTCACTATGGGGATCATTTTGGCGTCAGCATCCCCTAGACGTCAAGAATTATTAAGGCAGGTTGGCTGCAATTTTACCGTTAGAATTAGTGATGTTGTTGAAGATAATCATCAAGACTTATTGCCACAGGAATTGGCTGTTTTTCATGCGAAAGCCAAAGCGGTGGACATATCCTTGAAATCGAGTGTTGATGATGTCATCATTGGCGCTGATACCATTGTGGTATTAGATGGCAAAGTATATGGAAAGCCAATAGATATAGATGATGCGCGATGTATTTTGACTCATTTATCAGGGAAAGAGCATCAAGTCATTACGGGTATTGCTGTTGTCAAGGCGGGTAAAGCTTGGACTGATTTTGTTGTTACGACTGTAAAATTTGGTAATCTTACGAGCGAGACAATTGAAAAATATCTCGCGACAGGTGAACCACTAGACAAAGCAGGAGCTTATGGAATTCAGGGAATTGGTGTACTCTTGGTTGAAGAGATTAAGGGATGTTATAATAATGTTGTAGGGTTACCCCTATATAAATTGTCTGATGTATTAATGAAAGCTGGTGTCCCTTTGTTATGAATGACAGTAAGCCGCTGATGATAAAAGAACTACCTCAAGAAGAGAGACCTCGGGAAAAAATGCTAAAGAAGGGTGCTCAAACCTTAAGTAATGCTGAATTGGTGGCTATTTTACTTCGGACAGGTAGTAAAAATGATTCTGTTTTACGACTGGCCGAACGACTGCTCAAAAAGTATGAAGAGCTGGGCATTGGTGCCCTTGCAAGTCTTGCCCCCCAGGAGCTAAGCAAAATCAACGGAATTGGTCCAGTAAAGGCAGTGACAATTGTTGCTGCACTTGAACTTGGTAAACGTCTTAATGGCTTATCGACAGTTAATAAGCCTGTGATTCGAGCACCCAAAGATGCAGTAGATTTAGTAATGGCAAGACTTCGATATGAAGTACGAGAACATTTTATGATTCTACTGTTATCGACTAAAAACCACGTCTTAGCAACTCCGACTATTTCCATTGGCAGTTTAAATGCGTCAATCGTGCATCCACGAGAATTGTTTCGAGAGGCCATTAATCATTCAGCAGCAGCAGTCATTCTTGTTCATAATCATCCAAGTGGTGATCCAACTCCGAGCCAGGACGATATTGTAATTACTAAAAAAATGATTGAAGCTGGAAAAATTTTAGAAATTCATGTACTCGATCATGTTATCATTGGCGATAATAAGTATGTTAGTCTTAAAGAAAAGGGAATAATATAATATGAAGTGGTATAAGCAATTTTTATTTGCTTAAAGAAAGGGGCTATATTTTATGAAGAATTTATTTGGATCATTTTCCCGAGATATGGGTATAGATCTTGGTACTGCCAATACCTTAGTGCATGTTAAAGGAAAAGGTATTGTACTGAGCGAACCATCTGTTGTGGCTATTCAACGTGACACTGGTGAAGTGTTAGCAGTAGGCGAAGAAGCTAAACAAATGATTGGACGTACACCTGGCAATATTGTAGCCATCAGACCTTTGAAAGATGGTGTTATTGCTGATTTTGATGTGACTCAGGCCATGCTTAAATATTTTATTCGTAAGTCGATTGATACTAAATCATTTATTAGACCACGGGTTATTGTAGGGGTACCTTCAGGAGTCACAGAAGTTGAAAAACGTGCTGTTATTGATGCTACCATCCAAGCTGGTGCGCGAGAAGCTTACCTTATTGAAGAACCTATGGCCGCTGCCATTGGTGCTGGATTACCTGTTCATGAACCAACAGGTAATATGGTTGTTGATATTGGTGGTGGTACGACTGAGGTTGCCGTTATTTCTTTGGGCGGTATTGTGACGAGCCGTTCCATTCGTGTTGGTGGCGATGAAATGGACGAGGCTATTATGCAGTATATTAAACGTACCTATAATTTGATGATTGGTGAACGTACGGCAGAAGAAATAAAAATGACAATTGGAGCAGCTATTGTTCCTAAAATAGAAGAGACTATGGATATTAGAGGTCGCGATTTAGTAAGTGGCTTACCAAAAACCTTAACGATCAAAGCGAGTGAAGTACAGCAAGCTCTTAGTGAACCGATTGCAAGTATTGTTGAAGCTGTAAAAGTGACTTTAGAGAGAACACCTCCAGAACTCGCTTCAGATATTATGGATAGGGGTATTGTTATGACTGGTGGTGGGTCATTGCTCACAGGACTCGACGCCTTATTAATGAAAGAAACAGGTATGCCTGTGCATATTTCTGAAGATGCTTTGTCATGTGTATGTATGGGTACTGGTCGTGCTCTTGATAGTATTGATTTGTTAAAACGTGTATTAATGACAACTAAAAAATTTGGTTAAATAGATTAATTGATTAGATTGCTAGAGAGGAGCTTGAAAAAGTGGGATTATTTCACAAAAAGGCGGTCATCTTATTGGTGGCTGTATTAACCGTCTTTTTGCTGGCCGGTTCACAAGCCCAAGGTAAATATAAAATTACCTTCATGGAAGAAGTTATTACCACCGTTTTGGCACCCATTCAATCTGTCTTTTCTAATGTAGGTTTTCATTTTCGCAAAATTGGTCTGTCTACAGGCGAATTGATGACTGCATATCGTGACAATCAAGCATTAAAGGCAGAAAATGAAGAAATTCGCCAAAATAATCTTAATGTAACTGAAATTATGGCGGAAAATGTTAGGTTGCGATCAATGCTTGATTATAAAAAGGTGGCCAACCAATTTGATTTGGTCACTGCTGCTGTTGTAGCGCGTGATTTAGGAACTTGGAACCATACCATTATTATTAATCGTGGTACGGCTGATGGCATTACCAAAGATATGCCAGTTGTTACACCACAAGGGCTTGTTGGCAGTGTTGTGAATGTATATAATAATGTAGCTAAAGTTCAGCTCATTCTTGATCCGCGCAGTGCAGTAGGAACTTTAGTACAGCGGCCTGAATCAAGAGTTGTTGCTATTGTCGAAGGTAGCAGTGCATCACCGCTGTCGCCACGGATGGTGAATATCGCTCGTGATGCAGATATTATCAAAAGTGACAAGCTCATTACATCTGGATTTGGTGGTATTTATCCTAAAGGGTTATTAATTGGTGAAGTCACTGATATTGTGAATGAAGAAGGCGGCTTATTAAAATATGCTTCGATTAAACCATCAGTAGACTTTGATCGACTTGAAGAGGTTTTTATCATTGTACATTCTCGTGAACCTATACCTGTTTTGCCATCAGCGGCACCAGGGGCAAATACTGTTCCTGGAAAAGTAACGACACCACCCCAAGGAGCCGCACGATGAAGACGATGATTTGGCTGAGTGTGATTATTGTAACGATTATTATACAGTCAACTGTGTTGCCGCTCATCGCGATTCAAGGTATCTATCCTGATATGTTACTTGTTGTTGTTGTATCGTATGCCTTATTGTCTGGTAAAGAAAAAGGTGTAGGGATGGGTTTTTTTGCAGGTCTTCTGCAAGATTTAGCATCTGGGAGTGCTTTTGGTACAAATACCTTATCAAAATTGGCGATTGGCTATTTTTTTGGTTTAGCTGAGCGTAAAGTCTTTAAAGAACATGTGCTACTGCCAGTTGCTACAACGGCAGTGGCAACGATCTTTAATTGTTTTTCTGTTTTTGCAATATTATCGATATTTGGGTATAAAATTGATATCATACCTTCTATAATGAATAATGTATTGCCGATAAGCCTTTATAATTTGATGATTGCTATTCCGGTGCATCATCTTATTTATCGATTGAAAAAATTTACAGTAGAATGAGATGAGTGGAGTTTGTGAAATGTTTGGAGAAGGGAGGTTGTTGTCATGCTGGCTAAAAGATTGAATAACAGACTTGAAGTGCTGTCAATCGTTATCCTATTAGTTTTTGTATCCTTAATTAGTCGATTGGGATATTTGCAGGTTGTACAAGGTAAGTATTATGGTCAGAAGGCGGATGGCAACCGGATTAGACTTGTTCCAACCATGGCACCTAGAGGTATTTTTTTTGATCGCAATGGCATTGCATTGGTTTCGAATTTACCTGGATTTACAGTATCATTATTGCCTGTTAGCGGGGAAATTCCAGACGAGGTTATTGTTAAATTAGCTGATATTTTAAAAATAAATGTTGAAGAAGTAAAGAGTAAGCTTAAGCAAAACAGCGGAAAGTTTGAACCCGTGCGTATCAAAGCTAATATTGGACCTGATATTGTAACCAAAATTGAAGAACGTCGTTCAGAATTACCTGGTGTTGTGATTGAAATCCAACCGATTCGTAGTTATGTTAATAATGAATTAGGTGCTCATTTATTTGGTTATGTAAGTGAAATTAATGATGCCCAATTAGAAAAATCAAAAGCTGATGGGTACAAAACTGGAGATATTGTTGGTAAATTTGGTTTGGAAGAAGTTTATGATCGAGAACTACGTGGAGTTGATGGTGGTGATCAAGTTGAGGTCGATGTCACTGGACGCCCTGTCAATGTTCTTGGCAAAAAGGATACATTACCTGGAAAAAATCTTGTATTGACCATTGATTATCGTCTGCAAAAAGCAGCTGAAGTCGCCATTGATGAACAATTGCAATATTTGCAAACTAAAACTGAATTTCGCAATGCAAAAGCAGCAGCAGCGATTGCTATGAATCCTAAAACTGGTGAAATTCTTGCTATGGTCAGTCGTCCAACTTTTAATCCAAATTTATTCGCTGGTGGAATCTCTAATAAAGATTGGAAAGCGATTAATGATAATCCAAATCACCCTATGGATAACAAGGCTATTTCCGGGGAATATCCGCCTGGTTCAACATTTAAAATTGTAACAGGTACAGCGGCTTTAGAACTTGGCAAAGTGACTGCCGAAGAAAAAATATTAGATACAGGTAAACATTGGATTATTGATAAAGGAAATGCTGAAGGTGAAGCGTTAGGTTGGATTAATTTCAAACAAGCCTTGTCAAAATCTGATAATGTGTATTTTTATGAAATGGGTAATCGCTTAGGTATTGATAATTTAGAGAAATATGCTCGTATGTTTGGCCTCGGAGCGGTGACTGGTATTAACTTGCCTGGAGAATCAGATGGATTAGTTGCTAATAAACGTTATAAAGAAAAAAATTATGGTGAAGATTGGTATTTGTCGGAAACCTTTGATGCTGCAATTGGCCAAGGTTTTCAATTAGCAACACCTCTGCAGATTGCAGTTATGTTGAGTGAAATTGCAAATGGCGGTCATCGCTATCGTCCTTATCTAGTCAGTAAGATTGCTGGGGCGAATGGTGAGGTCGTTAAAACTTTTGCGCCAGAAGAGGTCGGTCAAATTTCAATATCTCCAAGTACATTGACATTAGTGCGTGAATCCTTAAGAGATGTGGCTTTGGAAGGCGGAACTGGTGCTGAAACCTTTCGTGATTTTCCTGTATCAATTGCTGGTAAAACAGGTACAGCTGAGAATTCTCATGGTAGTGATCATGGATGGTTTATTGCTTATGGACCTTATGAAGATCCTCGTATCGTAGTGGTCGTTATCGTTGAACAAGGCGGATTTGGCGCAGGTTCGGCGGCACCTATTGCAAAGAAAATATTAGAAGCCGCGTTTAATATTAACCAAGCGCCTGTTGAAGCAACTAAAAAATATAAACCTAATACTGCATTATAAAAATCTATTTGATGACGAAGTATTCTTGATTAAAAGTAAGTGAGAGTGAAGCTTTTGTTTGCGTCTAAGGATGTGGTACAAGGGGAGTCTTTTGTAAGATATTTTAATTTTAATTAAAATATCTTATTTTTTTGCAGGAAAAACAAGAAAAAGAGCGAAAATTTAAGTTGCAGATACTATGCAATGTATGGTAAAATTTGGGAGATGGACATGCGACAATATGTAATGTTTAAGGGTAGCAGAAATGGATTGCAGTTAGTACTAGATGACTCAGTAGACTTTGCAGTGATCTTAGATCATTTAAAATCAAAGCTAGAGTCAGCCGTTGTTTTTTTTACAGAAGGTACAATCGTTGAAGTGGCAACGAAGGTACGTGTGTTGACTACAGACCAGCAGGAAGAGTTAACTAAGCTACTGGCGATGTATGGTTTAATTTTTCGTGAGACCCCTAGGCAAGATGAAATTGTTGAAAACAGCAATGTAGAAAGTGAAGAATTACAAATATTGACGGTTGCTAAAACGATACGTAGCGGTCAGGAAGTTATATATAATGGATCTGTCGTAATCATTGGCGATGTTAACCCAGGGGCGGAAGTGATCGCAGGCGGAGATATTATTATTCGAGGGACGTGTCGCGGTGTGGTACATGCTGGAGCGTATGGAAATACTGAAGCTACCATCACTGCTAATCGATTGTTAGCTTCACAAATTCGAATTGCAAGTTTGATCGCTAGAGCACCTGATCATTTGGATCAACCTGAATATACAGAAGTAGCACGAATTCAAGATGGTCATGTAATTATTGAAACTGTTGATATATAGGAGGGTGCACATGGGAGACGTCATTGTAATAACATCGGGTAAAGGTGGAGTTGGCAAAACGACAACCACTGCTAATTTAGGTACAGGTTTTGCTCTACTTGGTAAAAAAGTAGTATTAGTTGATGCTGACATTGGATTGCGTAATTTGGATGTAGTGATGGGACTCGAAAATCGCATTGTTTATGATTTAGTTGATGTGGTGGAAGGGAATTGTCGGTTAAAACAGGCTTTAATTCGTGATAAACGTTATGAATCGTTATATTTGTTACCGGCCGCCCAAACTCGAGATAAAAATGCAGTCAATCCAGAACAAATGAAAGTGTTATGTAAAGAACTAGCTCAAGATTTTGATCTTGTCATTATTGATTGTCCAGCTGGTATTGAGCAGGGGTTTAAAAATGCGATTGCTGGTGCTGACCAGGCAGTTATTGTGACAACACCTGAAGTATCAGCAGTTCGCGATGCTGATCGTATTATTGGTCTATTAGAATCCGAAGGGAAACACAATCCTAAGTTAGTGATTAATCGCATTCGACCTAATATGGTGAAAAAAGGCGATATGATGGATATTGATGACATTATTGAGATATTGGCAATTGATTTGTTAGGTATCATACCTGAAGATGAATATATTATTGTTTCAACTAATCGGGGTGAACCTGCAGTAGCAAATCCTATATCCGTTGCGAGTACTGCATATAAAAATATTGTAGGACGTTTACTTGGGGAAAATATTCCCCTCATGAAAATTGAGAATAATGATGGCTTTTTCGATCGATTGAAAAAAGTATTTAATTTCTAAGGAGGGGATGACCGTGTTTGAGTTAATTCAAAGAATGTTTGGCAAGGATTCCGCATGTTCAAAAGATGTGGCTAAAGAACGTCTACGCTTGGTATTGGTCCATGATCGTGTCAATACTTCACCACAGTTCATGGAAGGGCTGAAAGATGACATGATTAAAGTCATTTCCAACTACATGGATATTAATGAAAAAACCATGGAAGTCCATTTTGCGCAAACCGAGACGTCTGTCGCATTGATCGCTAATATTCCTGTTAATCACATGAAGAGAGGCAATATACCAAGAGAATAGAAATGACTGAGGGCATAGTAATTATTACTATGCCTTTTTATACTGGACGGGAAAAAGAAATGCTATTATAATAGATAAAGGGCTGTTTAAGACAGCCCCATTAGATTTTTGGTATGGGGAAGGTAAGTGTAAGTATGTTAAGCCGACGGTTATTGCGGAATTTAGATTTTGTAGCCATTGCGACGGTGAGCTTACTAATTGTGATAAGTTTAATAATGATTGGTAGTGCTACCCATGTTAATACGCCAAGTGATGAGCGATATTGGTATGTTGAACGCCAAGGGATTTTTGCTCTTATTAATATTGTAATTATATTTGTGATGTTAAATTTTGATTATAGAAGCTTAGGGAAAGCTGCTACCACCTTATATGGTGTTAATCTACTGATGCTACTGGCTGTTATGTTTATTGGGCAATCGGCCTTGGGGGCTCAGAGGTGGATACAGATTGGGCCCATCAGTTTGCAGCCATCTGAATTTTCTAAGCTGATTATGATTATTGCATTAGCCGATATGCTTGATAAGAAAAAAGGGCAACTTTATTCTTTTAGAGATTTAATTCCAATTTTTTTGTATGTTGGTATTCCTTTTCTCTTAGTCATGAAGCAACCTGATCTTGGAACTTCGTTGGTATTTTTAGCTATTTTGTTTGGTATGATTTTTGTTGCAGGCATTCGAACTAAACATTTGATGATCATTTTTGGATCTGGACTAGCTTTTTTGCCAATTTTTTGGCATTTTTTGAAGGATTATCAAAAAAAACGATTGACTGTATTTATTGATCCTAATGTTGACCCTCTAGGTTCTGGTTATCATATTATTCAATCTAAAATTGCCATTGGTTCAGGAATGTTATTTGGTAAAGGCTTATTTAGTGGAACTCAGAGTCAGCTGAATTTTCTACCAGAAAACCATACGGATTTTATTTTTGCCGTTATTGGTGAAGAGCTTGGTTTTATTGGTTCAGTATTGATTTTATTGTTATATTTTATTTTGTTGTATCGGGGAATTAAAATCGCTGGATCGGCGCGAGATAATTTTGGAACACTCCTTGCCACAGGAATTACTTCGATGTTAGCCTTTCATTTGTTAGTAAATGTGGGAATGACTGCTGGAATTATGCCAGTAACAGGCATTCCATTACCGTTTATGAGCTATGGTGTAAGTGCCCTAACAACAAATATGGTTAGTATTGGTATATTGCTAAATATCTATATGCGCAGGCAAAAAATAATGTTTTAAAAAAAGAGATGCAAAGAGGCATCTCTTTTCTTACGCTTGTGAGGTGAATATTTCTTCTATGGAATCATATATATTACTTAGTAGTATGTACGGCATGGGAGGGCAAGTGAATGGCAAAAATCGGAAATAATTGGAAAAGTAATAGATGGGGAGAACAGCGACGGGAGGAATACTCTTGGCAGGATACCGAATTTCGTCATGACTATAGTTGGTTAAAAAAAATAGTAGTCGCAGCTGTCATTTTTATTGGCGTATACTGTGCTCATATATCTGAAACAACATTAGGAACAACAATTGATGAAGCCATTCATTATACATTGTCTGCTCAAGTTGATTTAAATGAGGTAGTTGAGCAAGTCGTGAGTCATGTTCCTCCTTCCATCGATCGGTCAGTGCTTAAAAAAGTGCAAATGGTTGTATCCAAACCTGCTGATCCTCTACTTTATATGAGTAAGCCTGTAGCTGGTAAAATCATATCGCCTTTTGGTTGGCGTGTTCATCCGATATCTAAACAAGAAATGATGCATGAAGGAATTGATATTGAGGCTGTACTGGGAACAAATATAAGAGCCGCTGCAGCTGGAAAAGTAAAGGCAGTGACTGAAACTGCCCAGTATGGAAAAATGATCATTCTTGAACATGGTCAGGATGTGGATACTTTATATGGGCATTTAGGAGAAATCATAGTGAACCAAGGTGATACCATTAGCCAAGGTCAGGTTATTGGTAGAGTCGGCAAAAGTGGGATGGTGAGTGGACCGACTCTTTATTTTGAACTGAGGGAAAAGGGCAAAGCAATTGATCCAGAAACTAGGCTTAAAGGAGATTTTCCAACGGTCGAGGGGAAGTGATTTTTTGCAGGTTGGTAAAATTGCCGGTATACAAATCAAGTTGAATGGCTGGTTTATTGCAGTCATTCTTTTATTTACTGTGGCTGATATGTGTAGTAAAGTCTTGTTGGTATTTAGCGCAGTACTTTTGCATGAATTAGCTCATGCTGGAGTGGCATTATTTTTGGGTTGTAAGGTACGAGAGGTTGAATTGTTGCCCTTTGGCGGTGTGGCACGCATTGAAGGACTTGGAGCAGTGAGTTCAAAAACTGAAATGATGATTGCCGCCGCCGGGCCAGCAGCAAGTTTGGTTTTGGCGGTTCTTGCTTATCTAGGTATGATCTATACTGATACATGGGCAGATATATGGGAATTTTATGTTAAGACCAATACGATGTTGGCTCTATTTAATTTGTTGCCAGGATTACCCTTGGATGGCGGACGTATTTTAAGGGCTTGGCTTGCCTTGTATATGGATTATGGAAAAGCAACATTTTTTGTCGCAAGTATTAGTAATTGTTTGAGTCTTATTTTTCTTGGTGTTTTAGTCTATCAATATATGACGCAGAGTACGGTAAATGTGACTTTTTTAATGGCGGCTATATTTTTATATATAACAGCCAAGAGTGAAAGAAAAATAGCTAGCTTTCGGACTTTACGCATCCTTGGACAAAAAAAAGCTCAACTGATAGCCAAAGGGATTATGACGACTACTTATTTTACAGTGATGAACCGTGTCCTGCTTAAGGATGTGATCGGACTCTTTAAGCCTGATCAATATTATATACTATTAGTTGTTGATGCTGAATGTAAGCTATGCGGAACCCTCTCGGAAACAAAAATATGGGAAGAACTTCCTAATAAAGGGCTATATACTAAGGTAGAAGATTTTATCCAATAAGGAAGTTGCTTTAAGAATGCTATTTCTATAAGTAGAAGTCTTGCATTAGATTGGAATGGTATTTTGTCTTCAGATGAATCGAGTGTTTTTTACGTAATCAGAAAGTATAACACTTTCTGATTACAAGTAAGAACGACTAAGGCTTCTGCCGGCATCTGAGGACTTAGCACAAGCCAAGTCTTTTCTTATGTAAGTATAAATTTGATCGCTTTCTACCCTGCAAGTCTTTTATTATATAATAAAAGGCTTGCAGGATTTTTGATTATTGTGTAGAACCTAAGGTAGGATATCTGACTAAGTTTATGGTATTTTTGGGCAACATATATATACAAAATATATAGTATTTTAAAGCGAAAATTTGGAGGTTATTTTTATTTATGATTACTCTAGATCCTGCCATTTTAAACAGGGTTATTAAACCTGCACGGTATACAGGTAACGAACTCAATAGTGTAAAAAAAGATCATAGTACAGTTGCAGTGACAGTTGCTTTGGCGCTGCCAGATGTATATGAAGTAGGTATGTCAAACTTAGGACTCAAAATTCTTTATCAAATTCTTAATAACCGCATGGATACTGCGGCTGAGCGAGTCTATGCACCTTGGGTGGATATGGAAGCTGAAATGCGGGCTCATCAGATTCCCTTATACACTCTCGAAAGTTTAAAACCAGTCATCGAATTTGATATTGTTGGTTTTTCCTTGCAATATGAGATGAGCTATAGCAATGTCCTCAATATGTTAGACTTGGCTGGTATTCCTTTGTTGACAGCCGATCGTGATGAAAATCAGCCATTGATTGTCGGTGGTGGACCGTGTACTTTTAACGCTGAACCAGCTGCAGATTTTTTTGACTGTTTTATTTTAGGTGAAGGCGAAGAAATTGTTGAAGATATGGTTGAAGTTGTTGCTGCTTGGAAGAAATCAGGCAAGATCGATGGTAGAGTGGGTTTGCTTAAAAAACTAGCAAGTATTCAAGGGATGTATATACCATCTCTCTATGATGTGACATATCATACTGATGGTACAGTGGCACAAATCGTACCAAACTGTGGTGAAGCAAGTCCTGTTGTGACCAAAAGAGTAGTTCAAGATTTAAATAAAGTAGAATTTGCAACTAGACCCGTTCTACCTTATTTGGATATTGTCCATGATCGCATTATGTTAGAATTATTCCGCGGCTGTACGCGAGGATGCCGTTTTTGTCAGGCAGGGGTTCTTTATCGCCCTGTACGGGAGAGAACTCCTGAGACATTATTGAAAATTGCCAAAGAGTTGGTGGATAGTACTGGTTATCGGGAAATATCCTTGACTTCCCTCAGTTCAGCTGATTATTCTTGTTTACCTGAGGTTGTTCAAACTTTGATTGATGAGTTAAGAGGCCAAGAAGTGAGTATATCGTTGCCATCTCTACGTATTGATAGTTTTTCCATTGAACTGGCACAAAAATTACAACAGGTACGTAAAAGTGGACTGACATTTGCTCCGGAAGCTGGTACACAAAGATTACGTGATGTGATCAATAAAGGAGTGACTGAAAAGAACCTAGAGGATTCTGTAAGGGCTGCTTTTCAGGCTGGTTGGTCATCAGTTAAGTTATATTTTATGATGGGCTTGCCCACAGAAACGGATGAGGACGTACTGGGTATTGCTAAGTTAGCTTATCGAGTACTTGATATATACAAAGAAGTAAAAGGGCGTAGAGGTGCCAAAGTCACAATCAGCGTCGCATGTTTTGTTCCTAAACCCCACACCCCTTTTCAGTGGTTTGCCCAAGATCAAGATGCTGAATTTGAGCGTAAACAAAGGTTGTTAAAAGCACAACTTAAGGATCGAAATATTACTTTTAATTGGCATGATGCGCGTACTAGTTTCTTAGAAGGAGCTTTTGCTCGTGGTGATAGAAGACTTGGACAGGTACTACTGACAGCTTGGCAAAATGGTGCCCGATTTGATGGTTGGTCTGAGCATTTTAAATATAATACATGGATAGAAGCTTTTAAAACTGCGGAGCTTGATCCTCATTTCTATGCGACACGGGAACGTTCTTTTGATGAAGTCATGCCATGGGATCACTTATCATCAGGGGCAACAAAGGAATTTTTGTATCGAGAATATCAAACTGGAATCAAAGAAGAATTGACAGTTGATTGCCGACGAGATCAGTGCAGTGCTTGTGGTGTATGTCAAGAATTAGATGTTGAGGTCATCGATTGGGGGAAGAAGGCATAATGGCAAAGTTACGTTTAGAAATTACTAAAGGTGAAGAAATTCGTTATATTTCTCATCTTGATTATGCAAGTGCGATGGAGCGAGCCATTATACGTGCTAAGTTACCAGCAGCTTATTCTGAGGGCTTTAATCCTCATATGAAGATTGCTTTTGCTTCTGCATTGGCAGTGGGGGTCACAAGTCAGGCTGAATATATGGACCTTGACTTTAAGGAAGAAGTTGATTTAGTCGAAGGTGTGAAAAGGCTTGCAGCCAAATTGCCACCTGGTATCAGGGTGAAAAGTGCAAAATATATGCCTGCTAGCATTCCAGCTTTAATGGCTATTGTGAATCTAGCTACTTATGATGTGATTGTCCCTTTGAGTGGGACAGAGGATTATACGGCAGCTCAAGAAAGTGTTCGACGTTTCAATGAAACACAAGAGGTTTTATATATGCGTCATACGCCAAAAGGTAGAAAAGAAATTGAAATTAAACAATATATGGATAAACCAATTCAAATTTTCCATGAAGGCAAAGATATAAAATTAGTCATTCATATAAAAATTACACCAACGGGCAGCATTAAGCCAGGTGAAGTATTAGCAGCTTTGGCATCCATGTTCGATTTGGCGGTCAAGAAAGATAGTGCGTTGATTGATCGCACTGGATTATATGTTGCAACGGATAAGAGTTGTTTAACACCAATTGAGATATACGGGTAAGAATCAGATAAATTTTCTAAAATAATGAAGAAAGGAGGAGGTCTGATGGCTAAAACAATTGTGGTCAATAGTACACCGGAAGAAACTCGAATGGGCATTTTCGAAGGAAAAGAACTCATTGAAATATCAGTAGAGAGAACGAAAAGTGGGCATCATGTCGGTAATATTTATAAAGGTAAAACTAAAAATGTATTGCCAGGGATGCAAGCGGCATTTATTGATATCGGTAAAGAAAAAAATGCTTTTTTATATGTTGGTGATGAATTACAGGCCAATGCCACGCCTAAGAATGTTGATCAGACTTTAACTGTTGGTAAAGAAATTATGATTCAAATTGTAAAGGATGCCCTTGGCACAAAAGGACCAAGGGCGACTACCAATTTGACCCTGCCTGGACGGTATGTTGTGTTCATGCCTACAGTCGATTACATTGCCATATCCCGGCGTATTGCCAGTGAAGAAGAACGGACAAGGCTTAAGCAGTTGGTTGAAAAAGTTCGTCCAGCAGGTATGGGGATCATTGTGCGAACCATGGCTGAAGGTAAGAGTGAAGATGATTTGCATAAAGATATTGAATATCTTTATAATTTATGGAGTGCATTAAGTGCGCGGGCTAAAAGAGCTGCTGCTCCTATTTTGTTATATCGGGATGTGGATCTGATCATTCGTATTGTTCGTGATTATTTATCCGAAGATGTAGGAGAATTTGTTCTTGATAATCGGGAAGCATATGGACGAGTTCGTGATTTACTTCAATATACATCCCCGGAACTGATGAATAAGATCAGACTCTATGAAGGGAAAGAAGACATTTTTTCTCATTATGGACTTGAAGCTGAACTCGAGAAAGTCGGGCAGCGCTGTGTCTGGTTAAAGTGCGGTGGATATATTGTCATTGATAAAACAGAGGCGTTAACAGTCATCGATGTGAATACTGGAAAATTTGTCGGCTCAACGAAACTCGCTGATACCGTATTTCGCACTAACTTAGAAGCTGCAACTGAAATTGCACATCAACTACGATTGCGAGATATTGGCGGCATTATTATTGTTGATTTTATTGATATGGATGATGAAGAACATAAACAAGCTGTGATTGAAGCCTTAGAGGCAAATTTTAAGCGAGATCGAACAAAAACAAATGTATTGGGTTTTACGGAGCTAGGATTGGTTGAGATCACGCGTAAAAAGGCACGACAAAATCTAGAAGGTATGCTTTATAGTGAGTGCCCTTGCTGCGCGGGGCGTGGTCGAGTGCAGTCTTCTGAAACGGTAGTGATCAATATATGGCGTATGATGCGTAAAATCATGGGGGAACCTAGGCGACAAGGAAAAATGGTGATTCAGGTCCACCCCTTAGTTGCTGAAATGATGAAGAATCAAGGAGAACTCACTCGCATGGAACAAGAACTTGCTTGTTCTTTGCGCCTGGAAAGTGTCCCTGCTATGCATCCAGAAGTATTTTCTGTTTTGCATGAAAATGAATAGATAATAGTAAAAATGATTGACAAAAAAATATTCATATGATATCATCACATAATGTAGGTGTCATGCTTACGTCCCAAACCGCACGGAGAGGTCACAAAAATTCGCCCCTGGCGATACCGTATTCGGCGAGTACAATATGAGGGAGGTGTAATGTAATAATGTATGCAATTATCGAAACAGGTGGCAAACAATACCGCGTTTCTGAAGGTGAATTCATCTTCGTTGAAAAACTTGAAGCTCTTGAAGAAGAAGCAGTTCAATTTGATCGTGTATTGACTGTGGTAACCGATGGTGATGTCGTAGTTGGTAAACCTTTAGTTATTGGTGCAACAGTAACTGGTAAAGTTGTTTCCCATGGCAAAGGTAAAAAGATTTTTATTTTCAAATATAAAGCAAAATCAAATTACCGTAGACGTCAAGGTCATCGTCAGCCTTATACTAAAGTTCTTATTGAAAAGATCGAAGCATAAGCATGATAAAAATAGAGATTGTTCGGAATTTAGACCAGGATATAGTTGGGTTTAGTGTGAATGGACATGCCAATACCGCGCCTCATGGGCAAGATATTGTATGTGCAGGTATATCGGCTTTAACACAAACTGCAGTACTGGGGCTAGATCGACAGTTGAAAAAGAAAGTTCACCTTAAGATTGCCAGTGGTAATCTTAAGATGAACTTGTTAGATAACCCGGATGCATTAACGAATGCAATTCTGGAAACCATGTTAATTGGTTTAACAGAAATTGGGAAGATAAATCCCCAAAGTGTTCGTATTTTAGAACGCAGGAGGTGAAGTACGGATGTTTAATTTTAATTTACAATTATTTGCCCACAAAAAAGGGGTAGGTAGTACTCGTAATGGTCGTGATAGTGAATCGAAACGCCTTGGCGTTAAGCGTCACGCAGGCCAAGTGGTAACTGCTGGTAGCATTTTGGTTCGTCAGAGAGGTACTCATTTCCATACTGGTCAAAACGTTGGCATTGGTAGTGATGATACCCTATATGCGAAAATTGATGGACGTGTCGCTTTTGAACGCAAAGGCCGCAGAGATCGTCAAGTCAGCGTATATGCAATTGAAGAAGCTATCTAAGATAGACGCCTGCGGCTAAGTCAGCCGCAGGTATTATTTTTATCCGATTCAAAGTAGTTACTTATCAATACAAAGAGGGGTAACCTCTAATAAAAACATACAAAAGCAAGTGGTTTTATTGTATAATAATAGTCAAACTTATATGTGTGGGTCGATAAGGGAGAAGTGATTAAAAGATGGAAAATCATGAAATAGACTCGGAAAGTGTTAATTTGCTGAAAATACAACGGCATGATTTCATTAACCATTTACAGGTTATTCATGCATTGCTCCAGCTAGGACGCACTGAAAAGGCTCTTATATATATTGAAGAATTAGCGAAGGACTCACGATTGATTTCGGATACTCTTGCCAGATATGAAGAGCAGGGCAGAAATATAAAAAAAGCCTAATGATATGACTGGGTATGACAGTAACTGTTTTGAAGCGGACAAAAATTGGAGGTATTTTCTTTCAATACCTAGAGTTGTTTGTGTAAAAAAATAGATAATGGTATATATTACAGATAATAATTAATATTTTTATAGGTTGATAACCTAAAGGGGTTTTACAGATGTTTATTGACAGAGCAAGAATACACGTTGTATCCGGTAATGGCGGTAATGGTATGTCCAGTTGGCGCCGAGAAAAATTTGTTCCTAGAGGTGGCCCAAGTGGTGGAGATGGCGGACGTGGAGGCGATGTAATATTAATCGTTGATGCCAACACGAATACATTAATCGATTTTCGTTATAAACGCAAATTTGTAGCGCAAAATGGTGTAGGCGGACAAACAAAAAATATGCATGGTCATAACGCTGAGTCTACTTATATTAAAGTACCAGCTGGAACATTAGTAAAAGATGATGAAACCGGAGCGGTGATCGCTGATCTCACGAAGGTCGGTCAGCAAGCAGTGTTAGTTAAAGGTGGTCGTGGTGGTCGTGGTAATGCTCGTTTCGTAAACAGTGTGAACAGGGCACCAACTTTTTCTGAAAATGGTGCACCAGGCGCTGAACGTATCGTACGTTTAGAATTAAAGCTATTAGCAGACATTGGACTCGTTGGTTATCCCAGTGTTGGAAAGTCTAGTATTATTTCTTGCGTATCAGCAGCAAAGCCAGAAGTTGCTGCCTATCATTTCACAACATTAACACCTGTTCTTGGTGTAGTCAGTCTTGATGAAGGCCATAGCTTCGTCATTGCCGATATTCCAGGCCTCATTGAAGGAGCTCATGAAGGGGTAGGACTTGGACATGATTTCTTACGGCATATTGAACGTACAAAAATTATCCTTCATGTTCTTGATGTCTCAGGTTTAGAAGGTCGCGATCCAATTGATGATTATAATAAAATTAATAATGAACTGAAGCTATATAATGAACGGCTATCAACTCGTCCACAAATTATTGTTGCCAACAAAATGGATCTAATTGAGTCTCAGGAAAATTTACCACGCGTAGTTGAATATATGGAAAAACTAGGTCATAAAGTGTATCCAGTATCAGCAGCTACTGGTGAAGGTTTACCAGAACTTATGCAAGTCTCATCTCAATTATTGCTTGAATATGTAGAACCACCTGAAGAAACAGATGATACAATCGTTTATGAAGCTAAGCCAGAAGTTGAATTTACAATTGGTCGTGACATGGATGGTGCTTACTTAGTTCGTGGCAAGGGTATTGAAAAATTGGTTGCCATGACCAATTTTGATAATGAAGAAGGTCTACGCCGTTTTCAACAAGTATTCCGTAAACGGGGCATGGAAGATGCATTGAAAGAAAATGGTATCAAAGAAGGCGATACAGTACGTATCGGTGAAATGGAATTTGAATTTAGATTATAGAGGGGAAATAAACGAGTGGAAGAAATTACATTAACAGGGAAACAAAAAAGTTATTTACGTTCTTTAGGAAGTACCATGAATCCGATTGTACAGATTGGGAAAACAGGAGTATCAGAGCCATTACTTGATAGTGCTCAAGAAGCATTAGTCGCTCGCGAATTGATTAAAGTTAAAGTGTTACAAAATTGTGTTGAAGAACCTAAAGCTGTACTTGCGGATTTAGCAAATGCTGTCGATGCACAGCTCGTTCAGGTCATTGGCCGTAATGGTCTCTTATACAAACGCAATCGGGATCCAGAGAAAAAACATAAAATAGAGTTACCTTCTTAATAGAAAGAGGCTGTTTTAAACAGCCTCTCATCTTATAACTGGTGGTGGAGAAACATGTTTACTCGAGAGAACTTGGCCCAAGCAAAACGCGTGGTTGTCAAAGTAGGAACTAGTACACTAACGCACAGTACCGGCAAATTGAATTTGTGGCGCATAGAAAAATTGGTGCGTGAACTTGCTGATTTAGCTAATCAGGGAAAAGAAATGATCTTAGTGACCTCCGGTGCTGTTGGTGCTGGTATGGATTTTTTAGGACTAAAAGAAAGACCAAAAACCATTCCAGAAAAACAAGCAGCTGCTGCCGTGGGTCAAGGAAGACTGATGCATACTTATGAAAAGTTCTTTAGCGAACATGGACAGGTTGTAGCTCAGGTTCTCTTAACTCGAGAGGATTCAGTAAAACGTACTCGCTATACCAATTGCCGTAATACTTTATTAACATTGCTAAAAATGGGTGTTATCCCTATTATTAATGAAAATGATGCAGTGGCTATTGATGAATTAAAAATTGGTGATAATGATACATTATCAGCCATGGTAGCGAGCATTGTCGATGCAGATGTATTGATTATCCTATCTGATATTGAAGGTGTATATACTGATAATCCTCAGTCAAATCCAGAGGCAACCTTAATTGAGGAAATTAGCGACATTACACCGGAAATAGAAGCCTTAGCTGGTGGGGCAGGAACTCTGCGCGGCACAGGTGGTATGTATACAAAAATGCAGGCTGGAAAAATTGCAGTCAATTCAGGCGTATCCATGGTGATTGCCTCTGGACTACGAGATGGTGTATTGCGGGATGTACTGGCCGGGACTAATGTAGGGACTATTTTTTTATCCAAAGAAAATCGTTTGCAAGTCCGTAAACGTTGGCTGGCTTTTGGTGCTCGAACGCAAGGTGTGATTACAGTTGATAAAGGCTGTGAAAAAGCTGTATTATCAGGTGGATCAAGTGTATTATCTGCTGGAATTACAGCAGTAGAAGGGCATTTTGAGCACGGTAATACCATTAGTGTTATGACGATTGAAGGGCGAGAAATTGCTCGGGGAATTGCCAACTATAGTGGGGAAGAAGCGCGAAAAATTATGGGTGCTCATACCAATGAACTTGTCAAAATCTTAGGCTCAAAACCCTATGATGAAGTGATTCATCGTGATAATATGGTCTTATTAGTATAAAAGTTTATAAAAGTACTTTAAAGGCTTATCGATATTGAATTCCTTCAATGGAACTCAGTATCGATTTTTATTTTTTACCGCAATGATTAATCCATTTCTTCTGCTAGAGGTTCATCGGTTAATTCAAATAATGCAGCAGTAAATTCTGCGACATGTTCCTTTTCATCGTTCATGAGTGTGCAAAAATGTTCTTTTACGCGATGATCTTTAGCTTGATTCATATAGTGCTGATACTTATTTATCGCATGAAGCTCGTCTTGTATTGCTTTAGTAAGGCAACGTATGGCCGGTAAGTCTTTTTTATTAGGGGGGATTACCTGTACGTCTTGCTCTTGCTGAATATTTTGGGGACAAACCCATTTAGGTCGACTCACTTGTCTTTTCATTGTGAGGAAATCGAGATCTTCTTCCTCAAGCATTTCCGCCTGCACAGGATCGAATAGAGAGATAAGTCTCATGGTTTCTACATAATGCTGCATTTCATCTTTAACTACATTCAAGAAAACTTCATCTAAACAAGTCTCTGCTGCGCAGGTTAAATAATCTGCAATTGCTCCTCTCTCATCTGCAGCAGCATCTCTGAGGAGATATAAGTCAGGATGATTAGGGCACTCATCCATATCAAACGTACATGAAGGTGGACAGCCATAATTGTTTTTTGGTGGATAATAATTATTATTAGGCATTAGTATTCCTCCTTTATCTGATCAATGTATACTATGATATAGTAGATATAGAAGTGTATTCTTTATATTTAATAGTCAGATTTGAGAAAAAATCTAATGATTGATGCTACATTGCAAAAAGAATAATATGATTAGTTACAGTATTGAAATACCTTTCAAAGCTTATGAAATTAAACTCTTTTACTTGGATTCATAACAAAACCAGCAAATCATCTTAAAATTGATTTGCTGGTTTTGTTATGTTAATGAGGGACGTGTATGTTATTTGAAGAGATTGTTTGTTGGAGCTTTGAAGTAAAGGCACATCCATGGAGTCGACTGGTAAATTTATCATCATTTGAGCAATAGCATTGGGGAGAAATAGTTGGGTTCATATTCCAAACATCCATAGCATATTCGGTAAAAGTTCGATCTCCAGAGAACTTACCAGAATGAGCAATATTATGAACACACATGCTCAGCCATTGATTACGATTCCGGTATTGTTGATCCAATCTAAGTTGTGCATCTGCATAAGAGGCAAAATCTTTTAATACAAAGAATTGATCATTGTGGTAAAGGAACGATTCAAAAAGAGATTTAAACTCATCGGTACCTACGGGGAAAAAACCATTAATGAGTTGGTCAAGTACAGTTTTAATTCGTTCATCCTTATTGTAAACATCCCATGGATTATATCCGCCATGCTCATGTAATTCAAGTACTTCATTGGCGGTCAAACCGAAGAAAACAATATTATTATCTCCTACGACATTACGAATTTCGATATTGGCCCCATCTAGGGTACCAATGGTAATCGCTCCATTCATCATGAACTTCATATTACCTGTACCGCATGCTTCCTGACTCGCTGTAGGGATCTGCTCGCTTACATTCGTTGCAGGGATGATCAGTTCAGCCATTGTGACATTATAGTTTTCGATAAAGACAACCTTGATTTTATCTCGGATTGACTTATCCTTATTGATGACTGTAGCGAGAGTATTGATTAGCTTTATGGTTTGTTTGGCTAGGTGGTATCCAGGGGCAGCTTTGCCACCAAAAATGAAAGTACGAGGAATAATATCTAAATCTGGATTTTCTCGCAGTAGATTGTAAAGATGCATAATGTGGAAAACATTCATAGTTTGACGCTTATAACCGTGAATTCGTTTGATATGTGAATCAAAGATGGAATCAACATCAATTCTGATACCTTGGACATCTCTGATATGCTCAGCAAGCCTAGATTTGTTATATCTTTTAATCCGTGCTAATTTTTCTTGAAATACATGATCATCAGCATATTTTAATATCTTCAACAGATCACAGGGGTGGCTAATCCAACTAGATCCGATGCTCTCATTCAGTAAGCTACTGAGTCTTGGATTAATTTTTAAGAGCCAGCGACGATGAGCAACTCCATTGGTTTTGTTATTAAATCTAGTAGGATAAAATTGATGAAATTGATTCATGACCCGTGTTTTTAAAATCTCGGTATGGATTTGCGCTACACCATTTACGCTGTGGCTACCGACAATTGCTAAATTCGCCATATGGATAGTATGATCAGAAATAATTGCCATTGATCTAATTTTGTCCCAGTCTCCTGGATAGCGATTCCACAATTCATGACAAAACCGTTCATTCATTTCATTGATGATGAGATATAACCTTGGTAGGAGATTCTGTATCATATCAATTGGCCATTTTTCTAGTGCTTCAGGCAGTACTGTGTGATTGGTGTATGAAAAAATATTCACAGTTATCTTCCAAGCTTCATCCCAGCCCATTTCTTCTACATCGATTAATATACGCATCATTTCGGGAATTGCTAGAGCAGGATGGGTATCATTGATATGGATGGCAATATAATCAGCAAGATGGTCTAAGGGAAGAGCTCTTTGTTTATAGTTCTTAATAATACTTTGCAGGCTTGCTGATACAAGAAAATAATGCTGCTTTAACCTTAATACTTTACCTTCATAAGCACTGTCATCAGGATATAATACACTTGATAATGATTCCACTGTTTTTGTATATTCCATACTTGTTACGCAATCTAACATGTCGGCGGTTGAGCAAATAAAATTTTCCTCAGAAGCCTCAGCGCTCCATATCCGTAAGGTATTGATCGTGTCATTTTTATAGCCCAAAATTGGCACATCATAGGGTACAGCAAATACCGTATCATAGTTTTCATGAAGATAGCGCAATTTGTCATTTGATACAACTCGTATATTACCACCAAAATTCACGGATACGGTTTGATCCGATCTTTTAAACTCCCAAGGAAAACCTTGGTCTAACCAATTATCTGGAACTTCAACTTGATAGCCATTGACAATTTTTTGCTCAAAAAAACCATAACGATAGCGTAGAGAGCAGCCGTGCCCGGGTAAACTTTCAGCAGCCATAGAATCAAGATAACAAGCGGCCAGACGTCCAAGACCACCATTGCCAAGACCGGGATCTTCTTCTGCTTTTTCCAAAACATCGAGGCTGATGCCAAGTTCTGCGAGGGCCTCTTTGCATAGATCATAGATTCCTAAATTGAGCAAATTCATGCCTAACATACGACCAATTAAAAATTCAATAGATAAATAGTAGACTTGCTTTGACCCTTCTTGTTGGTAGTGCTGATCACTGGCAATCCACTTTTTACTTATATAATCACGGACTAAACTACTTAAAGTTCGATAACGCTCAGCATTTGATGTTTCTTCTAAACTTTTTACATGCATAGTCATTAATTTTTCAAGAAATTGATCCTTAAATAGTTCTTTGTTAAGTTTCATGAAACCCTCCTCAATTTGATCATTGATGTATGATAGATGATTAGTTTTCTCATTATTAGTATAGCTTTTAAGGTAGATCCTTATTCTAATTTTCCAGTAACCTAACGATTGCTGGATTAAAAGCATAGTCGTGAATGCTCATTAGAGAATTATTTTAGGACGGGATTTTATTATAATCGGTACTTAAAACAGATCAGAATATAAGAAGGTTAAATGATAAAAAATGCTAGTAAAATCAAGCGTTAAAGGTTATAATTAACACTACTTTATTATTCAAAATATCGAATGATTGCATTAATACAAGAGAGAGGGTTTGCTCTAGGATACACCTATAGACGCAGGCGTAAGACTTAGTCATTCTTACTTGAATTTGCAATGCGATACATTTTCTGATGACACAAATAAGTTGCTACGAGGGGAGATTTTTATATGGATTATCTGTCAGAATTGACTGCTAAAGGAAAAAGCGCTAAGCAGGCTGGGAGAAAACTTGCTACTTTATCGACCTCTATCAAAAATAAGGCACTTGTCAGTATGGCGGATGCTCTGGAACAAGAGTATGTAAGTATTCTGACCGCAAATGCGATTGATGTGGAAAATGGTAGGGTTAAAGGCTTGCCAGAGTCCATGCTTGATCGCCTAAGACTTACTGAGAGCCGAATTCAGGCTATGGCTGAGGGGCTTAGACAGATTGCTGCCTTACCTGATCCTATTGGTGAAGTGCTCAGTCAAGTGCGCCGTCCGAATGGACTGGAAATCAACAAAGTGCGTGTGCCACTTGGGGTGATTGGTATTATTTATGAGTCCAGACCGAATGTGACAGTCGATGCAACAGGTCTTTGCCTTAAAGCTGGTAATGCGGTACTGCTACGTGGTGGATCAGAAGCCATCCATTCTAATATTGCCATTATCAAAGTGATTGCAGAGGCTGCCTATGAGGCTGGTATCCCAGTTGGTGCCCTTCAATTGATCGAGACGACTGATCGCCAGGCTGTGAATGCGATGCTGAAACTGAATCAATATCTTGATGTCATCATTCCGCGGGGTGGTGCTGGGCTGATTAAAACCGTGGTTGAAAATAGCACGGTGCCAGTCATTGAAACGGGTACAGGGATTTGTCATACTTTTATTGATGAGTCGGCTGATCTTCATATGGCGCAGGAAGTTGCTTTAAACGCTAAAATTTCTAGACCTGGTACGTGTAATACCATGGAAACGCTGTTAGTACATCAAAGAATCGCGGAACAGTTTTTGCCCTCGATGTTGAGTCTGTATCAGAAAGCTGGTGTAGAGTTAAGAGGCTGCCTGGAGACTATGAAGTATCATGAAATAGTGAAACTTGCCAGTGATGAAGATTGGGCCACAGAATACTTGGACTTTATCTTGTCGGTTAAAGTGGTTGCTGATCTTGATGAAGCTCTTGATCATATTCACCAATACAGTACTCTCCATTCAGAAGCCATTATTACCAAGAATACTGATAATGCCACACGTTTTCAGCAAGAAGTTGATGCTGCTGCTGTTTATGTCAATGCTTCTACTCGCTTTACTGATGGCTTTGAATTTGGCTTTGGTGCCGAAATTGGCATCAGTACTCAAAAAATTCATGCACGTGGACCTATGGGGCTAGCTGAGCTTACTAGTATTAAATATTTAATTAATGGTAATGGGCAAATACGATAACAGAATATAAATGATAAGCCTCCTAATCAGTAGTATGCTGATTAGGAGGCTTATCTTATAGTAGCTGAGTATAGCGTAAAAAATATCTGTGTATTATCCAAATGGATAAGCTTATAGTTAAAAGTTTAGACTCTTGGATAATGGTAAAAAAAGAGATATAATGGTAAAATTACGTATAAATAAGTATATTATTTCTATTATTTCGACAGCAATAAACAATTTTTAAAATTTTCTTTATCCATATGGGAGAGAAAAGAGAACTAAAGCCATTCTTGCTTTCATATAAGAAAGTTCCCCTAAAAGGAGGTATAGTTTTTATGTTATATACAATTCGACAAATATTGTACTACTTTTTGCCCCAACAATTTTCCTATAATTTAAGGTACAATAATATGTCGGAATTTAAATCCGTAGATAAACCTCAACAGAGATTGATTTTTAAAGATTGTAAGAGGAAATTTTAAATATGAAGGGCTGGTAGATTTTATGATCACTGTCATCAAACGGGTTTTACGCCGGCTTTTAAGCCGGATATTTCATTGTTGTGAAAAGTGCGGAAAGAATGCAACAGGTGAAATTTATCTCAGGAGAGCAGGAACTTTGATTTTCAAGTCGGTTTATATTTGCCAATCTTGTCAAAAGAATTTTTGGAAATTTAACATGGAAAAAGAATGTTTGGAAGAAGGACGTAGGACTAATCGTGGTAATGATAAAATTTTATTGTTAAAAAGAAGAAAAGCCTAGTTTACTACTAATTTTATCCCATATTACCAAGGGTACTGATAATACCACACGTTTACAGTTGGAGCTAGCAAAGCTTACTAGTATTAAATACCTGATTACAGTTAATGGGCAAATCAGATAATAGAATATGAATTTAGAGCCTCTTCATTAGTCTCATACTGATGAAGAGGCTCTTTTTCCATTCTAAAATATCCTCTGAGTTTCACCAAAATCTATCCGATTACATATATTAGAATACATATTTGAGTGAAGTTTTCTTGACATGTAAAGAAATAAGTGAATATACATAAAAAGGAGTTGGCAAATTATGATTAACCAGGATGATAATTCTGGTAATCCCATCGACATCAATCAACTACAATGGGCACTGCGCCATGGGCAAAAAATTGATGGTCTGGGAAATGTAATTATATCAAATCAGCCCGTCGTGATACCCGACAATTATATAGATAAAAATATGGCGAAAAATAATATTTGTGAGGATGCTCTTTTACATAATGCAGTCTTAAAAGAACAAATTGATCAACTCGGGCAATCTCTTAATCGGGAAATTATATCCCTGAAAGGTGAATTTGCAATTGTAGCTGAAGGCACGGCTTTAGAAGAGCAGATTGATAAACTGAGACAATTGATGAATCAGGAATTTCTATCATTAAAGAGCGAATTTGGAATTGTAGCTCAGGGGACGGCTGTAGAAGAGCAGATTGATAAACTGGGTCAATTGATGAATCAGGAAATTCGATCATTAAAGAGTGAACTTGGAAGTATAGCTCAGGGAACAGCTGTAGAAGAGCAGATTAATAAACTGGGTCAATTGATGAATCAGGAAATTCGATCATTAAAGAGTGAATTTGGAAGTATAGCTCAAGGGACGGCTGTAGAAGAGCAGATTGATAAACTGGGTCAATCCATAAATCAAGAAATCGTATCACTGAAAAGTGAACTTGGAAGTATAGCTCAGGGGAAGGCTGTAGAAGAGCAGATTGATAAACTGGGTCAATTGATGAATCAAGAAATCGTATCACTGAAAAGTGAACTTGGAAGTATAGCTCAGGGGAAGGCTGTAGAAGAGCAGATTGATAAACTGGGTCAATCCCTGAATCAAGAAATCGTATCACTGAAAAGTGAACTTGGAAGTATAGCTCAGGGGACGGTTGTAGAAGAGCAGATTGATAAGCTGGACCAATCCATAAATCAAGAAATCGTATCACTGAAAAATGAACTTGGAAGTATAGCTCAGGGGACGGCTGTAGAAGAGCAGATTGATAAACTGGACCAATCCATAAATCAAGAAATCGTATCACTGAAAAATGAACTTGGAAGTATAGCTCAGGGGACGGCTGTAGAAGAGCAGATTGATAAACTGGGTCAATTGATGAATCAAGAAATCGTATCATTGAAAAATGAACTTGGAAGTATAGCTCAGGGGAAGGTTGTAGAAGAGCAGATTGATAAGCTGGACCAATCCATAAATCAAGAAATCGTATCACTGAAAAATGAACTTGGAAGTATAGCTCAGGGGACGGCTGTAGAAGAGCAGATTGATAAACTGGGTCAATTGATAAATCAAGAAATCGTATCACTGAAAAATGAACTTGGAAGTATAGCTCAGGGGACGGCTGTAGAAGAGCAGATTGATAAACTGGGTCAATTGATGAATCAAGAAATCGTATCACTGAAAAATGAACTTGGAAGTATAGCTCAGGGGACGGTTGTAGAAGAGCAGATTGATAAGTTGGACCAATCCATAAATCAAGAAATCGTATCACTGAAAAGTGAACTTGGAAGTATAGCTCAGGGGAAGGTTGTAGAAGAGCAGATTGATAAGCTGGGTCAATCCCTAAATCAAGAAATTGTATCACTGAAAAATGAACTTGGAAGTATAGCTCAGGGGACGGCTGTGGAAGAGCAGATTGATAAGCTGGGTCAATCCCTAAATCAAGAAATCGTATCACTGAAAAGTGAATTTGGAAGTATAGCTCAAGGGACGGCTGTAGAAGAGCAGATTGATAAGCTGGGTCAATCGATGAATCAGGAAATTTTATCACTGAAGAATGAACTTGGAAGTATAGCTCAGGGGACGGCTGTGGAAGAGCAGATTGATAAGCTGGGTCAATCCCTAAATCAAGAAATCGTATCACTGAAAAGTGAATTTGGAAGTATAGCTCAAGGGACGGCTGTAGAAGAGCAGATTGATAAGCTGGGTCAATTGATGAATCAGGAAATTCTATCATTGAAGAATGAATTTGGAAGTGTGGCTCAGGGGACGGCTGTGGAAGAGCAGATTGATAAGCTGGGTCAATCCCTAAATCAAGAAATCGTATCACTGAAAAGTGAATTTGGAAGTATAGCTCAAGGGACGGCTGTAGAAGAGCAGATTGATAAGCTGGGTCAATCCCTAAATCAAGAAATCGTATCACTGAAAAGTGAATTTGGAAGTATAGCTCAAGGGACGGCTGTAGAAGAGCAGATTGATAAGCTGGGGCAATTGATGAATCAGGAAATTCTATCATTGAAGAATGAATTTGGAAGTGTAGCTCAGGGGACGGCTGTAGAAGAGCAGATTGATAAGCTGGGGCAATCCCTGAATCAAGAAATCGTATCACTGAAAATTGAACTTGGAAGTATAGCTCAGGGGAAGGTTGTAGAAGAGCAGATTGATAAGCTGAGTCAATTGATGAATCAGGAAATTCTATCATTGAAGAATGAATTTGGAAGTGTAGCTCAGGGAACGGCTGTAGAAGAGCAGATTGATAAGCTGGGTCAATCTCTAAATGAAGAATTTGTATCATTGAAGAGGGGAATTGAAAGTGCTTCTGAAGACGCGGGTTTTGAAGAACAAATTAACAAGTTAGGACAATCATTGAATCAGGAAATTTTATCACTGAAGAGTGAATTTACAATGTTCGTTCAGTCTCAATTACATCAAGAAAAAGAATGTAAGATAGCAGGGAGTGAATGGAAAAATAGTTTGGAAGCACGTGAGACTAATCTGCAGGCAGATATACGGCAAATACAGCATAACATATTAGCGAAATTTGATGAGCATTTTAAGTATATAAATGAACAATTGAAGTATAACGATAACATGCTTAGGCAAGAAGTAGCTTTCTTAACATCTCAAGTGGCAGCGCTTCAGTCATTTCAAAACAGTGAAGGGAAAGTTATAATCACTGAGTGGCAGGAAAGAATGGAAGAACATCAAGGTCGGTTAAACGAAGATATGGCCTATATACAGTATGTCGTAGAAGAAATTGCAACTCGTCCACACGGTATCGAGGCTCAGCAGAGGTTACGGGAGAATTTTTTCATTCGTGAGATATCAGCTCTGAAACAAGAAATATCATCCATTCGCCAGAAATGTAAGTCCCAAGAAAAAGGATGTATCATGACAGAGACACAGCAATATAACAATAGCGTAGTCTCGCAAGAAGTAAATTTAAATAGTGAGGATCAGACACAGGTGTATAAAAAGAAAAGAAGAAGACGGCATTAAGTAAGAGGGGATAATGTTAAATGAATAAAGTGGTATTGATTACTGCTATAACTGGGCAGGATGGAGCCTATTTAGCTGAAGAATTCTATAAAAATGAGTGTGCCTTATGATACAAATAAAACCTAGGATTGAACACCAAGGTACATGTCCAGGCTGCGGCCAAGAAATCAATCCATTTAGAGTGTTATGGCAAGGGCAGCATACTTGTGGAGTTTTTAAGTGCCCTTCTTGTCAAACCTTGTTCCTTGAAGATTTTAGAATGATGTTTTCCATTGATGCACCATTTCAAGTGAATTTATTGACTGGTGATCTAATTCAGCTGTATGGTAAGACTGATTACGTGGGTTGGTTTGGCAGACCATTACGACAGTCACTGGCTAGCCCTCAAGACTATCCGAATCTTGCAATAAAGGTTGAAAAAATAAAGGATCATCAAGAGGTTGTTATTCTAAATTGCCTTGATTTTCTATATGGTCATTGCCTGATTAAATTATTGGATCTTGAATATTATTTAAATCAGCAGACATCTCTTGGTATCATTATCATTATACCTGATATTTTGCGATGGTTAGTACCCGATAGTGTAGCTGAAATATGGACAGTAAATATTCCTCTAGGAAAAATGCTCAATTTTTATCCTGAACTAGACCAGAGAATCAATAGGGAATGTGAACGGTTTGATTTGGTATATGTCAGTAAAGGCGTTCATCAACCGCCTTTTTGTAATATTACAAGATATACTAGAGCACCCCAATATAATTTTGAAAAGCAGGATTTTCGGATTACGTTTATTTGGCGCAGTGATCGGGTTTGGAGCCCCCAAAAAGTATATTTATATCATGGCATCAGTCCTGAGATAAGACTATATAGTCTTGAGCAACAACAAAAAAATATTTGCCAACTTTTTGAGCAGTTAAGAATTCATTTTCCCCATGCTATTTTTACCGTAGCGGGCTTAGGGCGGGAAACTGCTTTTCCATGTTGGATTGATGATTGCCGTGTTGAAAAGTATACTGAGGATTTGGAAAGATCGATGTGTCAGATTTATGGGGAAAGTCACTTAGTCATAGGTGTGCATGGTTCTAATATGCTGCTACCGTCAGCACATGCTGGATTGACTATTGATTTATTGCCAGATGATCGTTGGGGAAATTTAGCCGATGATATTATTTATCAGGATATACCAATAAATAAAATAGTGCATAAGTATATTCATTTACCATTGGCAATCGATATTCATTTATTAACTAAAATTGCTGCTGTGGTGATTGATAAATTATGTAAAAAATAACACTATGATTCTGTATAAATTACTCCTTACTGTGATGTCAAAGAAGGACAGCAAAGTAAGGGGTATATTTATTCAAACCCTAAGCACCCATTCCTTAATGGAAGGGTGCTTAGAAAAATTATAATTATCTTCTTAGACTTTCCGCCTATGCGAGTTGTGTGATTATAAGATGTGCTGAAACCGGTCTTGCTCCTCCCGCGAGGGGAGTGATGGTTAATGCCGGTGAATTGCCAGAGGGATTTCGTACAGTTAGTATTGAATTGATGGCTGTCGTTGTCACAAGAGCCATTCCTATTATCTGAGAAGTACCTGTTGCTCTCCCAACCACCGTAGAGGTTAGGTCAATGGCTCCTAATCCCGAATTAAGAGTTAAAATCAGTTGGCCCGCTTCGGTCACACTCACCTGAAACAATACTTGATAAGTGCCAATTGCAGATAAGCTAAATGTGCTGGGACCAGTACGGGCAATAGTAGTACCACTAGTAGGTCCATCTTGTGGAAAGCTTACGTCTGAACCGGCAGCAACTGTTGTTGCATTATTAGGAGGCATCAACGCAAAGAAATCTGCAAAGCCTAATACTCCTCCAGTAGTACCAGTAGTACCAGTAGTACCAGTAGTGCCAGTAGTGCCAGTAGTGCCAGTAGTGCCAGTAGTGCCAGTAGTGCCAGCAGTGCCAGTAGTGCCAGTAGTGCCAGTAGTGCCAGTAGTGCCAGCAGTGCCAGTAGTACCAGTAGTGCCAGTAGTGCCAGTAGTGCCAGTAGTACCAGTAGTTCCAGTAGTTCCACCAGTAGCGCCAGTAGCACCAGTAGTACCAGTAGTACCAGTAGTACCAGTAGTACCAGTAGCACCAGTAGTACCAGTAGTACCAGTAGTACCAGTAGTACCAGTAGTACCAGTAGTACCAGTAGTACCAGTAGTACCAGTAGTACCAGTAGTACCACCAGTAGCACCAGTGGTTCCAGTAGTACCAGTAGTACCAGTAGTACCACCAGTAGCGCCAGTAGCGCCAGTAGTGCCAGTAGTGCCAGTAGTACCAGTGGTACCAGTAGTACCAGTAGTACCAGTAGTGCCAGTAGTGCCAGTAGTACCAGTAGTGCCGGTAGCGCTACCAGTAGTGCCAGTAGTACCAGTAGTACCAGTAGCTCCAGTAGGACATATTGGACATACAGGTGTACATCCGCATTCAGTTAAGGATCCAAAACCGGCGGTAATGGTATTAGCTCGGTCATCCGTTTCTGTAGTCTCTAGGTTATTACCCCGCATGGTATCTATACCATCGTTGCCGATGTTGGTGCGTTTATTTTTAGTTGATTGCTCCTTGAAAGACATAAAAAATATTGACCTCCTTTTAGAAAAATAGTGCTTATGTAATATAATATGTAACATTACTAGTAGTGTACCAATATATTGGAAAATAGAGGGTCAGATATTCGTTTATTACAAATGATGATATGAGTAGAAAGGTAGCAATGTTCAGTGATTTCTCTTTTATAATTAAGTGTATCGACTAAAAAAGTAAGCACCTATTCCTTAGAATAAGGGTGCTTACAAAGGTTTTGCATAGTTTAACTTACTTATTAGGTTATATTTTCTACGGCACATTAGATCTATTTTTCAATTCAATTATGGACAAACTGCATTGTCGATTCTAAATATTGTCATTGCTGCAGATACTGAATTTTGGCCGTCAATGAGGTCGGAATCTATAGTCTTATTGCCTTTTACTTTTAATCTTAGTATGGAAGAAGTAATTGGAGCGCACACTTCGAGGATAATTGTCATAGTGGTCCCATCATTTTGGGAATAGAGTGTTTGTGGTGTCTGCTCAGTACCATTAAGCTCCAATACGAACGCACTTGTACCGTTATAATTGGTAAACGCTTGGATAAGGTAAATACCGTTCGGTATGATGATGATGTCAGTGCCTGATATTGTTATATCTGTGCTAGAACTAAGAATATTCTCCCATATAACATAGTCGTTAGGAGTTAAAGTTTGATCGGAATTGCGACGAACGTAGGCCCATGGGGAATTAGCTGAGCTTCCAGTAGTACCAGTAGTACCAGTAGTACCAGTAGTACCAGTAGTACCAGTAGTACCAGTAGTACCAGTAGTACCAGTAGTACCAGTAGTACCAGTAGTACCAGTAGTACCAGTAGTACCAGTAGTGCCAGTAGTGCCAGTAGTGCCAGTAGTACCAGTAGTACCAGTGCCAGTAGTGCCAGTAGTGCCAGTAGTACCAGTAGTACCAGTAGTGCCAGTAGTGCCAGTAGTGCCAGTAGTGCCAGTAGTGCCAGTAGTGCCAGTAGTACCAGTAGTACCAGTAGTGCCAGTAGGACATATTGGGCATACTGGTGTGCATCCGCATTCAGTTAGGGATCCAAAAGCGGCGGTAATAGTATTAGCTCGGTCATCAGTTTCTGTAGCCTCTAAGTTGTTTTCCTGGGTGGTATTTACTCCATCGTTGCCGATGTTGGTGCGCTTATTTTTAGTTGATTGCTCCTTGAAAGACATAAAAATATTGACCTCCTTTTAGAAAAATAGTGTTTATGTAATATAATATGTAAAATTACTAGTAGTGTACCAATATGTTGGAAAATAGAGGGGTAGATAGTCGTTTATTACAAATGGTGACATGAGTAGAAAGACAATAAAATTTAGTGATTTCTCTTTTATAATTAGGTAATAACACCAAAATAGTAAGCACCCATTCCTTCGAGGAAGGGTGCTTACTAGGTCTTTCATAGTCTAAGACAAGTGGATTTCATACTTTTGAAGGATTAGAGTGAATTGCTTCTACGATTTTTCCTTAAACAATTCTGGATTAAATGATATTAACACCTGCACTTGCGTAACCAGTGATAACGGTACCAACAAGACCCAGTCCCCCTGTAGTTGTTGCAGAAAATACCATTAATAGACGATCTTCTGGATCTACATCGATAGACAGTCCTGTAGTACTATCAAAACGAATCGTACCAGCTGGAGCTGCACCTGTGAAGGTTGGTAATACTACAGAAGCACCCGTAAGTGGACTAAAAGAGTTGTTAGGTGCGGTTGAAATAAATAATTGTGCTGTAACCGTTATAGTGATGGCTGCCAAAGGTGGTACTATTGGCAATACAGTCGTAAAATATGCAGTTATATCGGTAATTGTTCCCGCACGGGGAACGGAAAATGCGTAATTAAGAGATAAAACTGAATTAGGGATATTGATTATTGGACCTGGACTCACAGTAATACCAGGGATCGAACTTCCAAAGCCGACGAGGTCTACAGTATCAACTAATCCACTCGCAAGAGTAGCCAGTATAGCAGGGATACCTGATGCATATGCGATTATAGCGCCACCACCAGGTGCGCCAGTGGTTCCAGTAGTACCAGTGGTTCCAGTAGTACCAGTGGTTCCAGTAGTACCAGTGGTTCCAGTAGTACCAGTGGTTCCAGTAGTACCAGTGGTTCCAGTAGTACCAGTGGTTCCAGTAGTACCAGTGGTTCCAGTAGTGCCAGTGGTACCAGTAGTGCCAGTGGTACCAGTGGTACCAGTAGTACCAGTGGTTCCAGTAGTACCAGTAGCGCCGCCAGTTGATCCAGTAGTACCAGTAGTACCAGTAGTACCAGTAGTACCAGTAGTACCAGTAGTACCAGTAGTACCAGTAGTACCAGTAGTACCAGTGGTTCCAGTAGTACCAGTAGTACCAGTAGTACCAGTAGTACCAGTGGTTCCAGTAGTACCAGTGGTTCCAGTAGTGCCAGTGGTTCCAGTAGTGCCAGTGGTTCCAGTAGTGCCAGTAGTGCCAGTGGTTCCAGTAGAACCAGTAGTACCAGTGGTTCCAGTGGTTCCAGTAGTACCAGTAGTACCAGTAGTACCAGTAGTACCAGTGGTTCCAGTAGTACCAGTAGTACCAGTAGTGCCAGTAGCACTACCAGTAGTGCCAGTGGTACCAGTGGTACCAGTAGTACCAGTAGGACATATTGGGCATACTGGTGTGCATCCACATTCAGTTAGGGAGCCAAAACCAGCGGTAATGGTATTAGCTCGGTCATCAGTTTCTGTAGCGGCTAAGTTGTTTTCCTGGGTGGTATTTACTCCATCATTGCCTATATTGGTGCGCTTATTTTTAGTTGATTGATCCTTGAAAGACATAAAAAATATTGACCTCCTTTTAGAGAAATAGTGGTTATGGAATATAATATGTAGCATGACTATTAGTGTGACAATCGATTTAGTTGTATAAGTTTTCAAAATATCTTCGATTGTACAAAACAGCAGAATGGTCTGGGACAAAACTTGCTGCGATTTCGTTGTGTTTGTAAGAAAGCTCCTGGTTTCCTAGCCGGTTGTAGCATACACATAGTTGTAGATGAGGTATCCATGTCCAATAAGCATGATTGATCATACCTAAGCAATCCGCTGGTTTTTCAAGGTCTGTAGCCATTTTATACCAAAAAGTGGCTTGTTTCAGCTGATTTGCTTGTAAATAATAAGAACCGAGACGGCAACAGAATTCGGCGCGTGGTGTATCGTAAGTAAAGGATTTAAAAATATATTCCAAATGTTTTTCGAGATTATTTAAAACCAGAAAACTATCAGCCAGCTTACCACAAGCTGCAATATTATCCTCAATCCACCCCTGTTTAGTCTCTAAAAATTGTTGGTAAAATTTTATTGATTCTTCGTGTTTTCCATGGTCGTGTAATTCATTAGCATAATAATAAAGATCCCGAGGGGAAAAAGGTTCTCCCTTTGCCATACGTTCAGCGTAGATACAAAGATTGCGGTCGGAATCATGGCTAATGGCGCTGTGAGTAATGGCGATGTCGCTATTTATAATAAAACCACCTACTTCTAGGTATTCATGTACAGCTCCAATCCATTTAAAGTGATTGGAACGCTTTACTAAGCGGTTACGGCGCAGGCTTGCTATCACACGACCCTTTTCATCGTGAGCTACATGGTAATGCATGGTTACTGAGTCAACGGAAGGCTCAAGATTGTTTTTAAGCAGGATAAAACGTTCACGATCAGCTTCGAGTATTACGTCATCAGCATCGAGCCATAGAATATAATTCTGGGTTGCTAAATTAAATGCAAAATTACGAGCCGCGGCAAAATCATCGATCCAGGGGAAATCATAGAGTTTACTCGTATATTTCTTTACAATTTCTTTCGTGCCATCATTTGAACCAGTATCTACAATTATAATTTCATCAACAATGCCCTGCACGGAATCCAAGCAACGCCCAATCACGTCTTCTTCATTTTTCACAATCATACACAAACTGATCGTTGGAATTTTTTGCTCCATTTCAGTCACCTCATAAAAACTTATCTATAATACTATATTCAGCAAATTCAGAGGTGCTACGTAGAAAACTGAGAAAAGATATCTTTTCTCAGTTATATCTGGTGAGTTGATATAAAAAATGTGGTCATATGGGGGCTCAGTGAATAGGATAGGGAAAGATGACGATGCTATAAGATCAATCATAAAGATCCATAAAGACCGGAGGTAGTGAGTCATGACGGGAAAGCAACCTGTTAGTTTTTTTATTCCTGCTTATAATTGTGAAAAAAATCTAGAAGAGTCGGTCTTGTCTATTTTAAAGGGCAATTTCTGTGCAGGAGACGAGATTGTCATAGTAAACGATGGGTCTACAGATGGAACGGAAAGTATCATTGACGGTCTGGTAGCTGATCATCCCGTGATAAAAAAGATTAATCATTCCGTCAACAAGGGGGGAGGGGCTGCTCGTAATACGGCTATTGAAAATGCCCAGTATGACATTCTGTTTTGCTTAGATTCTGATAATATTCTAATCTGTAGTACCATCCAGAAACTGCAGGAATATATGCTGCAAACCAGCGCCCATGTAGCATCTTTTGGTGAAATATGCTTTTTCATCGGTCATAGAGCAAATATAACTCACAAATGGATTTATAAAAAAGAAACAACGCTAGATGATTGTTTAAGTACTCACATGGTTCCTGGGGCTAGTGGTAACTATCTGTTTACTAGGGAAAGCTGGCAGCGTGCAGGAGGATATCCTGAATTTGCTGGAGCGATGGACACTTGGGGCTTTGGCTTTCGCCAACTTGCCACTGGATCAAAAATGGTGTCAATGCCAGATTCTTATTATTTACACCGCTATGGACACGAATCCTATTGGGTTAGAGAATCTAAATTAGGTAAAATCTCTCAAATTAATCTGGAGATCCTAAGACCTTATTTAGATTTGATTATGGACGAAGATGTAGATTATATTCAGAGCACGGAAGGGAGGATCAACTGGTTTGATCACCTTTCTATGCGCCCTATACGGCTGAAATCAGGCTTTACAGATTAGGCGGTAAATGGATTTTTTTAGAGCCCTACACTGAAAAATTGAAGTGGAGGGCTTTATCTAGTTAATAAACTGCAAAAAAGAGAGGTAAGTGAGTTGGAACAAGATTATTTTTTTGAAACATTTCAAGAACTTAAAAATCAAGAAAAGGCAACTAAATCTAGATTTAATTTTGAATGGGATGAAAGATACCCTTGCCTACAGGATGATAGTAGTGGAACTCCCTTTGATGCTCATTATGTTTATCATACTGCATGGGCAGCTCGTGTATTAGCAAGACTCAGACCAGTAATACATCATGATATATCTTCCTACTTGTATTTTTCCACATTGGTATCTGCCTTTGTTCCTATTAAGTTCTACGATTATAGACCAGCATCCATTCAAATTTCAGGATTGACGGCTGAACATGCTGATTTATTAAAATTACCCTTTGGTAATGAGTCGATTGATTCATTATCATGTATGCATGTCATTGAACATATTGGCCTCGGTCGATATGGGGATAAATTGGATTATGACGGAGATTTAAAAGCGATAAAAGAGTTAAGCCGAGTATTAAAAAAAGGTGGGAGTTTATTATTTGTAGTTCCTGTTGGAGCGGCTAGAATCTGCTTTAATGCACATCGCATCTATTCTCCTTTTGCTATTGATGAGATATTTAAACATGATTTTAACGTTCAGGAATCGGCGTTAATAACCGATGATTCATGGAAAGGTATGATTACAAAGCCTTCTCTGCAATTGATGAGTGAACAAGAATATGGATGTGGCTGTTTTTGGTTTATCAAAAAATAATGATTTAGAGGAAAACAAGTAGATGCAAGGTAGATCAATGCCTAATTAACCTTATTTACGCACGAATGAGGTCCGATTTTCATAATATATAGGGTGATAGTAGCGGTTTATGTCAAGATAATGAAATAAGAAAAGAAAAGTCCCAAGCGTAACAAGCATAGGATAAACTCATTAAAGGACTGGGTCTACGATTAATCGAGTGGTTACTCTGATTGACGCTATATAAGCGAAAGGAGATAAATGTATGCAACATGTGGTCGGATTACTATTTAGTAAAGACCGAGCCATGCAATTAGATGCAACAATAAGATCACTTTATGTGCATTGTCAGGATGTGCAAAATATCGACTTAAAAGTGATTTGGGCACACTCTAACGCACGGAATGAACAGCAATATCAAGAATTGGTAAGTATGTATCCAGATGTTGAATTTATCAGTGAAGTGGATTTTGAGTCCCAAGTTCTAGCAAGCATAGCTAGTTATGAATATGTATTATTTTTAGTTGATGATAATTTATTTGTAAGAGATTTCTCAATAGGAAATATTATCGAAAGTCTAATCATAAATCTTGATGCTTTAGGATTTTCACTGAGACTAGGTACCAATACAAATTATTGTTATATGTTAAGAAGTGATCAAGAATTGCCAAGTTTTACGAATGTTGATCATGAATTTCTAAAATTTGATTGGACATCAGCCCAGCATGATTTTGGCTATCCCTTGGAGGTTTCTAGTTCTGTTTTTAGAGTAGTTGATATAATGGCTGTTTTGCAGCATTCTTTCTTTAATCCCAATACCTTAGAAGCCTATCTTAATGAAAATAAAATAGCCTTTTGTCAGCAGAAAAAATTTCTCCTATGTAATGCCTATTCTTGTACCTTTTGCAATCCTATAAATAAAGTGCAAACCATTTTTAATAACCGAGCCGGGGAAACATTTCATTATCCCGCTGATAATCTTAGAGAGATGTTTACACGCGGGTATCGAATTGATGTGGAAGAATACTGTGGTTTTCTACCGAATGCCTGCCACCAAGAGGTGGAATTAAAATTTAAAAAAAATGTGCAAGATGTCACTGTAGAGAGTGTGAAAATCCAAGATGCTTTACCTAAAGTCAGTGTCATTATGCCTGTATATAATGCAGAGGCTTATCTAAGCGAAGCCATCGAGAGTATCCTTGGTCAAACTTTTGTTGACTTTGAATTCATTATTATTGATGACGGTTCTACAGATGGTAGTCTGAATATCATTAAAACCTACAGCGATCCACGTATTGTAGTGGTCTGTAATGAAACCAATCTTAAGTTAATTCCTACACTCAATAAGGGGCTTAACTTAGCGAAAGGACAGTATATTGCATGTATGCATGCTGACGATATTAGCTTACCAGAACGGCTAACTCGGCAGGTGGAATTCATGGATCAAAACCCCAATATCTGTGTATGTGGGACTTGGGTAGAACTATTTGGTGACTGTGAGCAAGTTTTTTGGCGCTTTACTGCTCCTCCAGATGAAGTAAAGTGCATGTTGCTATTTGGCTGTTGTATTGCCCATCCTTCCGTGATGCTTCGAAGAACCATTGTAGAAGCAGGTCTGGGCTATTCACCTTTGTACCCACATGCAGAGGATTATGCCTTATGGGTACAGATCGCACAAAATTATGAGATTGCCAATATCCCAGAGGTCTTGCTAAAATATCGAAGATCAGAAGGTCAAGTGAGTAGTAAATATGCTGGACAGCTCATGGAAATAGCGTTAAAGATCCAACGTGAGCAGATCAATGCTCTTGGTATTGAACCGACGGAAGAAGAGTGTCTTTTACATTGGGCAGTTGGTGCGAGCCAATTTACTCCAACTATTTCCTTTGCCAATGCAGTATCAGAATGGTTTAGCAAACTAAAAGAAGGAAATTTTCGCTATCATTATTATCCTGAACCAGCTTTTAGTAATTATTTACGGATCTATTGGAGGGGGATTTGTAACAATTTAATGGACGCTTTTTAATGTTGTTTACATTGTCATTTTGTATAATTTCAGAGAAACATATATATAAAACAAACTTTTCGGTCATTTGAACCGAAAAGTTTGTTTTTTGATTATTCCTCATTTTGCCAATCAATTAGAGTTGGCTTAGGGTCAAGAATAGACTGATATTGTTCCTTGATTCCGTAACGTGCTTCAGGATCTAGTTTTTTATAACGATAAAATTTTTCTAATCGATCAGCTGGTTGCGCCCAGCCCCAATGTTTAATTCGTAGTTTACAGCTAATCCCTCGTAAATTACTAAGATTCATAGGAAATCGACCGCAATGTTGGGGAGTTTCCTGCCATACATAAGGATAATCAGCCTGGTAGCGCACCAAGAAGGGACGTTCATATTTGTGTGCCTGCCAATGAATGTCTTCTCGATATTGTACTTCACTCCACATATCATAAAGTCGAAAATAATAGACATCTGAATTGGGGTTTCGCAGTAAATGGGGCATAAGATCAACAATGTGATCCTCGAACATTTCGTCCGCATCGAGAATCAGTATCCAGTCAGGTTTCGTTTCGATTGCCAGATTCCATAATTGCTGACGCAGTACAATTTCATTATGAAAATTTGCATTTTTGTTTACTAAAATTTGGTGAGGGATTGTAGCAAGGCAGCGTTCACAGACTTCTACAGTATTATCTGTACTGGCATCATCAAGTATAACAGCTTGATGGATATAACCTGCTGCTTGAGTTAGTACTTTCTCCAAATAGCGATTTTCTTCATTGTGTACTAACATAGCCAAGGTCAAGCGGGGAAATTTACTTCTTTGATAGTCATATTGCGCTTTGTGATGAAGGAGTCCAGGAAGTTCAGACTCGCGGTACATATGGTAGGGTGGATAATAAGTGTCAGCATAAAGGTCAAACCCCAAAGCTACAGCGCGTACACAAAAATGTCGGTCTTCACCAATTAAATCTAGATTATGGATTTTTTGAAAAGTAACCCCAGATTTTAAAGCTTTGGCACTGAGTAACGTACAAGCTCCAAGACCTCCCACTGTATAGGTTCCGGGGCATTGGAGTTTGTTTAAAAAAGCATTTTGTCGCTTTGCAATTTCTTCTGTGCTTAATTCTTTTCCTGCTTCAAGTTCATAGAGACGATATTGACCTCCCACCCATACTTGAGGTAGTGGAGGCAACTCTTGTTCCCACTTGGTCCAATATACCTCAGATACAATGTCTTTACCGAGGCTGACAAGATGGATGAGAGTACTTGGATGCAGCGCCAAATCTGAGTCAACTAAAAATAGGTAGTCGAATTTTTTATGGAGGGCTAATTGAATAAAATCATCTTTATACCGGGCTACTTTCCAAACAATGTTTTCTTGCCAGTAGTGTGTTTGTTCATTACATTGATAAATGGGTGATTTTTCTGTACCTTTTAGAATTGAAACACCTAGATTCGTTTCAGCAAATTTTTGCAAATCAATACTCGGTGTATCGTGATCATCAATGAAAACAAATTCTAGAATAAGACCTGTTCGATCCAAAGATTGCAGACAAGCGAGGAATTCAACTAGGATATTAGGTTTTTGCCTAACGGGACTGGCAATCAATATACGTTTCACCGATGAACAACTCCTCCCAGAAAGTTAATGGGTCTTTCGGAGATAAATTTTTGACAAGGAACGAAATTAGCAGTAGATTTCCCATCGCCTTATAGATAAAAGTTTGTTTGGTATTATGATCGTACTCTCCAGCCAATTTGAGAAATTGGCTTTGTAAGAGCAATTCTTCCCCAGTAAGAGATAATATGAGGTATATATGAGTACGTAAGGGGTGAGGAGTTTTGATCTTTAACATCTGCAGATAGATGCGACAGTTTTCCATGGTCCCTGTAATGTCATTTACCTTCGTACGTTCGATGATCGCCAGTAGAATGGTGGCAAGTCTCAACTCAAACATGTTTGCTTTTTGTGCCTCCTCGAATAACTCCTTAGTGAATTCCCATGTGAGTTTTTCTACTAGGGGCTCCCATGACATTCGATTTGGCTCACAGCCACATACCGCTAGTATTCGCATCAGAGGATACAAATTTTTAGGATCTTCACACAACGCATCAATATAGTACTCTATTCCTTGTTTAGAAATACCGGCTAGAAAGTATGCATCTCCTAGTAAAGCGTTAAACTGACTGAGTTCTAGCAGTTCTCTACTGTTTAATTTTCCCATTTCTAATATTTGCGCCGCTTCTGAAAATCTTTTATGCTGCATAAGCCATACCCCATATAGACATGATAGATCACCGTTGTCAGGTAGGCTTTGTATTCCTTTGCAGAATGACTCTTCGGCATGAAGATCCTCAGGTATCGTCAATTTTACGAGTAGGAGTGCCGTCAATACTTGAGATACATATCCTTCATCGCCCTGTAGCAGAGTGATAGTTTTATCGAATAATAGACTGGCTTCGGGAAAGTTTTTATTTCGTAAATATTCAATGCCAAGACAATAATTCAAAAAAGGGTCCTGGGGGTTTTTTATTAACTCCTTCTTCATGAGAGTTGTATTTCGGATAAATTTATGTTTGCCTTCTACTTCTTTTCGGAGATATCCATCGTGCTTGATCGTAAATGGAGCAATCACTAATCCACTGTTTAGGTTGCGACTTTGAATACTGCCGGCAATCTGTTCATGAATGGCTCCTGCAAATTGATAGTCAGGTGTATTTTTAAATAAACGAACCACATAATCGTCCACGCTTTTATTGCCGTGATCGAGATTACTATTAATTTTTAAATAATATCCTTCTCCTGGTGAAGTGAGAAGGAAATCTAATAGTTCATTGCGAGAGGTGGAAACAAGTATCTCATCCGCATCTAAAACTAATATCCAATGTCCCTGTGCTTTGCTTATTGCATAATTACGTGCAGCAGAAAAATCATCAACCCAAGTAAAGTAAAATATCTTAGCACCATGTTCAGCAGCAATTTTCACAGTATGATCATTTGATCCCGTATCAACAACGATCATTTCATCCACAAGGTGTTCTACGCTATTGAGACAACGAGCAATGCAATGTTCTTCATTCTTAGTGATCATGCATAATGAAATTAAAATTCGATCATTCATCGATAGAAATCTCTCAGTATTGTGAAAGTATAATCTAAACTTCGCTTTACATTGTCCTCTTTTTCTTGTAGATCGCTGATTAACCGTTCGAATGTATCTTTATCATTGAAGAGAATATCTTTTATGGCCGCGAGTAATGTAGCAAAGCATTGTTGTTCTTGAAATTTTTTTGCTCGGACACGTAGACAGCGATTCTGCAAATCGAGTAGAGTTCCAATTGACTTTGGATTGGATAATGGCAACAGAGTATTATGGCATAGTTTTTTATAAATACAAAATACAGCTCGGAAGGTGTCTCGACAATCTTTCCTTCTCCAAAGCTCCCACATTCCTTGTCGTGCTTCATTAAAACGATTGATCAGCATAAAAGCGGTGATTTCATCTACTATTGTCTCTACTGTTGTTTGTATTCCATTTTGACGGATTTGTGCGATGGATTGTAATGCAAGGGCAATTTCTCCGCTATACAGTTGACATCTGGCTAATAACTCTAAGTTGGTAGTGGGATGAGAGATCGTATTGTTCAGACATTGCATACCGATATCAGGAAAACCAGCGGTCCAAAAGAGTTCAGCCATTTTTTCAGACACTTCAGGGAGTGCTAACTCATCGCGCTCTTTCAAAAAATCCAATACCTCAGCGGCAGTTTGTTGAGTCAATTTTAATAAAACTAGTTGGTAAAGTGGGTAATAATAGGTTTTATTTGCATGTAAAGCCTGTTCATAATAATGTTTGGCCTCTTTTATTAAACCAAGTTTCTCCGCGCAATAACCTAAATGGTAATAAGCGAGGTAGCTGTCGGTTCCATCTGTGTGAAAGAAAGGGAGGGGCGGGGGGCCTGAGTTAATAGCCTCTTTGAACCACTTCATCCCAACTTCGTATTCCTTCTTTAATTCAAATAGAACTCCGCCTTCAAAGAAGAGATCGCAGTAATTGGGATAATGTTGACTTTCTTCTAAGCAAAGGCAGATGGCCTCATCGAGCTTTCCAACACTTTTGTAGCAACTAATGAGATGTCGAACAGTAGGGCTACGAAAGGCTATCTGTTCTGGAGAAAACTCCTTTAAAGCCTTCTTGAAAGCATCAATTGCAAGATCAGCGCGCCGTACACCAAACCACTCAGTGCCGATATAATACAATAAATGAGGGTCAATCGGATTTTGAGTACATATTGTTTTTTTTAACATAGCAATGTTACGACCACGCCGCCGATGTCTTTCAGCAAGAGAAACGGGCGTGTGCCAAATTATAGGATGAGATGCATAACCTACCGTACTAGGATCATCGATGGATACATGTTCATGTATCACGCCTTTGAAACGGTACTGTCGTTGAAAGAGTCGCAGTACCATAAAGCGATCATATTGATGATTATTTGTAAGGGGCTTTAGTGCGCATAATGGTAGACAAAAGGCTGAGTAGGCAGAGGTGTTCAGTAATGAACGTAAATCATCAGGTTCCATATGAAGTTGTTCGTCGGCGTCCAATGATAAAATCCATTCAGATGTTGTTTGCTGGAGCGCATAGTTGCGTGCGGCAGCAAAATCATCCTTCCATTGATAGGAGTAGACGTTTTCGGTATATTGTCTGGCAACTTCCATGGTGTCATCGGATGAACCTGTATCCACAATCACGATTTCATCCACTGCGTCTTTGACACTATCTAGACAGTGGGCAAGACGACTGCCTTCGTTGCGTACAATCATTGCCAGCGAGATCCGTTGAAGTGTCATTTACTCGTAGCCTCCCCTTGTAATAGGCTAAATATGGCTATATCAGGATATTTTTGGACAGCTTCAGCTAGTAGTTCCTGTTGCATTTTCTGGTACAGACGGATTAATTTTACATAATACTGGGGTTGTCGTGGTGCGAGAGTTAATGCGCGACGATAACAAAGGCAAGATTCTTCGTACTGATTTTTTTGCTGTAAGATTTCGGCCATTGAGCACCAAGCGTCTGGACTATTGGCATGTTCTTCTAAATATAACTCAGTATACTGTTTAGCTATATCCAAATACCCATAGTCAGTAAAAATTCGAGCAAGATCTAAAGCGTTCTCTTTTTGAGATTGTTTGGCTACCTTTGCTAACAAATTTTGGGCAAGTTGTAATTCATTTAGATCAAGTGCCCGGAAAACAATGTCTTTTATAAGTGACATTCCTTCAGCTTCGAGAAAGGCTGGGGGAGAAGAGTTGCGTTTGTATAAGGAATTTTTCAAAATTGATACAACAGAACCCGTATCGGGAGATAAGCCAATTGCCAAGAACTCTTCACATAGTACGCGTACTTTTGTACGTTTTTTATCAAACCAAAAACAGAGGATTTCATTTAGTTTTGCCAAGGGATATTGAGGATGACCTTGAGGGATAGCGCCGAATAAACGAACTGCCTCCAAGATTCTTTTTTCTTGGATAAGACAGATTGCTTTGAGCATGCTGGTGTAATCATCCATGGATTCTGGTTCTATCTTTTCGAAATAGTCAAGTGCGAGAGGATAAGCTCTTTCTGTAAAATAGACTGTACCAATCAAACGTTTGGCATCTGCTGTACAGAAATCACACAATTTTTCCACTGCTTGCTTGGTATAATCAGGTTCTTTGCGAGGGTTGAGGATGTGAACAATCGCCGACAATGAAATAATGAAATTTGGATTATCTTGTAAACTAAGAATATAATATCGCAGTGCCTCCTCTTCATTGCCAAAGGCCTCTGCCAACTGGGCTAATTGATAATGAGCGCGGAATCCCCGACTGCCACTAAAAGGTGCGTAATAGGCTGGTTGCTCTGGTGTTGATAAGGCACGCTGAAACCACTCAAAGGCTCCTGCATAATTTTTTTGTTCGACGTGAATGAGTCCGCCGTAATAATGTAAGTCTGCATAATTAGGAAAAAACTGCAGTCCTAATGAAATGGCTTCTAAGGCATTGTCATATTGTTGGGCTCCATAGTGAGCCAGTGCAATATAGCGTAGTAATTTTGGGAAATAAACTGTACTCGGATCAGTATGATTGGCCGCCTTGATTAATTCTTCTGCCGCTTCAGCAAAGAGATCGCTTCGATATAATTCGATACCGTAATGATAGTGTAGTATTTGGTTGTCAGGAGACTTGTCTAATTCCTTTCTAATTATCATGAGATTCCTAGTTTTCTTATCTTTTTCCAGTATTTGCTGATTCAAATATCCGTAATGTCGAATAACGATATTTTCGGCAATTGCAAATTTTGCCTGACTATTCTTCTCCAAAATGACATCCACAACCTGTTCATGGATAGCTCCGCGGAACCGATAATCCGGCTTGTTGCGAAACATTCGAAATACCAGATCAGGAGAGGTTTCGATACTTCCTTGTGCGCCAATCAAGTTAATAATTTTTATAAAATAACCTTCGTTTTCCTCTTCGGCAGCTTGTCGTAGGGCATGCTCAGTCCCCGGTTCTAGTGCTTCATCCGCATCAAGAAAAAGGATCCAGTCGCCACTCGCTGCTTCTAGAGAAGCATTGCGGGCAGCACTGAAATCATCTTGCCATAAATGAGAAATGACAATTGCTCCTGCGCGCAACGCGACTTGCTTTGTTTGATCCGTTGACCCTGTATCAACGATGATCACTTCATCAACAGCTCCAGCAATGCTGCTTAAACAACGTGTAAGATTAAGTTCTTCATTTTTTACAATCATACACAAACTGATTTTTTTTCTCATTACACTATACCTCATTAATTTTTATTATCATTATATGCGTGGGGGATAGCCCTCGTTCAATAAGATACATATGCCTTGATCTGTAAAAAGGACTGTCATTGTTGTCACGTTCATGGGCAATCAACATAAAATAGACTAGGTATAGGAAATGTACCAAAGATATCAAACAAAAGTGGAGAAGGAGAGATTTTTTCATGCCCAATTTTAAGATTATTCAAGACGTGCCTGATCAGGCGCGAATTAAGATTTTTGGCGCAGAAAATGCTGCGTTAATTACTACCAATGGAGGATATTTGTCTGTCACCGCACCAACGGGTGGGCTGAGTATTACAGCTCCTACGAATGGTCTTCTTGTGACAGCTTCAGATTTTGGACTTAGTGTAACAGGACCTGTTAATGGTCTTGTCGTTACAGCGCCAGCATCAGGTCTTAGTGTAACAGCTCCTACAAATGGTCTTCTTGTGACGGCTTCAGATTTTGGGCTTAGTGTAACAGGACCTGTTAATGGTCTTGTCGTTACAGCGCCAGCATCAGGTCTTAGTGTAACAGCTCCTACGAATGGTCTTCTTGTGACGGCTTCAGATTTTGGACTTAGTGTAACAGGACCTGTTAATGGTCTTGTCGTTACAGCGCCAGTATCAGGTCTTAGTGTAACACCACCTACGGGTGGCTTACTGATCACTAGTACAGGGCTTTCTGTTGTTTCAGCTTTGGCGACTACTGACGTAACAGAAGCTAAGACTGGCATTACTAATACAGTCGGTACACCATCCAACACTTATCAGGTATTAGGTTTTGCAGAATATTCTTTCGGTCTAGTAAATGAATCCACTTCTGCAACCGATGCGCAAGCAACGGCTAAGTTACAGATCAGTCCCGATGGCGTAGTCTGGTTTGATAATAGCGCAGTAACCACCTTAGACCGTGGTACCTCTAATGCATTAGTATCATCGATCTTTCTTAAATATGCGCGCGTTTATTATGCAGCCGTTGATGCAGCTAGCACTGTAGATCTCACTATTTTCTTCCAAGGTCAAACATCATAATATAAGGCATAGGTGTCTATGTAGCAATAAAGAAATTACCTCCAATATAATTATTGGAGGTAATTTCTTTATATGATTGTTCATTATAAATAGACAAGGATGAGAGTGATGATTTACTTTATGCACAGGGGTGGATGTTTTCGCCAATCTGTTTTAATCACACGATTTGTATAGAAAAACGGTTGAGTGGGTTGGGTGACTGTCGTAGTTAGGATGGTGGTCACAGGGTTTGATTGTCTGCTGGTCACAGTTGCCGTATTGGTGATGATCCCCGCATGTTTTGGTTTGATGGTGATTGTAATGGTAATGGAGAGATCAGGTTCAAGTATGCCTAGGTTACAGGTTACAATCCCTGAATTTTGGTTGCAACCTGTTGAGACTGATACAAAATCAACGTCAGGTGGTAAGGTATCGGTTACTATGACATTTGTTGCTAGGTCTGGTCCATTATTAGTGACAGTAATATGATAGATAAGGTTTTGTCCTAACAGTAAGGGGTCAGGGGAGGCAGACTGGGACATGGTGAGAGTAGAAACTGCTGTAAGTTTTAGGACAAAGACATCCCAAGGACCGTTATTGTTGGCTTGTAGTGGGTTTTTTATCGGAAAGCCAGGAGGACCAGGTGGCGGATCGGATGGTGAGGTACTCCATGATGAGAAAGTAAAGCCGGTGACATAGGTATTACCATTTGAGTCTGTCGCAATGCTATGACCTTCATCGTAACTCTTACCACCAAGATAGGTGGAATAGATGAGAGCTGAACCATCAGGCTTGATTTTTGTAATGAAGGCATCATTGAAAGGGTATACACTGCTACCACCAGCTTGTATGAAGTTTTTAATGGGAAATCCGGGGGGAGAGTGAATACCAGACGAGTAGGTAGATCCTGTCACGTAAGCGTATTTGTTTGCATCGACAGTAATTCCATAACCAATATCATCGCTCGTTCCTCCAAGGTAGGTAGAATAAACGAGGGAGCTGCCATCTGTATTGACCTTGGTCACAAAGACATCAAAATCCCCGTTACTGCTAGCTTGGAAGGGATTCTTAGTAGGAAAATTCGTAGAGGAGGTATAACCAGTGATATAGGTATTACTACTGGAATCAACAGTAACACTAAGACCTGCATCGTAAATGTTGCCACCAAGATAACTGGAATAACCTAGTGAACCGTCAACGTTAAATTTGGTGATGAAGGCATCCGTGTTGCCGCCAAAGCCAGGTTGGAAACAACCGGGTGTGATGGGAAAACCATTGGGGGGCACTGACATTGTGGATCCTGTTACATAAGCGTTACCGGCTTGGTCTACGGTGATGGAAAAGCCTATATCATTTTTTGAACCGCCAAGGTAGGTTGAGTAGCCTAGAGAACCATCAGCATTAATTTTCGTTACAAAGGCATCGTTGAGAGGATAAATACTATTGTTGTCGCTTTGTATGGAGTTTTTCGTGGGGAAGCCGGGAGGATAGGCCGATGAAGATTGTGTATAACCTGTCACATAAGCGCTGCCAGCCTGGTCTACTACGATACCATAACCACCATCATCCTGCGTACCGCCAAGATAGGTGGAATAAATGAGGGCATTACCTGTAGCATTAATCTTTGTTACGAAAGCATCCCAATTGCCATTGTTGCTGACTTGTATTGGATTTTTAGTTGGAAAATCAGTAGAGCAGGTAGAACCAGTCACATAGATGTTGCTATTTATATCTACGGCAATACTCGAAGCAGTATCGGCGTTTGATCCACCGAGATATGTGGAGTAGACGAGGAGCCCGGTAGGATCTATTTTGGTGATAAATGCATTATAGGTGCCTGCATTATCAGCTTGATAGGGATTTTTAATTGGAAAACCAAGGGGATTGGTCCAAGACGACCAAGTTAGACCAGTGACATATACATTGCCAGTAGAGTCTGTGGCAATCCCATAACCTTTGTCTTCGTTTAAGCCTCCTAGGTAGGTGCTATACTCTAGGATTGGGTCAATTACCAATAATTTAGTAGAATCATAGTTACCTAACTGAAAACCGACCTGGTGTCCATTCAATGTATAATTGCCAAGCACTGAACTTCTTTGGAGGCTACTTTCTTGGTAGATGATCGGTTTACTTATGCGAATTTGCTCCTTTCCAAGGGTTAGTAAAAGGTTGCCGTAGTCATCTAAACAAATCTTATCATTTCTGGCGAAATTAAGAATAATCAGGTCAGGGTTGGCACCCGGATGTACAATGAAATCCCATTCAAGTTGCAGTTCATTAAAAGAATAGAGGATGTCGATGCCTGGATAGATATTCTGGTATTTGACTTTGGCGTAAGTGGGAATGTTAGTAAGCCACTTATCAGGAGTGTCACCCACAAAATAGTTCACCTTGCTGGGTAATTCTTCTACTCCGAAAAGTTGAGGATGTTCATTGGCGCCGCTCATTTCTAGTTGAAGTACGGCAGTGGAAGCCTGTGTATCTGCAGAAGGCTTTAGGATTATGACTGTTGCAGAAGGGGTTAATAGTAAGTTATAACCACTTGCCTGAGCCAAAAACTTGACTTCGGGGTTATTTTGTCCGCGATTAAGCTGAAAATAAATAGGCAGTAGACAATGTTTTTTTATCCTTGGTTTCATACTTCTATCCTCCTAGTCGGCACGTTTTCAAACTGTAATATTTGCTTGAATAATAGAGTGAAAATGATTAATTAGTTGTATGACCGGCCTTGTATATAAATTTGTAGCGTTGTATTCGGTGATGCTGGTTGTGTTTGGTACGCAAGACGGGCATATTTAGCGATGACATCAGGAATAAAGCTGACGAGTGTGCCGGGACTAATCGTTTTAGTGTCTGATTGAGTTTCCCAGGTTGCGCCATCAGGACTTATCTGTAAGTAAGCCATTGCAGTGCTTTCACCAATATTAACGATAAGATAAGAATAATCATATATTAAAATATTAAAGGGCAAGGTAAATTGCATAATCGGTAAAGTTGATACTGTTACTGATTGGTCTAGCGGTACAGCCCGTAACATTCTTTCATGGCTGCGAACTGGAGAATCTATCGTCAGAGATTTAATAAATTTTTGTATCATGGTTAACTACCTCCAGTATAATCTATGCAATGAGTACTATTTATGAGTTATAAGCACTATACAAAATTATTAAAGGTCTGATGAAAAAATCAAAATCAAAGATTGCACTCCATGACAGTGATCTGAATAGGCTATTTTTAGATAGATTCGTCTTAAAAAGTACTGGCCAGGGAGTGTTGTTATGAAAATTTGTATAATTGGTACTGGATATGTTGGCTTAGTAACCGGAGCATGTTTTGCTGAAATGAGTAATCTTGTCTGGTGTATAGATCATGATCAAGAAAAAATTAATCAGTTAAAATCTGGGGTAGTGCCTATTTATGAACCAGGATTAAAAGAACTAGTCGAAAAGAACAGTCAAGAAGGCCGATTGTATTTTACGACAGACATTCAAACTGGTCTTGAGCAGGCATTATTTTGTTTTATTGCTGTAGGTACGCCCCAATCTGCTGATGGTTCAGCAGATCTTTCCTATATTTTTAATGTGGCACATGAAATTGGCCAATGTATGAATGAGTATTTAATTATTGTGGTTAAATCTACAGTTCCTGTTGGTACCATCGAAAAAGTCAAAGATATAGTGAAGAGTGAGCTACAAGCTAGGGGAAAAGAGGGATTGTCATTTGATGTTGCTTCCAATCCTGAATTCCTCAAAGAAGGGACAGCAGTTGAAGATTTTATGGCTCCTGATCGTATTGTGATTGGAACTGACAATGAAGAAACGGCGCAACTGATGAAACAGTTGTATCAGACTGTCCTACATCGTCAAGATAGGATTTTGAATATGGATATTAAGTCAGCAGAAATTACCAAATATGCTGCCAATGTCATGTTAGCAACACGCATTAGTTTTATGAACGAAATTGCTAGGCTTTGTGATAAAGTTGGCGGCGATATTGATCAGATAAGAGTGGGTATTGGTACAGATGAGCGGATTGGCAATCAGTTCTTGTATGCTGGTGCTGGCTATGGCGGTTCGTGTTTCCCGAAAGATGTTAAGGAGTTCATTCATACTGGCCAGAAGAATGGTTTGGAGATGAACATCGCCGATGCAGTGCATAAGGTCAATGAACGACAGAAATTTGTTCTGGTGGATATGATTAAGAAACGCTTTGGTGAAAATCTCTTGGGTAAAAAAATTGGTATCTGGGGTTTGGCATTTAAAGCCCAAACAGATGATATGCGGGAGGCACCTTCTCTCGTGATTCTTCCTTCTCTCATACAAATGGGGGCAAGGATTATCGCTTATGATCCTGAGGCCATGGAGCAGGCGAAATTATATTTTAGAGAATACTTTTTACAGATAGAGTATGTGGACAGTATGATGGAAGCTGTCAATCAGGTTGATGCTTTAGTGCTTATTACTGAGTGGCAACAATTCAAACAGGCGGATTTTGCTGAAATAAAGCAGAGTATGAAGCAGCCTCTTATTTTTGATGGACGTAATCAATATGACCCTATGCACATGAAAAACCTTGGTTTCGAATATTATTGTATAGGGAGAAATGGCTATGGGAAATAAACGAGTGTTGGTGACTGGCGGCGCTGGATTTATCGGCTCACATTTGTGCAAAAGATTGCTGGCAGAGGGGCAGCACGTTGTTTGCTTGGATAACTATTTTACGGGATCAGAATCAAACATTAGCAGTTTACTCAGTAATCCATGCTTTGAACTTGTAAGGCATGATGTAACAGTACCATACTATTTCGAAGTGGATGAGATTTATAATTTGGCGTGTCCTGCCAGCCCCGTACATTATCAGTACGATTCAATCCATACGATAAAAACAAGTGTACTGGGAATGATCAATGCACTTGATTTAGCCTGTCATTTAAGAGCAAAAGTACTACAAGCTTCTACTTCAGAAGTGTATGGAGACCCTTTAGTTCATCCCCAGCGGGAAGACTATTGGGGAAATGTAAATCCAATCGGCATACGCAGTTGTTATGATGAGGGCAAACGTTGTGCGGAAACCTTATGCTTTGATTATTTTCGTAGACATGATGTAGATGTTAAAGTCATCCGTATCTTTAATACCTATGGTCCTAATATGCACTCTAAAGATGGGCGAGTGGTGAGCAATTTTATTGTGCAAGCATTAAAAGGAGAAGATATTACGATTTATGGTGATGGTCGACAAACAAGGTCTTTTTGTTATGTTGATGATCTAGTTGCGGGTATGATCTCTATGATGCAAACAGAGAAGGGCTTTATCGGTCCAGTTAATCTAGGCAATCCGGGGGAATTCACTATCCTTGATTTGGCAGAAAAGGTCATAGGACTGACGAGGTCAGTATCAAAGATCGTTTTTAAAACACTACCACTAGATGATCCCAAACAACGTCAGCCCAATATTTCTCGGGCAACGAGAAGATTGGGCTGGGTACCTGAAATCTGCCTAGCAGAAGGACTTGAGCGCACTATTGACTACTTTAAGAAGGTGCTAGTATGAGTGAAAATCCATTAACAACACCGATTGTATTGATCATTTTTAATCGCCCTACTGTGACTCAGCAGGTGTTTAATGAAATACGCAGAGCCAGACCTACAAAATTATTAGTGATTGCTGATGGTCCGCGGCCAGATATGAAAGATGATGTGCAAAAATGTACAGCTGTGCGTAATATTATTGATCAAGTGGATTGGGAATGCCAAGTGCTCCGAAACTATTCTGATGTAAATCTTGGGTGTAAAAGGCGAGTTGCCAGCGGATTGGATTGGGTATTTGGCATGGTGGAAGAGGCAATCATCCTGGAGGATGATTGCTTGCCACATCCCACATTTTTTCCCTTTTGTCAGGAACTATTGAAACGTTACCGCGATGATCAGCGTATAATGACCATTTCGGGTAATAATTTTCAATATGGACAAAGGCGATCATCTTATAGTTACTATTTTTCTCGGTATGCTCATGTATGGGGCTGGGCCACATGGCGACGGGCGTGGAAATATTATCAGGTTGATATGAGCCTGTGGCCAGAGGTCCGTACAGGGCAATGGTTATTTGATATTTTAGGAAGTATGCGGGCCAATATTAAGAGTGGGCAATGCCATTTTGATGTTATGGGCAGTATGAAGGCCATTGAATATTGGTACAAAATTTTTGACTATACCTATGCGGGAAAAATTGATACATGGGACTACCAATTGATTTTTGCCAGTTGGCTGCAAAATGGTCTGCATATTTTGCCTAATATTAATCTAGTGTCAAATATTGGTTTTGGTGCAGATGCCACTCATACTAAAGTGGCGGGCAAATGTACCAATATTCCTGCAGAAGCAGTAGTATTTCCATTACAGCATCCAACCTTTATGGTTCGAGATGCTGCAGCTGATGATTATACACAGGTTACCCATTACTGAACTATGAATATAACAAGGAGATGAGAAATTTGCGCATAGTTCATGTTAATCTGTTTGATGCCCTGGGAGGTGCGGCTAGCACCGCCTGGACACTGATGAATCACATGTCTAAGCAGGGGCATGATGTACATATTTTTGCTCATCGCAAAACCACTGATGATCCTCGGGTGATTCCTTTAGCATTTCCTCAGACTGGCTGGCAGAAAAAGCTGCTAATAGAAGAGTCAAAGCGAGGTTTGTTTGATGTATATTCTGCTGCTCTCTTACAGGTACTAGAACATCCCTTGTTCGAACAGGCTGACCTACTTCATCTGCACTGTATTAATGGGGGATATTTTTCTTTTTTGCTATTGCCGTTTTTGACCGCCAAACCGACAATATGGACGCTGCATGATCCTTTGGCTTTTACAGCAGGTTGTTATAATACAGATGATTGTAGTGGTTGGCAGCATGAGTGGTGCGCTCATTGTCCACTGGATAGGAAAGGAGCTCCCATTAAACCTCAAAGAGAGCTCATGCAACTTCTCAAAGCATCTATATACAAAATGGCTGATTTTATGGCTGTATGTCCTTCTCAGTGGCTGCAAAAGCAAGTCAAGTCAAGTATCTTAAAGAATCATGATATCCGGCTTATTCCCTATGGTATTGATCTTAAGCTATATAGCCCTGGGAATAAACAGGCCATTCGCACTAAGCTAGGGTTACCTGCTGATCAGCAGATTATTATGTTTGCAGCACAAGGTGGCTTTAATGATCCACGCAAAGGCGGCAAATTTTTAATTGAAGCTCTGCAAAAACTTCATGACAAGTATCCAGAACTTTTATTGCTCAATATTGGTACGGTTGATCAGTCGGTTGCGAGGCATTTGCCTGTTCAACGTATTGATCTGCCTTTTATTAATGAGAAAGAAAGATTAGCTGAGTATTATCAGGCGACTGATCTATTTATTACACCGGCTGTGTCAGAAAATCTCGGCCTTACGGCCATTGAAGCTTGTGCATGCGGTACGCCAGTTGTTGCTTTTGATGTTGGGGGTACGCCGGAAATTATTAAGCATAAGGAAACTGGATATTTAGCGACAAAAGGCGATAGTGGAGACCTTGCCCAAGGTATTGCATATTTTCTTGATGATGCAGCCATGCGCCAATCTACTGGAGAAGCAGCACGGCGAAGGGCTGTTGAAAAATTTAGCGATCAGCGTATGGTTGATGATTATACTTATTTATATGAGGAATTAAAGCGTACTAAGGGCTGGGTTATCGGTACTGATATACTGTCGATACGCCCAAAGAATATTGCCGAATTTGTAGAAAATGCTAAAATATCTGGTGGTTGGGATCATGTATGGCATGAGTTTTGGCAAGTCTATAAGACCTATTCTCCACAAGAAGCAGTGGCTAGAAATATATTTGTTGATGAGTGTTATAGCTGTTGTCTGACAATGATTGATGTGGAAAATAACAAGGATGTTTTGTGGAAGGTTATTGAAGATTGGCCTATTTATCGTTATATGCCAGCACGCTCTGGAGATTTGCCAGCAGAAGAGGCCAAGGCACTGTTTGAGTTTTCCTGTATCTTACGAAGGAAAATTCACGAGTATCTTGTGCAGACACCTTTTTCTCAAATGACAGTTTTAGAAAGCAAAGGGGAAGCATCGATCATTAATGTATGGTGGCATGTATTTTTAAATTATTTTTCAATGTTAAATTTAGAAGGCAATCGTCAAGGTCTTCAACAGGAATATGATAAAGAATTTTTTGCTAATGACTATGAGAAAAATAAGTATATTAATTTGCTCTTGGCAAGCATGTATTATCCTTTTAATGCAGAGAAGTTTGATATTGATCTTATTACGTTGTGGAATGAATCCAATATCCCTAATTGCTATAAAGTGATTCTTAGCTTTTGGCTGACGAATATACCTTACTATAGCATCGAACAAAGTCAACGTGGACGGTTGCTTAAGACTGTGGCTGATCTATGCCAGATTACAGTACCGTCTCTTTTTGTTGATTCTATGGTTAATCACGTTTCCCATAGTTTTTGGATTGCGTCCTATGCTGGTGGAAACAATGTAGCATCATTGTCAGCTTTTGGTGACTTTATTGCGGTCCATATGTCACGTATTTACCCTCAATACTCTTCCTGCACGCCGAGGCTGGGCAAGGAAGGGGATAAGGTACGCATTGGCTATATATCAGGATGTTTTTATCACCAGTCTGTTAGTTACTATATGGTGAATAGAGTCATTCATCATGATCGAGAAAAATTCGAAGTCTATGTATTTGCTTTAGGGGAACATTACGATGACATGACCACTGTATTTTCGGAAAATGCCAAGTATTTTCAGCGATTTCCCAAAGTTGATAATCTCCAGGCAATTGCCCAAAGTATTGTAGATGCTAAACTGGATATTCTGATTTATGCGGAAATTGGCATGGATCCAGCGATCTACATGTTGGCAGGTATGCAACTTGCGCCTATTCAGTGCGCTATGGTGGGGCATGGCACAACAACTGGTTTGCCGACAATACAATACTATATCAGTGGGGATTTTGAACCCTTTAATGCTCATTTTCATTATCGTGAAAAGTTGATCAGGCTGCCCAATCTAGGCGCTGCTCAATATCCTCCTCCCCTTGGCAGTTGTATGACTTCTACGCGAAGCGACTGGAAAATACCAGAAGATGCCATTCTTTTTGTTTCTTGTGCCAATGGTATCAAACATGTTCCAGAGCGAGACCGCATTTTGGTGGAGATATTAAAGAGAGTGCCTAATGCTTGCATCGCCATAAAACCATATAACTCCTATGATACTGGCCATCAAATGGACACACGAATCATAGCGGCAGCCAAGGAGGCAGGAGTTGAGAAACGTCTATTTATCGTACCACCACTCAAACATGTCGGACCTCTTTTGTCTATTGCTGATATCCAGCTTGATACCTATCCTTATGGTGGCTGGACGACGAATATGGAGGCTTTGTATATGGGGCTGCCGATTGTTACACAAGAAGGGGATATGGCACGTAGCCGTTGGGGGGCTCATATGCTAAGAGCTCTTGGAGTATATGAGGGGATTGCTAATAATGCAGAGGAATATATTGAATGGGCAGTACGGTTTGCTCGGGATAGGAAACTCAGGCACTATGTAAGAGAGAGAATCATGCGCCAAAGCAAACCGATTCTTTTTAATGGGGCGTCAGCTCAAGCTGAGTATGAAGATGTATTGCTACAAATTTTTGCGAAAAATAAGCAGTCATAAGCACATTTTCTAAGTTGTTGAATATCTTATAGTACAAATCAGGGGGAAGAAAAGCAGGCACACGAAGCTTCAGAGACGATGTAATCACTTTGTTCGATGCGTTAGTTGAACATCCTTAGTGTAATTTGCATAATAGGAGGTTGACCTTATGGAAATAGAGAAAATTTTGGGTGTAGAACAAATTGTTTACCAAGGTGAAGACAGTGAACAGAAGATTTATGTATTGCCTGATGAAGAGGCTCTAGAGCAAGTATTAGCTAAGTTACGAGAGGGTGGGTTGAGTGACACCATTCAGCTATCTTTGTCCCAAGGCAGGGCAGGGCAAGAGAGCGAGCACCATGATACTGTTCTCGATGATATAGCCGCCCGTCTCCAAACAATCACCAATTCACCGACTACTAATCCCTTAGCTCATACTATGAGCAAAGTCGAAGAATTATTGGGTGACTATTTGGCTGTTGATGGTGAACAAAAAGTGTATGTACTACCCAATGATCTTAATATTGAACAAATTTTAGATAGTGTGGCAGGCATTAGAACAGGAGAAATCACACAGAGTCAGATGTGGCGTAAAACCGATGTTACGATTGATAATAAGGAACAAAGTAAGATATTAGAAGAAATTACTACCTGCGTTCAGACGATGGATAAGAGACTACGGCGACTGGAATATTTATTAAATCAAGTAGCAGATCAAGATAAATAAGCGAGTGATGAGAATTAAGTAAAGAGCAGACCCAAAGGTCTGCTCAGTTTCATTCTTAGAAGCCGGGTGGGCAGGGAAGAGGCACACAAGGACCGATTTTGTGGGTATTATTGAAGATGTCTGGAATCGTGAAGGAAACAAAGCCTTGAGTTCTCTGAACAGCATTTAGCTCGTAAGGACGTATGCCATCGATCCACAGATTTTCATGTTTCCAAAGTTTATCAATGATCTTGCCGGTTATAACGATTTGGGTAGTACCGTTGAAAAGTTGGAAAAAAGCTCTCAGTTGGATGACTAGGCAAGAACCATCAATCTCTGCTAACGCATTTTGCAAGGCATCAAGAGAAATTGGTGTTGTGCAGTCAGGGAAGGCGAAGAATGTGTTAAAGTTTACGCCGATGGTTAAAGGGATGAGAATATTGCCGTTGTTGATTGTTGCAGCAAGAACGAGTATTTGAATTTGTACGTTTACAGATTGGCAAGAACCATCTAAGACTTCTTGGGCGCACACAACAAAAACTCTAGGTGTTACATTTGTATTAATGATTGGCAAAGTAATTCCTGATCCCAAGCGGCATGGCCCGATCGGCGGATAGTTAAAGCATTGAGTAAACTCGCAGGTATCACCGGCTACACCAATAAGACGTACTTCTTCCACACAAACATCATGGCATGTGCATGGTAGAGTGGTAGGGATACACACTCCTAAATTAGGGGAACAGGCGGCAGTTGGGATCCCTGAGCACAGAGTACATTGTCGTGTCTCCGTTGCACAAAAATCAGGGACTTCAAAATTTTGACTGTTCATTATAATAAAATCCTCCTTTAAAATTTTGGTGCTTTTGATAATGAGCAAAGGGCTATATTCTGTTGGCATATCATATTTCTATGTTCCTAATACATAGTATGTTTTTTACAGTAAGATGTGACATTACTAATAGAAAAAACGATATTTAATTGTTATGTTAACAATTAAAATCTTGTTAATTAGTGCCATATGGTAGAAAATGTTTACATAACGAAGAAATGCTGATGATTTACATGCTAATATAAGATAAGGCTTGTTGAAGCCGGAATTCAGGAGATGCAAAGATTCATAAGAACCAATATAATAAGAAATGTGAAACTGACATTAATTTTTAAAGGAGGAGTCTATTATTATAAAATCACATAAATTCCTTTTAGCAGCAGTAACTGCAGTGCTTATAGGCACCTCGACAGCACCTGCCGCAGCAGCAAATACGATAACGATTAATCAACCTAAAATTTCAACATCTACGCCTACTCAGGTATATTTTGGTTCCAAGCCAATTACCGTAAAACCAGTGACAAAACCCACCCCAACTCCAATACCGACTCCGACTCCGGTGCAAACTCCAGCACCTACCCCAACACCCACACCAGTAAGCAGCTCTAGTAATTTGCCTACGTCCCTTACGGCTATGGAACAACAAATGGTAGACTTGGTAAACCAAGAACGTGTTAATCAAGGTTTGAAACCTTTAGAGGTTGATATGCGTTTGGTGAAAGCTGCCAGATTAAAGAGTCAGGATATGATTGACAAAAATTACACGGGTCATATTTCACCCACATATGGTTCGCCTTTTGATATGTTAAAATCAATGGGCATTACCTATAAAACTGCTGGTGAAAATATTGCAGGGGCGGGTACTGTAGAACGCGCCCATACCAATCTAATGAATTCAGCTGGACACCGTGCTAATATTCTCTATACTCAGTACACTAAAATTGGTATTGGCATTATACAAGGTGGACCTTATGGTTTGATGATCACACAAATCTTTATGGGCTAATTTTAAGCGGATAAATTCATATATGATTGAATAAAAGTAAGGCAGCATCTAGAATGCTGCCTTACTTTTATTGACGTGGCTGAGAAATCCAATTGACCCCATAGTCAAAAGACCATACAATAGAAGGAGAAACCTGTTATTTTATTCAGTACATATGGAGGTGTCTTATGTCAGTTCAGACGATCGGTGCCAAAATCTATCAATATAAAAAAATACTACTTGTTTTTATTATTCTAACTGTGGCAGCTAAATTTGGAGTGTCCATGTATAATGAAAAAAATAAACCCACAATGACTGGACAACTCATTGGTGTGGAGCGCGGGGATATTGTAGCTCTAGTTTCAGCAACAGGTACGATCAAACCTGTGACTATGATTGATGTGAGTTCTAAAGTAACTGGTCTAATTAAAGAAGTGAAAGTGAATGAAAATCAGCAAGTAAAGGCCGATCAGATACTCATTTTACTTGATGACAAACATGTGAAGGCCCAAGTCTCTCAGAATCAGGCGAAGCTATCAAATGCGATGGCTAACTATCAACGCAGCTTAAAGCTCAATAGCATTGGTGCCATATCGAATCAGCAACTTGATGCAGCGCAAATGGACTATAGTGTAGCGCAAGCGGCCTATGATGATGCCATATCACAACTTGATGATACTGTAATTAAGGCACCGATTGATGGTGTGATTATTGGTAAACCAATTCCTGCAGGACAAACGGTGGCTCCAGGTATTTCAACCCCTATGGTACTCATGAGTGTCGCTGATTTATCTAAAATGCAAATTGAAGCTCAAGTTGATGAATCGGATATTGGTAAAATTATGATTGGACAAAAAACTATTTTTACAGTTGATGCCTATATGGGTAAGAGTTTCACGGGGCATGTTTCTGATATTTCACAACGGGCTAACATTCAGCAGAACGTTGTATATTATACAGTGACGATTGATGTTGATGCGCCAGAGAACCTATTAAAGCCAACCATGACAGCGAGAGTTTCGATTACGATTGGTGAAAGTAAGAATGCCATGATAGTTCCATTATCCGCAATTAAGGATAATAAAGGAACTCAATATGTACAGATGATGGTGAATAATAAGGTTGAAAAGAGAACGGTCATAACAGGACTCAATAGTGAAGATAAAGTAGAAATTTTGAGTGGATTATCAGATGGAGAACAATTTTTGATGCCGCAATCCAAAGTAACATCACAAACACCAGATGCTACGAAGGGATCTAGTACGATGCGTAGTGTACTCGGTCGCTAAAAAATGAGTGATGAGGGGAAGGACGAGGAGGTGCTCGCATGTTTTGGGAAAGTATTATCATAGCATTTGAGGGATTACGAGCGAATAAAATGCGTTCTGTCTTGACGATGCTAGGAATTATTATTGGTGTAGGGGCTGTCATTGCCATGGTGTCCATTGGAATGGGCGTACGAGAAAAAATACAGAATTCAATTGCTGGATTGGGTAGTAATTTGATTATCGTTACGCCAGGAGCTACTTCTCCATCAGGTGTTCGCCTAGCTGCTGGTTCTAGCACCACTCTGACGAATAAAGATGCCCAAGCCATTGCACGCCAAATTGCAGGAATAAGTGCTGTAGCCCCTAGTGTAAGCCGCCAGTATCAGATTGTATCCGGTAATAAAAACTGGACAACAACTGTTCAGGGAACGACACCAGAATTTTTAGATGTTCGTAGTTTTGTCGTTGAAAGTGGCAGATTTTTTAATACTCAGGATGTTGATACTCGTACCAGAGTCGTTGTCTTAGGAAAAACAACGGCAGATAATCTATTTCCTGATTTATATCCCATCGGACAAACCATTCGCATTAATAAAGCCCCCTTTATGGTGATTGGCGTTCTAGAAGGAAAGGGGCAATCAGCCGGCGGCATGGATCAGGATGATTTTGCGGCGATTCCCCTTACGACTGCCCAAGAACGAATGATGGGTATTTCCTACATACAGACAATGAACGTTCAGGCTGATAGCGCCGAAGTGATTGATCAAGTGCAAGATGATATTACGGCCCTTTTGCGATCAAGGCATAAATTGACAGGAGATGCAGCTGATAATTTTACAGTACGTAATTTAGCATCGGTCATGGCAACTGCAGAAGAGACGACTCGCTCGATTACTCTATTATTAGGAAACGTTGCAGCCATTTCTCTTCTCGTTGGTGGTATTGGCATTATGAATATTATGCTGGTATCAGTCACAGAGCGTACCCGAGAAATAGGTATTCGAAAAGCCTTAGGGGCGACTTATGCAAATATTTTATTGCAATTTCTGATTGAAGCCATTGTCATTGGTGTGACGGGAGGACTCCTTGGTATTGGAGTCGGAATTGGTACAGCTTATGTTATTTCTGCCGTTGCTGGTTGGAACACAGCGATTTCTCTGGGATCTATTTTTTTAGCTTTTGGATTTTCTGTGGCAATTGGCTTATTTTTTGGTATCTACCCTGCCCGCAAAGCAGCATTGTTAGATCCAATTGATGCGTTGCGTTATGAATAAAAAGTAAGTAGAATGTAATACAATAAGACTATCTTGAAATAAGGGGAAGACCAATGGGATATTTTTATTCATTAGTAAACTATTTAAAAACAGATAAAGGTCGACATGATTGTCTAGATTACCTTCGTGCACTTCTCATCATGTTTGCAGTCATGGCTGCAATCAGAATGCTAGCAGAAATTTTTTCCAATCGTTGATATACTAGCTAAAGAGAACACGTTTTCTTATTGGCAAATATAGTCATGTATAAAGAGTATAGATTCGCAGATAATGTGAGTAGAATCTAGTATAAGAAAGGTGATTCTCAAATGTCAAAAACTCTTTATGTAGGAAATTTACCTTGGTCAACAACGGAGAGTATTTTAACGGATACTTTTCAAAACTATGGGCATGTGCATTCGAGTCGAATTATCACAGATAAAGAAACAGGGCGTTCAAGAGGTTTTGGTTTTGTTGAAGTTGATGATGCTGATGTAGACAAAATAGTAAGTGCCATGAATAGTACAGATTTTGGCGGACGCCAGATTGTGGTCAATGAAGCTAAACCACGGGAAGAATAAGTAGCAAAAAGCCTCTTGTGAGGCTTTTTTTTTATAGCAGGAAAAATAAATAATTTGACGAATTTAAAAAAATATGGACAAATGATTTAAAATATAAGATATTGTGGTGAACAAAATGAAGTATGCAAAAATGCTTGCTGAAGTAGCGAAACGGTTGTCATCTAAGAGGTTTAGTCATTCTATTGGTGTGAGTGAAACGGCCGAATGTTTAGCGGTACGTTTTCATTGTGATACAGAAAAAGCTAAAATAGCAGGACTTTTGCATGACTTGGCTCGTGAAGTGCCTATGAATGAACTCTTGCCAAGAGCACAAGCATTTGGTATAGTGGTGAATGATATCGAACAAGCTGAACCTATATTGCTGCACCCGCTCCTTGGAGCTAAGTTGGCTCAAGCAGAGTTCGGAATTGATGATGCGGAAATTTTACAGGCTATTATTTTACATACAACTGCTGGAGAAAGTATGACAATACTTGATAAAATTATCTATTTAGCTGATGTCATTGAACCAGGACGTGGTTTCAAAGGAGTCGACTCAATTCGAGAAATGGCGCAGGTTGACCTTGATAAAGCTTTACTTGCGGCATTGGATCAGAGCATTGATTATCTTGTAAAGCGATGTGGGCTTATACACCCTGCGACGATTGCCGCCCGGAATGAAATTTTGCTAAAAAAACGTGAATGCTAGGAGGAGGGACAAGAGTGTCGAGTGTGCGCCCGCAACGACCGAAACGTCGCAAAATACGTTGGAAAAGACTAATCGTGCTGCTTGTTTTTTTACTCATTGTTTTCACATCCTTTTCGTGGGCAGCCGTATATACTTATAAAAAAGTATTTTCTACACCTGCTCTTGCTACAAAAGTAGAAAATAGTAAGCAGCCAGAGCCTGTGAGTAAATATATTAATATATTGCTACTCGGCGTTGACGATGGTGATAATGAAAATCCTGGTGCTCCTAAACGATCGGATACGATGATTGTCGCGAGTATTAATCCTGAAGATGGAAAAGTGAATCTGTTATCGATTCCAAGGGATACAAAAGTTGCAATTCCTGGACATAGCGGAACGGAAAAAATCACTCATGCATTTTTTTATGGTGGATCAAGTCTTGCAATACGTACGGTGGAAGATTTATTACAGATACCGATTCATCATTTCGTAGCAATTGACTGGCAGGCTTTTATTAAAACCATTGATGTACTTGGCGGGGTTGACTTATATGTAGAAAATAATATGAATTATGAAGATCCTTATGCCAATTTGGCTATTCATCTAACAAAAGGATATCAACACTTAGATGGGAGTCAATCAGGTCAATATGTAAGGTTTCGTAGTGATGAACTTGGTGATATAGGGCGTGTCCAACGCCAACAACGCTTTTTAAAAGCAGTGGCGGACCAAACTTTACAATTTGGCAATATCTTCAAATTGCCATCTTTTATTCGAGTATTTGATCAATATGTAAAAACTGATATCAGCGCATTTCAGATGGTTAAACTGACTAGTAAATTAAGGAAATTTAAAACGGGCGATCTATATAGTGAAATGTTGCCTGGCAATTTTGCCACTATTAATGGATTGAGTTACTGGGTGCATGACAAAGAACAAACAAAGCAATTAGTAGAACGGATGTTAATTAATGATCATCCTCAAATGAGCGGTATTATTGTACCATAGATACTAATTGATGTAAGAATCGGGTAAACTAAATAAAAAAAGTGGAAAAATAGGAGGATTTTTATGAGTGATATAACTAAAAAAATTGCAGAGAAGATTGTGGTAGCTGCCGAGGATAAAAAAGCAACAGATGTTAGAATTCTTGATGTAGAAGGAATTTCCATGGTAACAGATTCTTTTGTCATTTGCAGTGCAAATTCTGACACGCAAGTCAAGGCAATTGCCGATCATATCGAAAAAGAATTAGATCAAGATGGTATTAAAATGTTACACAAAGAAGGCTATCGCGAAGGACGTTGGGTACTCATGGACTTCGGTACATGTATTACACATATTTTTGTTCAAGAAGAACGGGAATTTTATAATTTAGAACGTCTATGGGGTAATGAACATCCAGTACATGAGGAAGATTAATGAATGGAAACAAATAATAAGTTAATTCCTGGAAGTGTTGTCACACTCAAAGTCGTAAGGTCAAGTGAATTTGGTGTGTTTTTAGATGCTGGTACAGGTAATACTAATGATGATATTTTATTACATAAACAACAACAAACTGGAGATGAGGTAGTCATTGGTGATGAAGTGACAGTTTATCTGTACCTTGATCCTAAAGGACGCCTTACTGCAAGTACTCGTCTGCCAAAAATGAAAATTGGACAAGTGGCAAGAGTAACTGTCATTAATACGACAAAGGATGGTGCATTTGTCGATATTGGTGCTGAACGTGGTGTGTTTATGCCTTTTGCAGGTATGCGCGGTAATTTAAAGCGCGGTGATAAAGTGTGGGTTAAATTATACACGGATAAATCTGGGCGGAATGCTGTGACCATGGAAGTAGAAGACGAACTTAGACGAGCTGCCGTACCAGCAGTTGATGCCAAAGTCGGAGATGTGGTAACTGGCTCGTTGTATAACTTTAACGAAGAAGGAGCTTTTCTCTTTACGACTGAGCGTTATATCGCGTTTATGCATAATAGCGAGTTCATGGTACGTCCTATGGTTGGGCAAGAAATTACTGCACGTATTACTTATGTTCGTGACGATGGGCGAATTAATGTTTCGATGCGACCGCTCAAAGAGACGGCTATTGATAGTGATGCTGAAAAAATCCTCGCACTCTTATATTCTCGCAATGGGAAGATGCCTTATGGTGATAATACGGCACCTGAGCTCATCAAGGAAAGGTTTAATATTAGCAAATCTGCTTTTAAACGAGCCTTAGGTCAATTGATGAGAACTGGATATGTAGAGCAACGCGATGGCTGGACTTATCTTTTGGAAAATAAAGAAGAATAAGGTAATCGTTAGATAGTAAAAGACTTATTGCAGAAATAATAGCAATAAGTCTTTTTGATTGGCTACAGTAATAGAAAAAAATGTTATTCAGTAAAGAAGGAATTCTTCATTTTTTAGAGAATTTAAAAAATTAATAGTTAATTGTCGATATGAGGAAAAAATGCATATAAACAGTTATAAATTGTTGTTATTGGAAGTAAATATAAAAAGCTGGAGGCGTTTCTATGAATGAGACAGCTACAGGGAAAAAAGGAATTTTATTAGAAACAGGTACCAATGAATTTGAGATTGTCGAATTTGCTGTCGGTAATGTAAATTATGGGATTAATGTAGCAAAAGTACGAGAAGTCATTAATCTCGTTCCAATTACAAAAATGCCAAACTCCCATCATTATGTTGATGGTGTATTTACATTGCGTGGACGTTTGATGCCTTTAGTTAACTTACCTAGATGCTTGGGGTCAACTGATAGTGCAACAACTGCAAATAATATTATTGTAAGTGAACTAAATAATTATTTTGTAGGATTTTTGGTGAACGAAGTATCACGTATACATAGAGTATCATGGTCCGCTATGGAGCCACCTCCTAATATTAGTAACTCCGATATGGTGGTCGGCATTATAAAAATGGCTGAAAAATTGGTTATTCTATTGGATTTTGAAAAAATTGTTGCTGAAATTAATCCTGAGATTAATATTAAATTAACAACCATCCCTCAAAGTAGTGATGATCTAAAATCAATACGAAAAACAAAAAAAATTATGATCGCCGAAGATTCTCATATGCTACGGGATTTATTGGTTGACACTCTTCATGAAGCTGGTTATCTCAATGTTATTGCTTATAATGATGGTAAAGCCGCTTGGGATGCTTTAACCATCTTAGCAAAATCACCTTCTCCGATTGAAGAAAAAGTCAGTATGTTGATTACTGATATTGAAATGCCACAAATGGATGGACATCATTTGCTGAAACTTGTTAGAGATAACAATGTGTTACAAAAGTTACCTGTTGTAATTTTTTCTTCATTAATTAACGAAGAAATGCGCCGTAAAGGTGAGACGATTGGTGCTGATGGTCAAGTATCCAAACCTGAAATTGCACAATTAATTGATTTGATTGATGAAAAAAGTTTATAGAAAAATAATGAGATCTGAATTATTTTATTGACATTATGTAATGATGTATGATATTATAATTCATGTTGGTAGTAAAAATTGTGATACACAATCTTACTGCATAACATTTAATAGTGTGGGGGTATAGCTCAGCTGGGAGAGCGCTTGCATGGCATGCAAGAGGTCATCGGTTCGATCCCGATTATCTCCACCAAGTAAATTCAAGGGTTTGCAGAGATGCAAACCCTTTTTTGTGTTAAGTTGTCCCTTATGGTTAAAAATAGTTGAAAAAGATAAATGGTAATAGATAGGAATGGATCGTCTGAATAGTAAAGGAACAGGCTAAATAATATATATAGCAAAAAGCATACTAAAACTTTATACTAAATCTAATTTAAAGCCACATAAATTTTCATATGGCATTTTTTATTTTCCCGAAAAAAAGTAACCGCTCCTCGTCAAGGTAAGCGGGAGAGATGCAGGCCAGCTAATTAAAGTCAAGCTCAAAATACTAAGGAGAGACGCAGGGACGGTGGAACTGTCTTTTAGAATTCTGTTCGGAGGTAGGGTTTAGGCACGACACAACCACCGTTCCTTGTAAGATATAGTACAGAGGGATTATTCATTTTGGGTCAGAAAAACTCCGAACAATCAGTTTTATGTATAATAGGAATGAAGGATATGAATGCCTCCGTCCCAGGGGAGATTTTTTCTATACCCATAACGCAGACAATTCATCCATTTCCAAAGCATTTACGTTTTAGCTGGTTGGGAGTATATTCCCGCTTCACGTGCAAGGCTGTGATCTTTGACGATGGAATGGATAATTCTTCGAATCTATTTCTACAGGAGGTTCGCTATATTGAATAATCGCCCGTCTGTTGGTATTGATGTCGCCAAAAATTTTTGTTTCTACGCAGCCGTCTCACCAACTTGTACCACCTTTTTAAAACCTTTTAAGGCCTTAAATACCAAGCAAGGACTCCTTTTTGCCTTGGAGCAAATAAAAAAAGTGAAAGAAGCGTTTAGTAGTTGTCCGGTCATCGTCCTAGAATCCACGGGTCACTACTCACAGCGCATCGTCCACTTTTTCTTAAAACAGGGATTGGAAGTCTACTACATCAATCCCCTCATTTCTCATTCTATCAAAAATTCAGCCGTAAGAAAAGTAAAGACCGATCAAGTTGATGCACTTGAATTGGCAAAACTACCCTTTCTACAAACTTTTCGACCTACGACTTTGCCAAAAGAGCAGATTGCTAATTTGAAGGTGCTGACGCGAACAAGATGCAATCTCATAGAACAACGAATCACTGCCACAAATCAATTTCAGACTGCAATCGAACAGGTTGCTCCTTTGTTTCCTAATGTATTAAACCCGGGTTCACTAACCGCTTTGACACTAGTAAACAAGTTTCCGTCACCTGCAGAATGGCCGAAGAAATCAAATCGAAAATTGATTATGACGATGCTTGAAACTTTGCCTCGTCGTGGTAAGCTTTATGCTCAGCAGAAATATGAGGCTTTGTTGTCTTGCGCTCAAGATGCTGAGGTCACTGGCATTTGGATTACAGTCCATTTTAGCACAATACAGCGTTACGTAAGTATTGTGCAATTTTTAAATTCAGAAATTAAAGTGCTTGATAGGCAAATTGGAGAATTGTCTTCTCAGTTACTGGAAGTTGCGTTATTAACCAGCATACCTGGTATAGGAGATACACTTGCACCGCTCCTTTTAGGAGAAATAGGCGATATCGAGCGCTTCATCAACGCTAAACAGTTAGTAGCTTTTAGTGGCATTGATCCAGCTGTTCGTCAATCTGGTAATTACGTAGGTACCAAAAACAAGGTAACCAAACGTGGATCGCCATTTATACGGCATGCGCTTTATATTGCGGCGATTACATCTGTTCGAAAAGAATCTAATGGATCGCAGGTGAATTCTGTGATTTATGATTATTACACGCGTAAAATCGAAACTAAAACTAAGAAACAGGCTTTAGGGGCAGTGATGAACAAGTTGATTCGTATCATATTTTCCGTTTTGAAAAACAAGCAACCTTTTACTTTAATTACCCCCGATCAGCAAGTAGAACTCTATCAAAAGGCTGCTTAACTTGTGAATAAGAATTGAACATTATTTCTACTTTTCTCAAGCAATGTTCGCTTAGTAGAAAGGCTTGTTTGCTATACACTTTTTTATGTCATTCTTTTTTAGTGTTTTGAGCTTGACTTTAATTAGCTGGTCTGTGTCCTATAATGTAAATAAAACTCCAATGTGGAAATAAATAACGAAGGGATGCGGTTATATGAGATATGTTCAGTGTACTTTAGGTATAAGTGAAAAAAATATTTATACTGAAGAAAGGCGGTTATTATTTAGAAGAGTACTGGTTTTAGCAAATGTATTAATATTTTTTTTTGATTTTTAATTTTATTACATTGCTGCCAGCTTATGCGGCTGAAGTTGTATTTTAAAAAGAACAATCTTATGAATTGTATGATTTCATCCGTATGTTTATGGTTGATGAAAAAGTTGATTATGTTTACTTCTTGCAAACTATTAGTGAGAAAAATGTAAATATATATTGGGATAATACATTACAGAATCCGAATAGTAAAATCTATTCATATCATAGGGGTGGCGTAGTTGGAATCTTATTAAACAATCAAGGATGGGTTCAACATAAACAAGAATGGGTTGACGGGTTATTAAAAAATACACAAACAGAGATGGGGTTAGGATCAACAGTTCATATTTGTGGTCATATATATTGGAGACCAATAATGCTAAAAATAATGATTCCAGCACCTGCCGCAATTGCAAAGTTAACAAACGCAACATATCCAGCAACACAAACACTTTTGCAGGAGTATTTTATTGGGAAAGGGTTTAGCGTTGAACATCTTTATAAAAAAGGTGATTTTTCTAGTGGCATAAATCTTTATAAATTATCACTTCAAAAAAAACTGCCTATATGGGTTCTTATTAAAACTAACCAGGGAAACCATGTAGGCAGTTCTTCAATCTCTATATTTTATAATTATGAAGATTCTATAAAGGACTTAGAAGCAGATTCTTTTTGAGAGTATCAATGTTAGTATAAGCATAAGAAAGACAACATTCTATGTAGACTTATAAAGAGCTATTTCAAAAATTGCTTGTCATAAAAAAATTATCATAGATCAGGAAGGGCAGGTTAAGACAATTCAATCTGTCCTTTCTAAGGTTCAGTTTATGAATAAATTTATGGATAGCATAGCTTGATATTTTAATGAAAGGTTGGATATTTTTTACTTCATGAAAATTTTGCACCAGAATCGGAAAGGAAGCTACCGATAAATAATTGGCAGGTTCTTTTTCTATTTCGCACCCAGTCTCCCACGCTAGGTATTTTTTTGCAGGAATATGATGAGGTTTACAGTATTCTACAATATAACATATTATTTGTAGGAGAGTGGTTGATTTGGCAATGGTTTGTAATAAGTGTGGAAAACAAATTCAGCAAGAGTATGTTGCTTGTCCTTTCTGTGGCGATAAAAAGAGTAATATATCATCGAATAACAAGATGTTAAAAATAGTGGTATTGGTGATGGCGTTGGTTGCTGTTGGGTATTTTGCATGGGATAGACTTTCAACACAAAACAAAGCAAATTCGGTTGAAGCCAAAGTTTATTGCGAAAGAATTGAATCGTTGTATAACAACAAGGATTTTAAATTAGCTTCCGAGGTCTATCAAGAAATGTTTAAAAAATATCCTAATAATAATGAAACTAAAAAAGCACAGCAACTACTTGGTAACATCGATGAACTTATAACTAAAGAAGCCACTATCAAACAAGAAATAGCAAATAAAGCAAACAAAATCAAAAACGAAGGCAAGATTACATACAATATAACTCCAAAAGACAACTCAGCATACGCTCCCGCTCCGTCTCCATCTAACAGTAGGCCAGCCGCAAGACAACATTCCGCCGGCCCCGTTGTGGCACATGATGCTTTCGTTGCAACATCTCGCGATTCTTTTGACTTATTAACCAAGTTTTCAGCTGAAAGAAACCAAGCTGCAATTGTACGAATGATTGCAAGAGGTGAAGTGTTTATAGTCAATGGAGGGACTGGAGTAAGCATTATAGATAGGGGATTTATCGTACACAGGATAGAAATCGAAGACGGTGATAAGGTTGGTCTTCGTGGATATGTTCCTGTTGAGTTTGTTATAGATTAACTTTCATATAATCAACACGTATTAGAAGTACAATATAAGGATATGCATTCAATGGGACCTCAAGTATCCACTCAGTTATAGAAACGATTATATTATGATTATTGCGTAAAGGCTTGGTGGCATAATATAAAACGACACCCCTAATTTGGGGTGCCAACCCCAAAAATCATCCGTGTAATGGTATCAATTTACTATCACAACACAGTATGTCTGTGGGAACATATTAAGAAAAAAATCGCCGTTATATCCGATACGCAGATCCTCAGTTAATCCTAAATGATGTGATTCCAATAGAATAGGGTGGATTTGCAAGGTCACGGCTCGGTGAATCATCCATCTTAGTAATTTGGTCTGACATTTACGACCATAGCCTACGTTTATATTTCCAAAAAAACTCAAAAGTAACACAAGTATGGTTATTTACCGTTATTATGGGCACTTTGATTTATTGTGCTATACGGTTTAAATATGAGATTAACCATTATCAGTAAATTATTAAAGTAATATATCATCGTCTACTTTGAGTAGGTGGTTTTTTATTGACCAATTAAGAAAAAAATGCGAAATTATGTATAGATCTGGCAGGGGTTTTACTTTGCTAAGGAGAAATTTAGTAAGGTAGAAAGAAAATTATGTTAGATTGATTCGAAAATGACATCACTTTTGATTCCATATTGATAAATCCATGATATAGGGGGAAGTTTAATGAGAAAAATCTACATAATTATTACATGCTTAATTATGGTTTTATCTGTTTCTAGCTCGCAGGCTTTTGCGAAAATAAAAAATGTCAAAGATAGTTTTACTGGAGAAAATATATATCAGTCTACCTTTGTAAATGAACATGGTTTATTGGGTACTTATCAAGAAGAAATAACACTGTACAAAGTATTAAACAAGAACGGTACTTCTGACTCTTATTATCTATCTGCTGGAATCAAATTTCTAACTGGTCCCGGGTCAGCGATTATTTCCGATACTTTAGATTTGAAAATAGGGGATCAAATATACAAATTAAACCAATCAGGGCAAAAATCACAGGGATATAATATAACTCTTGTTACGTATAATTTAAATCAAGAACATATGGCAACTTTATTGTCTACAACAGAAAAAGATAAGGTTCCTCCTTTATCAGTAAGATTTAGTGTTAATTATGGACTTGTAACATTAAATGTTAAAGAGAAAATAATTAAGGAATGGATAGACATTGCTAGAATAAAAGACATAAAATAGGTTACCAATAACTAAATGTTACAGATTCAACGATTGTTCTTGTCGGATATAAAAAATATGTTCATAGAAAACTAACGATATTGAAGTGAACCACATAAGTAAAGATAAGCCATCTTGCATGATTTATTGTAATGCCGATTAAATTTGAAGAGGTGTGAAGGTGACAGAATTAGAGAAGAAGTTCTATTTTGATATGCTTAGAATTTGCGATGTGGCTAAAAAAGAATTCGATTATGATCCAAAGATATTTCGTGGAATGGTTGCTAATAGTGGAGGAGTAGAAACAGCTAAAAAACTTCTACGACATAAAGACATACAGTATGGATTTGACGTACTCTGGAGAAAAAAACGACTCGACCTTACCATGGAAGCACATGTGATAAAAACAGAATATGTTACGCTTTTTACTGAAGATGAGATAAATGAGACAAGAAATCGGCTTATTGCTCATGAATATACTTTTTAAATGTGAAGTCATGTTGAGGTTATCTTTTTTGTAATATTTTTGTAAGCTACAGCATTGCTACATTAATTTGTTGTGCAAAAAATCAAAGGCCATAATTTAAAACATTAGGAGTAGCTGGTAGCTATTATTATGCATATGTGGTAATTTATATCGCCGTCTACATTGAGTAGGCGGTTTTTTATTTATCCAGTAAAGGAGGATTTCGTCAAGAATTGGTTTAATATGGAAATTATATCAAGTGGAGAATATACTTGTGGAGAGACAACTATAAAGTGGCTCCGCCACACCGTAATATTCATAAGTTTGAGTGCTGACATTAAAACAAACCATAAAGATCGAGGCATATTAACGGAAATGGAATGGTGTAGCAAATGTAATACTTATAAAATTGAGGATGAATGTTGTTGCAATAGTACATAAATTTGCTAATGAAAACATCTAGCATTGTGAGGGAATATGAAAGAATTAGAAGAAAAAATTTACAAGATAGTTTATCAAAATTCTATTTTGTTTTTAAGAGAATCAATTTCCCATATTACTAAAACAGAAAATAATGAGCTAGATAAACCTATAGATCGAGAAACAGCAGTACTTGCTTGTGTATTTATACAGTTATCGTTAGAACTTGCAATAAAAGCGATAATAATTAAGTTGGCAGGTTTGAAGTGTATACTGGATTCTAAACATCAAAATCTCGATAAAGATAGTCTTGCTGCCAAATTGGGAAATAACCAGTTATCAATACTAAAATACGAATCCTTGAAAAATTTTATGAAATCAAAACCTGATTGCTATTAGTTGGAGAGGAATACTGACTTGAAGAGGAGCAGGGACGGTAGAACTGTCTTTTAGAATTCTGTTCGAACATAGGGTTTGGGCAAGACGCAACCGCCGTCCCTGCGTCCGCCGTAGTCAGGCGAGATTGATGGAAATGAATTTGATAGATCGGTAGATTAAATGTTTTTACTTAGAGAAGGATCGAATAAGCTGGCTAATGAGATGCCAATAGACTGAAAAAATATAAAATAAATCTCGATCAATTCCGACGCTCCTTTAAGTCAATACTTTTAGGAGGAAGTCATCAATCCATATTGAACGGCCACCATTCTGCCCTTGGCTAGGTACGAAAACCATGTACCTAGTCAAGGGCAGAAGCATGGCCTATTTTTTTGCTAATGATAGTCTGAAGGAGGAGCAGGCAAGGACATTTCTTCCTCTCCGGCCATCCGGCAAAAAAACGCCTCCCCGCCTCTGCTCCACTCACATCCCGATCTACACGGTCGCCTATTGGCGATTAAAACTTCCTCGGATGGGTAGTAGTGATCGCTATTAGTGTACTTTTCATTATTCATTATTTGTGATATGGAAATAAATAATTAAAATACATGTATTTTATTGCTAAAACAGAAATAATAGCATATACTAATAAGAAAAGGAGGCATTAGCATGGAGACAATTGGTGTAAGAATAAAGAAATTACGAGAAGAAAGTCAGTTGGCAGCTAAAGACCTATGCCAGAGATTAGATATAAATTGTTCTACGTATAGTAAATTGGAAAATGATAAGAAATCAATTGATGTGGAAGAGTTAAGGAAACTTACTGATTTTTATCATGTGTCGGCGGATCATATTTTAGGAATTGTAAAGCCACAAGGGGATGTGGTTGCCTATATGAAAACTGATAAAAATTTAGATGGCGTAGACGTTGAAGAAATACAAAAAATATTAGCCATGATGGATCAAGCCGTAGTACTCAAAAATATGAAGATGGACATTTAGGGGGCTACTATATGCTATCGGTAAATGAGTTAGAGAAACTAGAAAAGAAGGCGCTTCATCAAAGAAAAATGAATGATCTTGGTGATACAACACCCATCGGCGAAAAAATCTTTAGTATTATTGAGAGTGTATATTCAGCCTATGTATTACTATATCCATTGCAAACAAAAAGAGTCGCAGGATTTACACGCAAGCAAGGTGATTTGCTTCAGGTTTTTGTGAATACTAGCTTTAATAATAGTTTTCAGAATTTCGCTGCCGCCCATGAACTATATCACCTCATTGATTTTAAAGAAAAAGACGAAGATAAGTTTATTGTATGTGATAATAAAGATATTGATGAAAATATGGATGAAACTTCTACGATGGTAGACGAACTGAAAGCCAACTATTTTGCCGCTGCTTTTTTGATGCCACGCAGTGTTATTGTAGAGAGATTTTCAAAAATGATAACCAGTCATTTTGCCGTCGAGGACGTTATTTTAGAAATTCTTAAAATACAATATGAATATGAGATACCCTTTAAAACCATACTCAAACGTTTGCTAGAAACTAAAATGGTTAGTCAGGCGCAATACGAAAAATTAGTCTCTTACGATACAAGAGTAGTAGAATTTTGCCGGATGCTCGATGAGACGATGTGTGCAAAAGTCAAAAATTTAGAGTGCCAAAGCCGGCGGAAATATCATACTTTGAATGTCCCTAAATTAGCTATTGATGCTTATCGGAGCAGTATCATAAGTGTAGCCAAGCTAGAGAGTATTATAGGCGATTATGATAAAACCTTAGAGGATTTTCAAGTCGTAAGACCTATCATCAAACCCATTGTATTTGACTTATCTGACTTTGGAGCAGGAGAGGTTGAGGAAGGTGCAAATGAGGATTAATGGTCCTGTTCTTTTTGATGCCAATATTCTAATTAATTTTAAAAATAACTTAAGGGTTTTATTTAGTTTTTTTGATAAAATTCTCATTCATAGAAAAGTATATGAAGAAGTAATTGATCAAGCACTAATTACAGAATTAGACTCTTTGGTAAGTGACTATCATATACAGTATGTTGAGGACAACATTCCCACTGACCCCATTAGTATGATCTTATTCGAGCAATGTGATGCAGAACTCAGAAAATCATTTAATATCAGTGATTTACAGGATCTGGGAGAATATAAAACCTTGTTGTATGCGAAGTTTAATAACATTGCAATTTTATCCTCTCAGGATACAACGGTTTGGAGATTTGTAACTCAATCAACACATTTTAAAGGTTTGGATTGTTTTACTATCCAAGATATTGCTTATTTACTGCATTTGAATGCTAAGAATAAAAAGGATAGGCAACTAGCAAAATCCATATATCAACATTTCTCACCGCAGGCACATCCTTTTAATAATTATAAAAAGTATATGGAAAATAGTAATGCTCCTTTACCAAGTTTTATTAAATATGAAAATATGCGGATCGAAAATTATGCTGAACTAATAAAGAGTTATGTTGTGTGTTATGGAGAGGTTGATCATGGTGATGCTGATGAGTGTGAAGGGGAAATATGCAAGGTGGCAAAAGATAATATCGGAACTTGCATCAACTGCTTATTTTCAAGAAGTGACAGAAATAAAATTGATTATCGGATACGAATTTGCTGCTTAGGATATACACCTGATGATGCTGAATGTATGAAAGAACGGGAAGAATTTCTTATTAGGGTTAGAAATAGGGATAATAAGGATGATATATCTTAAGGTGTAATAGCTGAGTAAAATATATGCCTATCATTTTAAATGCAATTTTATTAGGATCTATTATAAAGAAAGTATCTTTGCAGAGGGCTTCTTGGCGAGGTAGTCAAAAGATCAAATGATAAAAAAATAGCTGGGATAATTTTGCAAATTATTGATTTATAAAGGTTTATAGGTTGTTTGGAATTAGTTAATTATTGTAAAAAAGATGTCAACATCAGAATGGCATGCAAGAGGTCAACGGTTTGATTCCGATTATCTCCACACGTAAACAAAGTAGGTAATACAAGGCTCCGTAAGCCCTGTACTACCTACTTTGTTTATCTATAAATTGCTGTTTTGGGGTCAAGTATGCTTATATGGTGAGACGCAGTGACGGTGGAATTATCTTTTAGAATTCTTTAGTAAGACAATTCCACCCTCCCCCAAGTACCTGCCACATCAGGTGCTCGGAGTGCCATCCCAGCGACATTTCTTCATATTGACATAGCCATCTTTGGTAAATGTAACTCCCTCCGCTTCCAGTAACTGCCTTTGTACGTCTTTGCCCCCAAAGGCAAACCCATCAGTGAGATTGCCATTTTGGAAAACTACCCTATGGCAAGGTACTGACCCGTAATAAGGATTGCCATGCATCGCATAACCTACTGCGCGGGATGCTCGATAATTTCCCGCCATGGAGGCAACTTGCCCATAAGAAACAACTTTCCCTTCTGGGATATGGCTGACGATTTCGTAAACCTTGCTATTAAAGCCTATAAAAATCACCTTTTCTTATTCTATATTGCTATTATACATCTAAGAAATAAGCTATCAAATGAACAGAAATATGTCAAGAGACAGGCGTATTTTTCCTAAAAACGCAGGGCTTATCCCCCTGTTTTTGTAATTCTGTAGGACTGATTCGGCGGAACCGCCCCTGAGAGTCGAGTGCCAAAGCCGGCGGAAAGATCATACCTTAAATGTCCCTAAGTTGGCTCTTGATGCCTACCGAAGCAGTATTATAAGTGTAACCAAGAGAGGATTATAGGCGATTTTCAAGTCGTAAGGACTATCATAAAGCCCATTACATTTGATTGATATGCCTTTAGAGGCTTATGAACAATAAATAATTACTTTTGATAAATTGGCCTATCTTTTGAGCTTAGCGCAGCAAAAACCAGAACAATACAATATCAATGATAGAGTATTGAGCCTTCCTTCAGAAGAAGTGCTAAAGATGATGGAGGACGAAAATTGACATGAATTGTTACAGTTGTAGGTCAGCTAGGATTCCCTATTGCTCTGGTGATGTGGATATCTAAAGAGATAGAGTAATCAATCAATCTAATGCGATAGGAGTAAAGATATGCTATTATTACATGTATGAGAATGGTTTTAGAGAACTCGTTTATGCATCGTTATCATTGTGATAATCGGTATTTTTGTACATGTGATCCGTCTGCCCCAGATAAGGGGATGAGGGTGTGGCTTCTAAAAAAAGTTATGCTCGTTATAGAGAATAAATAAAATATGTTCCTTTTATCTGTAAGGAGGGATTGTAGTGACGGTAAGACGTAGTGAAATCATGAAGCAGGTGTGCAGCCATTTATATGGATTAGTAGTAGTAGATAATCAGGCGCGAATCATTTTTGTTGAAGAAAATTATGCGAAAATGAAAGGTTGGAAAATGGAGGAGATTATAGGGCGATACATCAAAGATGTAGTCCCAACAAGCCGACTTCCTGCAGTTCTCGAAACCGGAAAACCCATTCTAGGCGATATATTTTACAGTGAGGGTAAACCTTTGATTTGTAATCGGGTTCCTTTGATTAAGGATGGTGCCATTATCGGTGCCATGTCTTTCTCGGTTTTTGAAGGGGTTGACAAACTTCTATATTCTCTCGAAGAATTGCGAAGCCAACTGAGCTATTACAAAGAAAAATTAAAAAAGCATTCTGGAATAAAGTATTCTTTAGAAAATATTATCGGCTCTAGCGATGCTGTTGTTGCAATGCGGTCAACAATATTAAGAGCTGCATGTGTGAATTCTACTGTCTTGATTCAAGGCGAAACGGGTACTGGCAAGGAACTAGTCGCTCACGCTTTGCATCAGGAAAGTCGGCGATCACATTATCCCTTTATTAAGCTCAATTGTGCAGCTATTCCTCATGAACTTATCGAATCCGAATTGTTTGGTTACGATGAAGGGGCTTTTACTGGAGCTCGTCGGGTGGGTAAAAAAGGTAAATTTGAGCTAGCGGAGAAAGGTACATTATTCTTGGATGAAGTCAGTCAATTATCACTGGCTGCTCAGGCTAAATTACTTCGAGCATTACAAGAAAAAGAAATCGAGCGAGTTGGCGGAACGGGCCCGATAGCTGTTAACATCAGAATTATAGCGGCTACAAATGATGATTTGGAGGACCAGATTAAGCAAGGGACTTTCCGATCAGATTTATATTATCGGCTGAATGTCATTCCTATTAAGCTTGTGCCACTTAGAGAGAGGAAAACAGACATACTCTTGCTAGTCGAAAAGTTCATCGATAAGTATGGAGACCAGGCAGGGTTAGGAAAAGTAACGATTGCTCCTGAGGCAATGGAAATTTTTATGGAGTATGAATGGCCAGGAAATATCCGGGAACTAGAACATGCTGTTGAGAGGGCGATTAATCTCTGCAATTCTAATGTACTTGAGCCAAGTCATTTTGGATGGTTACTACCAAAGATCCAGAAACAAGGAAAATTGACTGCAGGCCGAGGAATTCAGGAGGCGAAAGCATCGATAGAAAGAGAGATTATTTTGGACGCATTGTTATCGACTCAGGGAAATAAAAAGAAGGCTGCGGAACTATTGGGGATTGCGCGTCCATTGCTTTACCAAAAAATCCGTCGTCTTGGCATTAATTAAGAGAATTCTATATCATGTTATAAAGCACAGAAAAACGAGGTAAGTATGACTTTACCCCGTTTTTCTGTGCTTTATATTTTTTTGTGCCAGGAATTATTCAATAGTATATACATTACGTTGGAACATTTACAAATGTATTTCAAATGGCAACATTGATTAGATGATATGCAATCGTTAGAGGTTTTATTATATTTCGCAAAAAATAAATTGCGACAGGACGTATGAGTCATAAAAATGTAAGTACAGAATGACAGTGTAAGTTATTAATGACAAAAACATCAATCCTCTATATGACAGGATACTTATAACAATATTCAATGATTTCAGAAAAATAGTGTAATTATATACTTACATTTTGAGTATTGCAAATTAAAACTAAAATTCAGAAAAAAGCCCGATATCTGTGGTGAAAAGTATAATGCGTACGCTTTTTTCAACGTTGGCATGTTAATTGCATATATAGTGAGATAGTTCTGATGAAAGTTCACATCGTGAACGCGAAAGTGTTGCAACCATATATCGAAATCAGAAACAAAGTTCTATTATCGAGGAGGAGTTTTCATGGCCAAGCAAAGCAAAATTATTATCACAGCAGCAATTACAGGTGCAACCCATACCCCGAGTTTAAGTCCTTATTTTCCTTCGACACCGGAACAAATCATTAAGGATGCGGTAGAGGCTCATAAGGCGGGAGCTGCAGTAGTCCACATTCATGCTAGAGATCCAAAAGATTGTAGCCCGACCCCCGACATAAACATTATGAGAAAAATCGTTACGTCTATAAAAGAGCAGTGTAATGCAGTCGTTTGTATTACTACTGGTGGAGCAGTTTGGATGTCTTCAGAACAGCGCCTTGCTCCTGCAGTAGAGTTAAAACCGGAGCTCGCTTCTTGTAATGCAGGATCCGTGAACTTTGTATTTGCTGATCTTGCTGCAAAGATAAAAAATCCAAAATTTGACTGGGAAATTCCTTATCTTCAGCATACGAATGAACTGGTTTTTACAAATACTTTTACAGGACTTGAGTATTACCTCAAAACTATGAATGAACATGGAATGCGCCCAGAATTTGAGGTATATGACGTAGGCATGGTTAATAATATTGCCTATTTTAAAGAAAAAGGATTGGTTAAGGGGCCAGTATATCTGCAATTTGTGATGGGGATATTAGGCGGTATTCCAGCAACTGTCGATAATCTTGCATATTTGGTCAAAACAGCTCGTGAACAAATTGGCGACTTTGTTTGGTCTTGTGCGGCAGCGGGAAAAGCACAATTTCCTATGGTCACTACAGCCTTGGCTATGGGTGGTAACGCACGGGTTGGATTGGAAGATAACCTGTATTTAAAACCAGGCGTGTTGGCGAAATCGAGTGCTGAACAAGTAATTCAAATTAAAGAAATCGCCGAGCGACTTGGACTAGAAATTGCTAACGCTGATGAGGCTCGAGAAATTTTGGATCTTAAGGGTATAGAACAAGTTAATTATTAATTTGGAGTGGAGGAGTGTTATTATGAGAACGGCTATTTTAGGAGCAGGAGCACTAGGGATTATCATCGGTGCTTTGATGACCAAGAACGGTAAGGAAGTTGATTTAATTGATTCTTTTAAAGAAAATGTTGATGCACTAAATGCCAATGGTGCAACGGTTACCGGTAATCTCAAACTGCATCAGTCGGTAAAGGCACTTACACCTGAAGAAATGACAGGAACTTATGATCTTATCCTTTTGTTAACTAAACAAACAGCCAACGAAACAGCATTACCTAAATTGCTGCCTTATTTACACAAAGATAGTGTCGTATGCACATTGCAAAATGGAGTTCCTGAAGATTCTGTAGCTTCGTATGTTGGAAAAGAAAGAACCATTGGTGGCGCAGTGGGATTCGGTGCTACTTGGCTTAAGCCTGGTGTGTCTGAGCTCACTTCAACCATGGAAGCTGTAGAAAAATTTGCTTTTGAAATCGGCGAAATTGATGGAGTACTGCGACCGCGGTTAGAAAAAGTAAAAGAAACTCTTAGTGCAGCTGGCGGGACAACAATTTTGACTAACCTAATGGGCATTCGCTATACCAAGTTGTTGATGAATTCTACCTTTAGTGGAATGTCCGCTGCTCTGAACGGTACTTTTAGTGATGTTCTGGTCAATCCTAAGGCTATGGTCTGCGTTGCTCATATTGCGGACGAGGTTATCAAGGTTTGTCATAGTTTGGGGTATCGTATGGTGGAGATGCAGGGAGCTGATCTAGAACAACTAGAGCTGAATAGCAAAGCAGATATTCCTGGGAAAATGGAAATCTATAAAAAAGTATGGGGACGCCACAATAACAAGGCCAGTATGCTGCAAGACTTGGAAAAAGGGAAGAAGACTGAGATTGACTATATTAATGGTGTTGTATGTCAAGCGGGTCGAAAATGCGGAATACTAACTCCCTTTAATGATATGGTAGTTAGTTTAGTTAAAGAAGCAGAGGCCAGAGATGGAGTAAATAATTTTAGTTATCTTGATCGATTCAATGATATTATCGAAAACGCAAAATAAGCTTGTTGATAAAAATTAAAATATAGGGAGGCAATTCACTGTGGAAGTATTCGGGATATTGCTCAGTCTGGTTTTGCTGATGTTCTTAGCGTATAGGGGTTTTTCTGTCATTTTATTTGCACCGATTTTTGCGCTTTTAGCAGCTGCAAGTCAAGGTTTTTCGGTGATGCCCTCATATACTGAGTTGTTCATGGCAAAGGCAGTCGTTTATGTCAAATCCTTTTTCCCTATTTTTATGCTAGGTGCTATTTTTGGAAAACTTATGGAGGGAACAGGCTTTGCCAAGGCTATAGCCTATAAGATACTGCAAATCGTAGGAAAAGAACGCGCCATCTTGGCGGTGGTCATTGCGGGTGGTGTGTTGGCCTACGGTGGAGTAAGTCTCTTCGTTATTGTATTTGTTATTTATCCCTTCGCTGCGGCATTGTTCAAAGAAGCGGGTGTCCCTAAACGATTGATACCGGGAATTATTGTACTCGGTGGATGTACTTATACCATGGATGCTCTGCCGGGCACGCCACAAATACAAAATATTATCCCGGCGAATTTTTTTGGTACCAATGTTTACGCTGCACCGTTATTAGGGATTATCGGGTCAATATTGATTTTTGCTTGCGGCATGTATTATTTTGAATGGCGTTGCAAAAAAGCGAATGAAGCAGGCGAGTTTTACGGCGAAGGTCACATTCTAGAACCAGATGAAAGTGACAATAGTACAATTCCTGACTGGAAAATAGCGATAGTACCGTTGCTTGCTGTATTGTTGATAAACTTTATTATGACTAATGTTTATCAATGGAATCCAGATATTCTGGCTCCGTTCATCAGCATGAAAATACCGCTTGTAGCTACTGCGGTTAAGAATGTTTTAGCAATTTGGTCCTTGATTATCGCTGTTGTCATTGGAATTATTTTGGCAATTGGTTTAGGTTACAGAAACTTGCCCAAGGGTGGTTTGGCAACTGCTTTAAATGCAGGAGCTATCGGATCACTGCTAGCAATTATGAACACCGCTTCTGAAGTCGGTTATGGTAATGTTATTGCATCTTTGCCTGGCTTTAGATCCATAGCTGATGCACTTTTAGGCATCCATATAGGTGGAACACCTCTAATTTCAGAAGCTGTGACCATAACAACACTAGCTGGTATTACTGGTTCTGCATCAGGAGGGATGTCCATCGCTCTTGATCTGATGGCCAAAGATTGGCTGTCCTGGGCGAATTCCATAGGCATGTCTCCTGAGGTTCTTCATCGTGTTGCATCCATGGCTTCAGGCGGGATGGACAGTATGCCACATAATGGCGCAGTGATTACTATTATTGCAGTATGTGGTCTGACTCATAAACAATCCTATGGAGATATCGGTGCAATGGTTGCTATTAAAACAATAGTCGCCTTTGTTGTTATCGCGATTCATATGGCAACAGGTATTATATAGTATCGTATGTACACTAGTATAACAGCCTTATTTGCAGGAAAGGGCGCGAATAAAATGCCCTATGCCCTTCATTACAAGGTGTGACGATTACCTTGTAATAAACATCAGAGATTTTTTGTCAGAAGAAAAGCCGGAGAGATTGAGCTTTTCTTCTGACAAAATAAAATTGGAGGCAAGGTATGTCAAAAATTACGACAATTGAACAAGCACTTGAAAAGGTGCAAGATAATATGACGATTATGATCGGTGGTTTCCTCGGAGTGGGGACACCGGAATGTTTGATAGATGCACTGGTTATCAAAGGGACGAAAAATCTCATCGCCATTGCGAATGATACGGCTATGACCGATAAAGGTATTGGTAAGCTTGTGGTTAACCATCAACTCAAGAAGGCGGTTGTTTCTCATATTGGAACTAATCCAGAAACAGGGAGGCAGATGAATGGTGGGGAGCTTGAGGTAGAACTCATTCCTCAGGGCACTTTAGCTGAGCAAATTCGTGCTGGTGGAGCTGGATTAGGTGGCATACTCACACCAACTGGGCTTGGGACGATTGTAGCCGAGGGGAAGGAAATTATAAAAGTAGACGGCAGGGAATTTCTGTTAGAAAAATCCTTAAAGGCTGATGTGGCATTGATCAAGGCCCATACTGCCGATAGAGCTGGAAATTTATTATTCAATCGCTCAACTCGTAATTTTAACCCCTTGATGGCCATGGCAGCCAAAGTGGTTATCGTTGAGGCTGAGAATATTGTAGAAATAGGCCAGATTGATCCAGATCAAGTGATAACGCCTGGGATATTTATTGATTGGATTATCCAGGGATAATGGGGGATATAAAAATGGATGCGAAAACGATTATAGCCAAACGGGTAGCTCAAGAGTTTAAGGATGGATATGTTGTGAATCTCGGCATAGGGATACCTACATTGGCAGCTGATTTCTTGCCAGCTGGTGTTAGTGTGATTCTCCAATCAGAGAATGGTTTCTTAGGACTGGTTCCTTTGGATGGTTCAGCTGATGCCGATCTGGTGAATGCTGGTGGCAAGCCGGTTTCGATTATGCCTGGCGGAGCCGTGTTTGACAGTGCCATGTCATTTGCTATTATCCGGGGCGGGCACGTGGATGTGACTGTTTTGGGGGCATTAGAAGTCGATCAGGAAGGAAATCTCGCCAACTGGATGGTGCCAGGGAAATTGGTGCCGGGTATGGGGGGCGCCATGGATTTGGTATCAGGAGCCAAGAAGGTCATCGTCTCTATGGAGCATACTGGGAGAGATGGAAAATCAAAAATTTTAAAAAAATGTACTCTTCCCTTAACTGGAAAAGGCGTTGTAAATTTTATTATTACCAACTTATGTGTATTTGAAGTAACGTCGGCAGGATTAATTCTTCTAGAGACCGCACCAGGTGTTACAGTAGATGAAGTGAGGGATAATACTGGGGCCGAATTTTTAATAGGGCCTCATGTGTGCACCATGCCAATCCTTTAAATCTTCGTCCAAATTCATCACGATAAAATAGGAGTTGAGTACACTGAGTGATGAGAGTAATGCCTCCATATTTAATAATTTTTTCCAGGTACTGCCTCTTATCAAAGAGTTAATTCGGACAGATGTTACAATGGCTGTTTGTAATCGAGAAAAGTATATATTTAGCCTGATAAATCCCAAAATTGATACGGGGGTCAAGGCTGGTATGCTCTTAAGGCCTGGTACAGCGATTGTTCGGGCAATGGAAGAAAAAAAGATTATCCAGATGCGTGGTAACAAAGAAAAATTTGGAGTTCCTTATATTGGTGCTGCAGTCCCAATCGTTGATGATGAGAAGAAGGTCATTGGAGCAGTCGCTTTCGTAGAGTCAGTAGACATACAAGATGCTGTGTGTGGAATGGCTTTGAAACTATCAGATGCAATTGCCACCATAGCAAGCACAACAGAGGAAGTTTCGGCGCAGACATTAGAAGTATCTGTGATTTGTAAGACACTAGCCCAATTATCGGAAGAATCACAGGCAAGAGTCCGAGAAACTGGTCAAGTGCTCGAAATAATAAAAAGTGTTGCGGGACAGACGAATTTACTAGGACTAAATGCTGCCATTGAAGCTGCTCGTGTAGGCCAGCATGGACGAGGATTTGCAGTAGTTGCAGAAGAAATTAGAAAACTTTCTGACAGCTCAGCTTTATCTGTGCGGAGAATAACTGAAATTATTCGAGGGGTTCAAGGTGATAGTGAGTACAATCAGCAAGAGCTGAGTCGTATCGGAGAAATGACAGCTCAAGTTGCTGAAGCTGTTAACCATGTCGCAGAAACCATGCAAGTCATTGGTACAATGGCAGTCAAACTGGATCATATCGCAGAAAGACTAAATAATAAATAAGGACGATATTTTTTTGAGGATGGTGTTTTTTTTATGAGAGAGGTAGTTATTGTTAGTGCAGTGCGTACTGCAGTTGGTAGTTTCAATGGCTCGCTATCGCCTTTTTCCGCTGTAGATCTTGGAAGTATGGTCATTAAAGAGGCTATCGTGCGCGCTGGTATCGACGAAGCAAGTATTGATGAAGTTATTTTTGGTAATGTACTTCAGGCAGGTCTAGGACAGAATCCGGCCCGTCAGGCTTCGATTAAAGCTGGTATTCCAATAGAAGTGCCGTCCTTTACAGTAAATAAAGTCTGTGGCTCAGGACTCAAAACAGTCAATCTAGCAGCAGAGGCGATTATGGCTGGCAGTGCAGAGATTATTGTTGCCGGCGGTATGGAAAGCATGACAAATGCGCCATATGTAGTAAATAGCAAAGCACGTCAAGGTCTTCGCATGGGTCATTCGACATTAACAGATGTCATGATTAAGGATGGTTTGTGGGATGCATTTAACAATTATCATATGGGGATGACCGCTGAAAATGTTGCTGAAAAATTCGGGATTACCCGTGAGATGCAAGATCAGCTAGCTATTAATTCTCAAAACAAGGCTATTAAAGCCATTGAAAGTGGCGCATTTACCAAAGAAATAGTACCAATAACCATTAAAGGCAAAAACGGTGATACCATTTTTGATACCGACGAATTTGTTAAGAGTGGGACAACGATTGAAAAAGTTTCGGCTTTGCGCACAGCATTTAAAAAAGATGGTACTGTTACTGCTGCTAATGCGTCAGGTATTAATGATGGAGCAGTTGCTTTAGTGATCATGTCTGCTGATAAAGCCAAAGAACTTGGTATTAAGCCTATGGCTCGTATTCGTTCTTTCGCTTCAGGTGGTGTTGATCCAAGTCTTATGGGAATTGGGCCTGTGCCAGCATCCTGCAAAGCGCTAAGTAAAGCGGGCTTGACGATTGATGATCTTGATTTGATTGAGGCTAATGAAGCGTTTGCTGCTCAGTTCTTAGCGGTAGGCAAAGAACTTGGCTTTGATCAAGAAAAAGTGAATGTTAATGGTGGAGCTATTGCACTTGGTCATCCTATTGGTGCAAGCGGAGCACGTATTTTAGTCACCTTGCTCTATGCTATGGAGGCAAGAGATGCGAAATTAGGATTAGCTACATTGTGTATTGGTGGCGGACAAGGGATAGCAACCATTATTGAGCGTATGTAATACTTTGAAATTAGAGATAGAGAATCTATTGACGCTCCATATGTAATCAGTTTGTATGACAATATAAGATAGATCAACTTAGCCTTGGTATTTTCATAACATTATAATTACAACGTAAAAATAATCGCTTCGCGGCATTGAAAATAAGTTTTATGTGAAGAAAAGCAGAATTATAGGGGTGATTATGTGTCCGATATGAGACTGTTTAGCGATCAGAATATAGTTTCGTATGAAGAGATTTCTTCTCCGCTAGAGATGAAAAGAGTAATCAACATGTTGGAAGCTGAAAATGCAAATTTAAAAGAGAAGCTAGAAGTGCTTATGGACATAATAGCCCCTCTGCTGAAACAGAAAAGGTAATGAGCTGGACTAAAATCACTTTGATTGAGTAGTTGTGAATGGACTCGGTGAAGATGTTGGCTTCTTGCTTGTATTTATAGTTTAATTCAATATTCGAGATATTGCTAAGCGCAGGGTACGAGGTTGAAAAATATATTTAAAATATGAGGAGACTATTATTATGCAATTTACGCTTACTGAAGATCAGAAAATGGTGCAAAAATTAGCTCGTGATTTTGCCGAAAAAAGACTAGTACCAACTGTATCTGAAAGAGATCACAAGGAAGAGTTTTCGCGCCAGTTGGCAAATGAAATGGGTGAAATGGGTTTAATGGGTATATGCTTTCCAGAAAACTATGGCGGTTCTGGTGGTGATGTTCTTAGCTATATTTTAGCTGTTGAAGAATTATCCAAAGGTGATGATGGTGTTGGTATTACATTATCGGCTACGGTATCACTGTGCGCATGGCCAATTTATGCTTATGGTACGGAAGAGCAAAAACAAAAATATCTAGTTCCCTTGGCTGAAGGTGAAAAACTAGGTGCCTTTGGACTGACTGAACCAAACGCTGGTACTGATGCAGGCGGTCAACAGACTATTGCAGTACTTGATGGTGATGATTATATTCTTAACGGTAGCAAAATTTTTATTACGAATGCTGGTGAAGCTGAAATCTATGTTGTATTTGCTATGACTGATAAATCAAAAGGCATGAAGGGCATTAGCGCATTTATCGTAGAAAAAGATATGCCAGGTTTTAGTTTTGGTAAAAAAGAACACAAAATGGGTATTCATACTTCATTAACTAATGAACTGTCATTCCAAGATGTACGTGTACCAAAAGAAAACTTACTGGGGAAATTAGGAGAAGGTTTTAAAATTGCCATGTCCACCTTGGATGGCGGTCGTATCGGTGTGGCTGCTCAGGCACTTGGTATTGCACAAGCGGCTCTTGATCATGCGATTAAATATTCAAAAGAACGAGTACAATTTGGTCAGCCTATTTGTAAAAACCAGGCGATTGCATTTATGATGGCTGATATGGCTACCAAAATTGATGCAGCTCGTTTGCTAGTCTATCGTGCGGCTTATCTGAAAGATCAAGGGCTTTCATATTCCAAGGAAGCGGCAATGGCGAAGTTGTATGCATCTGATATTGCGATGGAAGTTACTACTGATGCGGTGCAAATCTTTGGCGGCTATGGCTATAGTCGGGAATATCCAGTTGAGCGTCTGATGCGTAATGCTAAGATTACACAAATTTATGAAGGAACTAACCAAGTCCAACGTATGGTTATTTCTGGAGCTATTTTACGCTAAAAGAAGACTTGGCAGGTATGAAATTTATATTCACAAAACAGGAGGGATTAAAACAATGGAAATAGTCGTATGTATCAAGCAAGTGCCTGACACTACAGAAGTAAAAATTGACCCAGTAACAAACACATTGATTCGTCAAGGTGTTCCGAGTATTGTGAATCCTTTTGATAAAAATGCCCTAGAAGCAGCATTACAGTTAAAAGCAAAGTATGGAGCTAGAGTGACTGTTCTTTCTATGGGACCACCTCAGGCTAAGGACGCTCTAAAAGAGTGTTTGGCCATGGGTGCTGATGAAGCGATATTGATGAGCGATCGAGCTTTTGGTGGATCCGATACCTTGGCAACAAGTAATACCTTGGCAGCTGGTATTAATAAAATAGATAAAGTTGATATTATTATTTGTGGAAAACAAGCAATTGATGGGGACACTGCGCAAGTCGGACCTGAAATGGCTGAGCATTTAAATCTGACTCAGGTTACTTATGTATCTAAAATTGACAGTATCGATGGTAAGATCATACGTGTTGAACGTGAACATGAGGAAGGCTATGAAGTGGTTGATGCGCAAATGCCAGTACTATTGACTGTTGTCAAATCGATTAACGAGCCGCGCACACCGACTGTCAAAGGTTTGATGAAAGCTTCTCGCAAAGAAATTACTACATGGACAGTAAATGACATAGTTGTTGATTCTAGTGCTATTGGACTTAAAGGTTCACCAACTCAGGTGCGACGTATCTTTACGCCTGAGCGACGTATACAGGGCGAATTGATTCAAGCAGATACGGCTCGGGAAGCAGCTGCTACACTCGCTCGCAGATTAATCGAGGCAAAAATTATATAGGTATATGAGGTGAGAAAAATGGCTGTAGAAGTAAATAAAGAAGAATGTATTGGCTGTAGCGCATGCGTAAGTGCTTGTCCTTTTGGCGCTATTATCATGGATGATAGTAAGGCTGTTATTACTGATGGGTGTACAGTATGTGGGGCTTGTGTTGACACATGCCCAGTGGGCGCAATTATTCATGCAGTAGAAAAAAAAGAATGTGCTATTAATAAAGATGACTATAAAGGTGTTTGGGTCTATATTGAGCAATTTGAAGGACAAGCTCGTAATGTTGGCTATGAACTATTAAATGAAGGACGCAAACTAGCAGATGCAATGAAACAAGAGTTATCAGCTGTCCTTATTGGTGATAATGTAAATCATCTTACGAAAGAAGCAATTGCTAGAGGTGCTGACAAAGTATATTTGGTAGAAGGGGCAGAATTTAATCATTTTAGTACAGATGCATATACGATTACCCTTACAGACCTTATCAATACATATAAACCGTCAGTCATTTTGATGGGTGCAACCATTGATGGACGAGATCTGGGACCACGGGTAGCCTGTCGAGTCACTACTGGATTGACTGCTGATTGTACCAATCTTGGTATCGATGAAGAGACGGGTCTAGTAGCTTGGACTCGTCCAGCATTTGGGGGCAATATTATGGCAACGATTTTGTGCCCAGATCATCGTCCGCAGATGGGTACGATACGTCCTAATGTATTTAAACGTGCAGAACCTGATTTTACCCGTAAAGGTGAGGTTATACAGGTAGCCAGTAAAGTAAAAGTAGAAGATATTCGTACAAAGTTAATTGACATTATTAAAGTATGCACTGCATCGTGCAACTTGGAAGAGGCAAACATCATTGTTTCCGGTGGACGTGGTATGTGTAAACCTGAAAACTTTGCGTTGATTGAACAGTTGGCAAGTGTACTTGGCGGAGCTGTTGGTTCTTCGCGCGCAGCAGTTGATGCTGGTTGGATGCCGGCGTTGCATCAGGTTGGGCAGACTGGCAAGACCGTAGGACCACAAGTGTATTTTGCTTGTGGTATTTCGGGAGCCATTCAACATGTAGCTGGCATGTCATCTTCTGATATTGTTATTGCCATTAACAAAGATCCAGAGGCCAATATCTTTAAACTTGCCAATTATGGAATTGTTGGTGATGTCATGGAAGTTATCCCTGCCTTAATTGAAGAATTTAAAAAAATTAAATAGGGGGTATTATTTTATGGTACAAGATATTTCATTTGCTGACATCAAGGTCAGCGATAAAGCCAGTATGACTAAAACAGTCAGCGAGTATGATGTTTATACTTTTGCAGGTCTTACCGGCGATTTTAACCCAGTTCATGTTAATGCTGAATTTGCAAAAAACACTATGTTCAAGGAGCGGATTGCCCACGGAATGTTATCGGCAGGTTTTATTTCCAGTGTCCTCGGCACGACTCTTCCAGGAGCCAATACTATTTATCTCAAACAGGAACTAAGCTTCAAAGCTCCAGTAAAAATAGGTGATACAGTTACTGCTACCGTAGAGGTGATAGAAAAGATTGAGGAAAAACACCGTTTGATTTTACGTACAACTGTGATTAATCAGGACGGCATCTTGGTGGTGGATGGAAAAGCAACTGTTATGAAAAAATGATAGTTTGATGAGTATGCCATAGGCTTAGATATCATCAAGACATCTGCAACTTCATCAATAGTTAGCATTTTAATCATCCTCATGGCTCCTTTCTCTTATAGAAATACAAAAGAGACCTATATTCTCCATAGGTCTCTTTTGTATTTGATTTTGTCTAGTAAGTCTCAATCTCTCTCGCAATTTTCAAAAAAACTTTTTCAGTGTATAATAGTGAAAAAGTTTATAATTATTGGAGGGAAAAGATGAAAATATTATCTCTTCTAGATAAACCGGTTAGGCCACGTGAGATAATGGAAGCAATCGAGGAAGATCGAAAAACAATATCAGCTCGGCAGATGGTTGCTGGCTCTAAGAATAAAGCGTTGCGCGAGTGTTGGCAGGCAGCGGCATTCGGGATAGGTTATGAGACTTTTGCTCAACCATGTAAGATTACTGTATTAAGTGGAACACGTCCTCTTGATTTTCAACTTGTAACTGGAGATAAATGTTTGCCTTTCGAAACGGTAATGATTTTGCAAGAGGATAGAAAAATGGGAGATGAATACCGAGAGATTGAAGCAATTGTTGCAAGTGGGAAGACCTATATTAAGCATATTTCGGAAGAAGATATAAGCAACAACGAGAAGAACCTTCCGAATCGTATATGTAAAGCGATAGAAAAGAAATCTTTTAAATATGACCCAAGTGTCAACCTGTGTATTTATCTCAATATCTTTGCTCCTGCTGTAAACATTGAAGAAATAAGAGAAACCTGTAAAGGGCTTGAAAATTCATTTGAATCGATCTGGTTGTTATCTGGAAATCATATTGCTACTCTTTTTATCTCTCCGAAGAGTTCTTTAATAAAAATTGATGTTTTTGGAGAGCATGATGCTAATGCTATTCCAGAGCTTGAAGAGGAAATTAATCCGATGTGATTTGTCGCACGAAAGGTATCTTCAGTTCGATAGTAAAATAAAAAATTAAATTATCTCGAAAAAAGGTTTTTTTTAGTATAAAATGAATATAAGTGTTGGTCGTATATGGTAATATAGAATCTTGAAAGAAGATTTTGCTATCATTTCGCAACAGCTAACCAAGGGGAATTTACTGATTTTTTCATTAATTATATTTGTTATGGTGAATAAATTTAAATATAATCCATCTCTCATATTTTTGTAGTACTAAAATAAAAAAGGAGAGGAAAAAATGAAAAAAGTTAGTATGCGTATTGTATTGATTTTAAGCTTATTGTTACAACTTGGTACTTGGGATTCAATTTTGGCAAAACCACTGAAGGAGATACCAGTATCTAATGTGAAAATTGAACAATGGGTAGGACGCACCTTCACCTTTATGGCTTTGCCTACTGATCAACAAGCTGATGGCTATGAGATGTTTACGGTCAAACAAGAGTCCCAGGGATTTCAGGGAGATCGTTCCTTGCGTATTCCCTACACCGAACATGTTGGGAAAAAAGTGACAGTTAATGAAATTGTAGCTTTTCCAGCAGGTGACAACCAACAAGAATATATGGTCTATATGACGGTGCAGGGTACAGGGGAAAAATTAGTTGGTCGCAGCATGCGTAACCAATTAGAAGGACTAGTATTAACAGCTGATTTGGAGCAAGCGCGGCGACAGTTTTTAGGGAAAACCATTTATCCGAAGTTTAGGGAACTGTCAGGATTAGCTGTTTCTGATGGTATGATCGTACCAGCGTCAGTACCGATTAAAATTGGTGATCCGGTTACAGTTATAGATGTATATATAGGTAATCAATTGCAGCAACCGATTTGGTTAGTTGTTTCTGTAAAAGGGGAAAAGGCAGTCTTACCGATTGCTTATAGCTGGACGAATGCTCCCATTCAGTCTTGGGGGCAGAATGCTCGATGGCAAGACTTTTTATTCATGGAAGATCCAAGAATTAGTCTCGGTGGAACCTTGGATTTATGGAATCAGATTGAAAATGGGAATATAGAAGAAGGTATGACGAAAGAACAAGTCTATCTGAGTTGGGGTAAACCAGTTCGTACTGACGACAATGATTCAATTTGGATTTATGGTACGAATAAACTTAGTTTTCATGGTGAGATATTATACTCTATTGAGGAAATTTAAAACCATACTCAATTCTCGAATGCCAGTATAGCAGTCGTTAAAAGAAGATGGTCTGCCATTCATAGTAGATGGTAGACTACTGGATATTTGATTGCTATATACTGGTTCAATCAATGTGTAGATGATATACTTTAGGTAAATACATTTTTAGAGGTAAAAGGAGTATAGTTATATGTTTGTGAACGAAGATGAACCGTCTCTTACTGCAATTCAATGGTTCAATAAAGGGTATGATTATGATATCAAAGAAGATTATGATAATGCCATTTTCGCCTATACGAAAGCAATTGAATTAAATTCACAAGATGCAGATGCTTATACCAATCGTGGAGCTGTTTATGATACCAAAGGTGAATATGATCTAGCGATTATAGATTATACGAAAGCGATTGAGTTAAATCCACAAGATGCGGATGTTTATGCCAATCGTGGAAATGCTTATCTCAATAAAAATCAATATGATTTAGCGATTAGTGATTATGATAAAACGATTGAATTAGATCCACATGCTGTAGATGTTTATATCAACAAAGTATTTGCTTGTGAAAAATCAGGAAATTACACTGGTTCTCAGATCGAAGTAATTAAACAAAAGATACAAGAACTCGGCGATCATATCTAAGTTCTAATGCAATAGCAATAGCAAGAGCAAGAGTACGAAATCTGTACTCTTTTTCTTTTTGCAAATTCCAGATAGAATAGAGATCTGTGCTATGGTAGAATAAAAATAGCACCCAATAATATGAGTGCTGGATGCCCTATTGTCGTTTTAATACTAGATTAGCATTGACGATGATCCGATTAATGTACTCCATCGAGTTTGCATGTTGTAGGTCGCTCACGATTCTTTGTAACCTCATTGCTTTTTTATGATTGCTCATTGACTCATTGGCAAGTAATGTCTTAATCGTTTGATTTAACTCATCGTGTACCTGTTTGACTCTTAATTTCACTTTTTTGTCCATAATTTGTCCCCTTGTTTATGATCTAGAATAGTCCTTTCTCACCAAGCAATTGTTGAGCTGGTGTTGAAGGTAGTATTTAAGTATGTGTATCTATTATAGCTTATATTGTATAACCTTACTATTATTAGCTTACTTTCCTGTGAAGTATAATAGCAAGGTATATTTTCTGACGATCAATGATCCAGGAATTTACGCTATGATGGTAAATATAGTTTTATGAAGTATAATGTAATCAATAGTGAATGAGATAGTAGCTAAGGAGGTAAATGATTATGATTATAGTCAGTGCATGTTTGGCTGGAGTAGAATGCAGATATAATGGTCAAGCATTTCCTATATCAACGGTGATTGAGATGGTGAAAAAAGGGCAGGCCATTCCCTTATGTCCAGAAATACTGGGGAATTTATCAATACCACGACCTAGCGCTGAACAATGTGACGGAAAAATTTTATCAAATGATGGTCATGATGTAACGAGTGAGTATGTAACAGGAGCCAAGATTGCATTAGGCATTGCACAGCTGGTAGGGTGTAAAAAAGCTATACTAAAGTCTAAATCTCCCACTTGTGGTTGTGGAATGATTTATGATGGTACGTTTTCTGGTAAAATGATTGCAGGTGAAGGCATTTTTTCTAAAATGCTAAAAGAAGAAAATATTAAAGTTTATACTGAGAATGAAATACAGCAATGTATATGATTAAGTTCATAAAAATTGCTAAAATAGCTAAAAAATTAGACGTGGAACTGTAAAAATAATAAGCTGTATATGTGGCACAATCGGGAGGAATCATTTTGAAAAAATTTGCTTTTGTATCTGATTTTGATGGGACGTTAACCAAACGAGATTTTTATCATATTATTATTGATACTTATTTACAGGAGTGGGGAAGACCCTTTTATGAGGACTGGAAAAAAACACGAAAGATTAATGTAGAGTTTTTAAATAAAATATTTGGGGCGATGGGAAAAACTGAGGAAGAGATTTTAGCTGAAATCTGTCGTATACCTTTAGATGAGCATGCAGAGACCTTTATTGAAAAAGTGAAAAAAGCTGGCGGAGAATTCTATATCGTTAGTGCTGGTACGGCTTATTATATTGATTTATTACTTGCTCATCGGCATATTGAAGGGGTTAAAGTTATTTCTATGGCTGGCGTGTATAAAGATGGTGGGATTGAAATTATTCCAGATGAAGAAAGTCCTTATTTTTCTGAAGTATTTGGCGTGAATAAAGCTAAAATAATCGAAGATCTCAAGAAGGAATTTGAGACCGTATTTTTTGCTGGCGATAGTGAACCTGACTTAGGGGCAGCTAAAGGAGCGGACGTTGCTTTTGCGAAAAATGAACTAAAGGAACTCCTTGAGAAAGAAGAAAAAGAATTTATTGCCTTTGATAACTACAGAGAAATTGAACAGTATTTACAAGATAAAGGATGGATTTAAGGAAACAACCATCTATTTAAAGGAATCAGAAAGCATGGGGTCATCATTCATCTTTGGAGAGAATGATGACCCTATGCTTTTTGTTAATTGACAAGAAGATGCAATCTTGATAAAATTAATAAAAATAATTTTAATAAGAAAAGGAGCTATTATGGCAAAGAAAAAAAATAATTACGAGACATTGATGAATCTTATTATTGGTTTATACATACTAAAAATACTTCAGCAAGAATCTGCATATGGAAATAAGCTAGCAACGGAGATTAAGCATCGTACTCAAGGAGCCTATACCCCCAATACAAATGCCCTGTATCCACTTTTGCGAATCATGGAAGAAAAAGGATATATAGTTGGTGAATGGGATAGCCTTGTGACTCGCGGAAAACGAATTTTTACCATTACTGAGGTTGGTATTGCCCGTATACCCGCATTGGAAGTCATGTTGCAAGAGAGAATCGAAGATGTAGAAAGAAGGATGGCAATTTTGCGGACGGATTTACTTGGTCAATAATGTATGTTAATGCATGTTGCGTATTGAATAGAGAAAAACGATATTTATGTAAAAAGTCGATAATAAGAGGTGAAAATTGATGAAGGAAGTAAAGTCAAAACTAAGTAATCGCAGCATGATTATCATTGTAAGTCTACTTATAGCCATTCTCGCTGTCGGTGGAATATGGTGGTGGATTCGTTCTGGAAAGGTTGTTTCTACAGATGATGCGAGAGTGAAAGGGACGATTGTTGCCGTAGGGGCAAAGGTGTCTGGCAGAGTAGAAAAAGTTTTGGTTGATGAAGGTGATCGTGTTGAAGCTGGGCAAGCCATCGTAACATTGGAGAAAGAAGAATTTGCCGCTCAAGTTGAACAAGCCAAGGCGAATTTAGAGATGACAAAGGCTAAATTAGCAGCAGTCATGGCAGGAAATAGACACCAAGAGGTCGCGACGGCAAGTGCTTCTGCTAATCAAGCAACAGCAAATTTGAATAATGCACAAAAAAATTATGAACGTGCTGAGACTCTATATAAACAGGGTGCAATATCGATTCAGCAACTTGATGCTGCTAAAACAGCTGCAGATGTTGCTCAAGCTCAGTATACCTCTGCAAAGGAACAATATAGTTTGTCGGCAGAAGGATCTAGGCCAGAAGATGTTCAAATGGCACAAGCGCAGGTTCGGCAAGCTCAGGCAGCATTAACAAATCTTGAAATTCAACTCGCGAATGCAACTGTGAAGGCACCCATCTCTGGGGTTGTGGCCTTAAAATCTATAGAAAATGGTGAAATTGTCTCTGTCGGCCAGCAGTTATTTAGTATAACCAATCTAGCAGATGTCTGGATTAATGCCAATATAGAAGAAACGTATATTGGACGAATCAAAGTCGATCAACCAGTGGAATTTACCATAGATGCCTTCCCTGATAAGAAGTTTATTGGTCATGTCATAGAAGTTGGCTCAGCAACTGGTTCTCAGTTTGCTTTGTTGTCAACAGAAAATAGTTCCAGTAATTTTACGAAAGTTACGCAACGGTTACCAATTAAAATAAAATCTGAAGAAGCTGATCAAATTCTTAAACCAGGAATGTCTGCGATTGTAAGCATCATGACAAAGTAAATAAGAATAATTTTATCTAATTAAGTTTGTGAATCAGATTGGGAGTGCGTAATTGGTTTTTCCAAAAAAGGAAGGTAGTTACCCTATGTTTAAAAAATATGCTATTTTGTGTGCTGTTTGTTTTGGCACCATATTGAGTGCTTACGTGAGTAGTTGCGTCAATATTGCACTTCCTAATATTATGGCAGCGTTGAATTTTAATATGGATTCTGTTGTATGGGTTTCATTGGCGTATATGTTGCCTTATGGTTCAACACTTCCTTTAACCGGAAAGTTAGGAGATCAATTTGGAGCCAAAAATATCTATGTGATTGGGCTTACTATCTTTACGGCCGCCTCTTTATTTTGTGGTCTTGCCACTAATTCTGCAGGGATGCTTCTTTTTCGTATTACTCAAGGGATCGGAGCAGGGATGTTATTGCCCAATGCGATGACGATTGTTGCCGAAACATTCGAATCCCATGAACGAGGAGCAGCACTTGGGATATGGAGCGCAATGGCGGCTGCTGGGAGTGCAATGGGACCAACGGTTGGTGGATATTTAATCGAAAACTTTGATTGGCGATCAATCTTCTTTTCTGTTATACCTTTTTGTATGATCAGTATCGGTTATGCCTTTGCTGTGATACCCAAATCAAAACGTAATTCAGCGACGAAAATTGATTATTTAGGTGCCGCCCTCTTAATTACCAGTATTAGTTCATTACTCGTTGCACTGAATCAAGGGCAAAAAGAAGGATGGGATTCTCTTTACATTGTGCTGCTGTTTTACCTAACATTTGCTTCTTTTGTCTTATTTATTGCTTTTGAACTAAAAGTAGATAACCCTATGATTGAGGTTGAATTATTCCGCAGTATTAATTTTACCCTTGCCAATGTAGTCGGTTTCATTTCATTTGTAGCATTTTATGGAGGCATGTTTTTAATGCCATTTTTTCTAAAATCAATTCTTAATTACAGTTCTACCACTGCAGGGTTGATGTTGCTTCCTATGACCGCGACCATGGTTGTTTTTGCTCCGCTCGGGGGACGATTAGCTGACCGTTTTGGTTCTCGGCTTCCAACCTTCGCAGGAATTCTAATGATTTCAGGAGCTTTATATTCTTTGGATACGATTAGCCCTGATTATTCGGCTCATGATTTCTTTTTTAGGCTTACCTTATTTGGGATGGGACTTGGATTTACCATGTCACCCTTAAGTAACTGCGCCATTGGATCTCTGCCTAAAGATAAGGTTGGAGTTGGATCGGGTATATTTAATTTGGCAAAAATTATTGGTGGTAGTATTGGTGTTGTCTTTGCAGAAACATTACTGACTCGGCGAGAAATCTATCATACGGCAATATTACAAGAATATTTAAATGCTGCTGGACATTCCTCGCGAGAAATATTTCAATTGTTGAGTAGCCTTTGGGGTAAGCAAGGTATGGATGGGGCAATGCTATCTGAGGCAACTCATGGCTGGTTGACAGGGCAGGGTTTGTTGCCAGCACAATATTCCATGTTAAAAGCAATTTTGAGTCAAATGGTAGCTAAGCAATCCACAATATTGTCCTTTCAGGATGTATTCCATACCATTGCATTCTTATGTTTATGCGGTGGTGTGTTGGCGCTATTCATCCAGAAGAAAACTGTAGTTTTGAATTCTAAGCCACAGGAATAGATGAACATAGCGGGATTAGCTCAGAACATATTTTATAAAAGACAAAGAAGGCTAAAAATCTTGATTCAAGATTTTTAGCCTTCTTATAACTGTTCATTTTAGAGAGGGTCTTAGTCTACCAGTGGTGCCAGGATCTGCCCCAACGTCCGTGCCATCCGCCGTGAACAATAACAACGGGACGTTCATCACTATAGTATGATGGGCGCTCTAATGTAAATTTATAATCATTGGGATGCCAGCTGCTCTGGCCAATGTAAACATCCAGTGGACTGATTTTGTGGCCATCCATGTAAAGTTCAAATGCCATATAATCGCCATCATTAACATCAAAATCGATGCCGACACTTCTGCCATCTGTGGTAAATTGAAAATCAATCGTATCTCGATCTTTTATGTGATAATAATCGTCCCCTCGAAATAAACGATCATCAACATCTTTAAAATATCCATTAGTATGTATTTTTCCGCTAAAAACATGATTTTCGCCGATTGCTGTATTGCGCAAATGGAAACCATCATTATCGTGCCAAGCAAAAACACCAAGAATATGATGGGGGCTCAGTACGTCTGGCTCTCCTTCGTAACTTGGAGACCATGCCATGAATGCCGTTGATTGAAAGCAGAAAAAAGTGGCAAAAACGAGAAGGAAACCAAACACTTTTTTCATAAATATCCCACCTTTACTAGTTAACAATAAAAGACTATTAACTAAAAGCCTTCTTTATGAAAATTTTTATGTCCATAGTGGAAAGCATCTTTAAGAGTTTTCATGTCTTGTGAAAAAGTGGTATCACTAATACCAAGTGATTGAGCGACATCATGCCACGTATTATTAATTTTCCGCATTCCTAATAGATCGGACATTGATTTACCAGTATTTTTGGCTAATTCATTAGCAATTGCAATGTCACGTGCATGATAACCTTGTTGCATAAGTTTCAAACTGGATTGTTTTGGAATATTTAATTTGGCCTCTAGTTTACTGGAAGAAATATCTTGGTAAGTAGCCCTTGCTTTTTCTCTTGTTACTCCCAATGTCGATGCCACATCTTTCCAAGTATTATCTAAGGTTTTTGTGTTAAGTACTTTTTCTAAAGATTGGTCACTTGCCTTGGCTAAAAAAGCGGCCTTATGTAAGTCTCTAAAACTGATTCCCTGTTTTTGATATTTTAAAATCTCATCTTTAGGAATGCCAAAAGTATTAGAAATTTTTTGAGCAATTTTATCGGGATCGACCTGATGATGATGGATGGCTGGGCGATTATCTCCATCTTTAGATTCGCTTGCTGCATGAACTAGAAAAGGAGCGACAGCACCTGTAAGTATAAATGTTCCTAGGGTTAATCCAATAACATTCTTCTTGCTTAATAAACTCATAATTAAAACCTCCCATATTTATCTATGGGTTAATTATACTTGTAAATTGTGACAAAAGTATGACGAAAGGGTGACAAAATGGTGGCGTTATGGGAGCAGACGAAAATTAAAGATTTTCTTTAATTTGATTGATTAACTGTTGATATTCTTCAGCACTTAAAAGTACTTTCTCCTGTGGCATCATTTCAAAAGTACCACCCCAACTTGGACCATTTTCATACTTAGGTACAATATGATAATGTAAATGCGTCATTTTATCGGCATAAGCTCCATAGTTAATTTTATTTGGTGAAAATCCCTTATCGATTGCTGCGGCTACTCTAGCCACATCTTTCATAAATAAATTTCGTTCTTCATCTGTTAGATGGAAGATTTCGCTTTTATGTTCCTTATAAGCGATTACACATCTTCCACGATAAGTTTGTTCTTTAAATAAATATAGGATAGATGCTTCCAATTCACAAATTTTAATCATAATGTCTGTAAGTTTTTCATCTTTAGTACAGTAAAAACAATTGTTCTGGTCACTCATTGTAATTCGCTCCATTCATATCATAGTTTCATTAAGGTCTTTCTTCAGTAGCACTTAAACAACGTCATTCTTAGACTACCTTTTTCAGTATAAATGAATAATTAGTTAATTAACTTATTTAAATAATTATTCATTTATACTGAAAATCCTTTATTTTATTAAAAAAATTATGAAATATAAAAAAATCAACACTCAACACGTTAAGGAGAAAATACTGGATTTTATTATTGAAGGTGATTACAGTTGATGTCCATATTAGCCAAGGATCAATTGAAGGAGTTCAGGTTGTTTTTATCGAATAATCTCATAAAATATATGTTTACGTCGCAGGATAAAATACGCTATTTTTGATATGAGGAGATGTTTGATGCTAATGAAGAAGTTGTCTATGGGTTTTCTTAGAATTAGACGCTCCCACTGCCAACGACATGCAAAAATTCAGAGCGGCCAGAATGAAGAATTTTTTCGGACAGTTGTAACAAATACGCCAATTATTATTTATGCATTAGACTGTAATGGGATATTTACCTTATCGGAGGGGCTCGGTCTTACGAAATTAGGACTTTATCCAGGAGAAGTTGTTGGACAATCGGCTTTAATCATATACCAAGATTATCCTGAGATTATAGAGGCAATTCAGCGGGCACTTTCAGGGGAAATGATTAATTTAGAACATGTCATCAAGGAGACCTATTTTGATAATCGAATGGTTCCTATCGTTGATGAAGCGGGATGTGTCTATAGGGTGATTGGTGTTGCACTTGATATTACTGAGCGCAAACGTGCAGAAGAAGAATTAGAGCAGGCATATCAAGAACTGACTGCAACGGAAGAAAAATTACGTGAACAGTTTAAAGTTCTTAAAAAAAATAGTGATATTATCGAAGAAAAAGATAAAACTTTGTGGGCATTGTTCAATAATATGCATGATGCATTTGCTTTATATGAGAATGTTTGTGATGAGCATGGCAATTCTATTGGTTTTCGCTATTTGGCAGTTAATAAATCCTTCGAACGTATGATGGGGGTTAGCGCCAGTGAATTGGTAAAGGATACGGTTTATACAGCGTCACCAAGCATAAAGGACTATTGGTTAGATATCTATGACAAGGTGGCTCAGACAGGAATACCCCAGTCCTTTGTGTACTATAGTCCCAAATGGAAGAAATATTATTCCATGACGACCTATAGCCCTCAACCAGGACAAATTGCAGTATTGTCATTAGATGTTACTGAAGAAAGACATAATGCTGAGCTTGTTCGTCATCTTGCATATCATGATTCGCTAACAGGTTTGGCAAACCGTCTATATTTTCGGGAAAAAATTACTCAAGCGATAGATTATGCCTCACAGCATAAAGAAAATTTTACGATTATGTTCCTTGATTTAAATGATTTTAAACGAATTAATGATACGTTTGGTCATTCAGCTGGTGATGAATTTTTAAAAGTCATTGCAAATCGTTTAAAAACCTGTTTACCTGAAAACTATACAATTGCACGTATGGGCGGAGACGAGTTTACTGTGATTATTCCTGCTATTGGTAACGTTTCTTTATTATCTGCTATTGCTGAAAAAATTATTGATGCAATAAAAGAACCTTGGAGTTTTGGAGTTCATGATTTTTATATTGGAATTAGCATTGGTATGGCAGTTTATCCACGAGACGGTGATGATATTGATGCTTTATTAAAATGTGCCGATATTGCAATGTATACAGCTAAGAAGATAGAGGGGAATTCATATCATTTTTATACAGAAGAATTGCACGCGGCTATTATCGAGCGTGTTTCATTGGAAAATGCTCTTCATCAAGCAATTGAACGCAATGAATTTATTCTTCACTATCAGCCCCAGGTTGATCAATTTGGTAAGTTAATTGGAGTGGAAGCGTTAATAAGGTGGCAACATCCTACGCGGGGATTGCTGTATCCAGGAGACTTTCTTGATCTTGCTGAAGAAATTGGGATCATGATTCCAGGTGGTGAATGGGTACTACGCACTGCCTGTGCTCAAAATGCCGCATGGCAGAAAGCTGGATACCTTCCAATCACTATGGCGGTGAACGTCTCGGCAACTCAATTTCAGCATCCGAATTTCCTGGAAAATCTTAAGAAGATTTTAGCAGAAACTGAGCTGTCTCCTGAATTATTAGAAGTGGAAATCACTGAAACAATCGCAATGACGAATGTTGAAGTGACGAGCTTGATCACCAACGCTTTGCAATCGATGGGAATTCGCCAGGCTCTAGATGACTTTGGTACTGGATATTCCTCTCTTAAATATCTTAAAATTTTTAATATCGATGTCTTAAAAATTGATAAATCCTTTGTTCAAGACATTGAGTGCGATTGTGATAATGATGCCATTGTAAAAGCAATTATCGCTCTCGCTCAAAATTTGAAACTTGAAGTCATTGCAGAAGGCGTTGAAACCCAGCAACAATATAATTACCTTAAGCAACTTGGTTGCCAGAAGATGCAAGGTTATTATTTCAGTCGTCCTGTTTCTGGGGAACAAATTGAGGAGATACTGCGGGAGATGCACTAAACTCGGTGAAGAACAATTTAAATTTTAAAATAGCCAAAGAAAACTCTTTCATGGATTTGAAATGAGTTTTCTTTTTTTATGATCCTTTCATAGAAGTACAGAGTTCTAAAAAAGCATGCATCGCTGGCGTCAGCCATTTTTCATAATGGTAGATTAATTGAGTTTTTACGTTTATTTTAGGTCCAGCCCAATCGAGTTCCACAAGTTTATCTCGTTCGAGGTCATCTTTAATGGCAATTTTGGGTAAAATGGCAACGCCTAAACCGCAAATAGTGCATTGGCGTATGGCGCCGATACTGGATAATTCCATCAATACTTCAGGTTTAACTTGCCTCTCTTTAAACATAGAGAGAATTAGAGGGCGATAACCACAGCCAGGTAATGTGATGATTAAACATTCGTTGGCTAAATCGTGGGGTTTAATATTTTTCTTTTGGGCTAGAGGGTGGAGAGGACTTGCGACTACCGTCAAATCCTCATCATGCAGTGTTTGAACAGTCATTTCCTGAGCTTTTATTTTGTCGGTCAATACGAGGGCAATATCAATCTTATTAGTTTTGATTAATTCGAAAAATTGTTCACATAACAGCATTGTAGTAAGACTTTATTGATGTTACCTTGATATGAGTACAAACTGCTTATATAATAGATGATAAGAAAAATAAGAATCAATGATAGAATCAGTGCCGCCTAACAAAAATAGTCTGCTTTATGTTTAATCCAACCTATAGGCTATACATGAGGTACAGGATATATTGAAATAGAGCTAGCTGTACAGGAGGTTGATTTTGAAAAGTTTTGGAAAGCTGCAAGGGACGCACTTATTTAGTCGATTACCAGAAGCTGTTGTAACTCAATATTTTAATCACTGTCATACACGTAAGTTTAGAAAAAAAGAAGAAATCTTTCGGCAAGAAGAACATGCGGACTATATTTATATGGTGCTTCAAGGAAGGATACGCGTGTATTTACGGTATCCAAATGGCAAAGAATTTACTCTCACCATCTTGGAAGCCGGTGCTGTCTATAGCGGTCATACGCGTACTTTTGGTCAAGCTCTTGATGACGGTGAAATTGTATTTATTCCTGTGCAATCATTTCGTAAACTACTCATGGAAGTCCCTTTATTTGCGATGAGTGTGATTTCGGTGTTAGGCGATTCTTTAAAGAACTCCATAAATACAATTGAAAGCTTAGTATTTAAAGAAGTAAATAAAAGATTGTATCAGTTTCTTTATAGTTTGGCCTTCGCTAGCGGTGAAGAAAAAACGGCCACTTTTCAAGTTATTTTAGGCTTAACTCATCAACAAATTGCAACGATTGTTGGTAGTACAAGGCAGACTGTGAGTGCTTTTTTTAATAATCTTCAAAAAGAAGGAGTAATCACACTCGAAAAAGATAAGATTATCATTCGAAATTTTGATGTGATTGCGCAACGAGCAAAAGACGATACTGAGTAAATGATTATCCTTTAACTGCATAATCCAACTAAAAAAAGAAAAAGATGTCGGCTGGCTGACATCTTTTTCTTTCTTTTTCTGCTAATTTATAGATAAAGAAGAGGAGGGTATCATTATGCATCAATCAAAAAATAGCCAAGTTGTCAGTTTAGATAGCGATATGGAAATTCTCTATGAAAAAGCATGTGAAGAGGGAATTGAAACGGCTTTTTCCCGGGCCAAACAGAGTGCCGCTCGTTGTCCTTTTGGTTCAGCAGGCGTTTGTTGTCGACATTGTTTGGAAGGGCCATGTCGAATTGCACCCAATGGTAAAGGCCCGCAACGGGGAATATGTGGCGCCGATGCTGATACAATTGTGGCTCGCAATCTTTTAACGACTCTTATTGAAGGAGTGGCAGGTCATGCTGAACATGGCCGAGAGATTGCTTTGGCTCTATTAGAAGCAGCAGGAGGACATTCTGATTACCCAATTAAAGGTATTGATAAATTATATAAGGTGGCGACAGGGTTAGGCCTTGATACCAATGGAAAAACTGTCGAAGAGATTGCAAAAGCAGTAGCTCTTAAGGCATTAGAAGATTATCAAAAACAAACGGGAATCATGAATTGGTTGACTCTACATGCACAACAACAATCCATTGAGAAATGGAATGAACTTGGTATTACTCCTATTAATATTCATTTAGAGATTTCAAAGGCGGTTACTCGAACGACCATGGGGTGTGATGCTGATCCAGTCAACCTTCTTTTGGGCTGTTTGACGATGGGGCTTGTAGATGGTTATGGCGGTTTACATTTATCGACAGATCTACAAGATATTCTTTTTGGTGTACCGAAGGTTGTAAAGTCTAAATTTAAACTTGGTGTAATCAAACCAGACATGGTTAATATTGCAGTGCATGGTCATGTTCCGTTGTTATCAGAGAAAGTTGTTGAGTGGTCGCGTAAATTATCAGCAGAAGCAGAAGAAGTCGGTGCAACAGGAGTTAATGTTGTTGGTGTGTGTTGCTCTGGTAATGAAATTTTAATGCGTCATGGTGTACCAGCTGCTTCGAGTTTTTCATCGCAAGAATTGGTTATTGTGACGGGTCTACTAGAAGCTATGGTGGTTGATGTACAATGCATCATGCCGGGAGTTCAAAAGGTGGCAGAGTGTTATCATACAGAAATTATCACAACCCTACCCTATATTAAAATTGCTGGCGCCACTCATATTGATTTTCATACCCATGAGGCCGATAAAGCGGCACAAGCCATCGTTCGTAAAGCCATTGCCAATTTTAAAAAGCGAGATTTTCAAAAAACTTCAAATTTTACAGGAACAGTAGAAGCCTATGCTGGATTTTCGACAGAACAAATTGTAGAGGCGCTTGGTGCACTGAATGCCAAAGAACCACTTCAACCTTTAATCGATGCGATCGCCAGTGGTGCCATTCGTGGTGTTGCGGCAATCGTTGGCTGTACAAATCCTCGAGAATTACAAGATTTTGGAAATGTTACAGTCGCCAAAGAACTGCTTAAAAATAATGTTTTAGTCGTTGCAACAGGCTGTGCAGCTCATTCCTTGGCAAAACATAATTTAATGAACATGGAGGGTCTGGAATATTGCGGAGAGTCCTTGCGAGGTGTTTTACAGGCAGTCGGACAAGCGGCCGGTCTTCCATCCTTGCCTCCAACCTTACATATGGGGAGTTGTGTTGATAATTCACGTCCTGCGGACCTTTTGACCGCAGTGGCTAATTTCTTAGGAGTCGAAATTAAGGATTTACCTGCTGTTGGAACTTGTCCAGAAACTCATAGCCCTAAAGCCTTAGCAATTGGTACTTTTTTTCTTGCAAATGGTGTAGATGTTCATATTGGTGTTGATCCACAAGTCTCTGGTTCTAAGCTTGTTACGGACGTTCTCTGTAATGGGGTAGCTGATGAGGGTTTGAATTTAGATAAGTTATTCGGTGGAAAATTAATTTATGAACAAGATCCTGTAAAAGCAGCTGCTATCTTATTGCGACGGATTGAGGAGAAAAGATTGGCTTTAGGCCTCAGTTCAAATTTTAATCCAGAGACTAGCCTATGAGACCGAGGGGATTGAAGATTGCCATCTCTGGTAAAGGTGGTGTTGGGAAAACAACACTTGCATCCCTCCTATGCCATGTATTAGCTGCAAGAGGTAGTAAGGTATTGGCAGTTGATGCTGATCCGGATGCTAATCTTGGAATGGCCCTTGGATTTAGTTCAGAAGTTCTTGCTCAAGCAACAACCATTGCTCAAGATGAAAAACTAATCGAAGAGCGTACGGGTGCAACACCTGGTGGATTTGGGGAGTGGTTTACTCTAAATCCTCTGGTCGACGATATACCTGAAAAATATGTGGTGCAAAAGGGGAATATCGGCCTTTTGCAAATGGGTGCTAAAGGAGTAGGCGGTACAGGATGTGCTTGTCCAGAAAGTATACTGCTCAAATCACTGTTAAGTCATTTAGTGCTAGACAGAAATGAGGCTGTTATTGTTGATATGGAGGCTGGTTTAGAGCATTTAGGCCGGGGTACAGCAGAAGGTGTAGATATTTTTATTATCGTTGTTGAACCTGGGCAGCGTAGCTTTGCAACAGCCCATGCTGTAGCAAAAATGGCAAAGGATTTAAAGATCCAAAATATATATGTTGTCATTAGCAAATTTCAAGGTACAGAATTAACATCTATAACGGAGCAATTTGAAGAGTTAAGGGTCATTGGTGTTCTTCCATACAAAGTAGAAGCTGTTGTTGCTGATTTGCAAGGTAAGACTTTATTTGATTTGTGTCCGGATCTTGTGGAAGAGGCTGCCTGTATTTTAGATAAAGCAATGAATGAAATCACTACTTTAACGATAGTGTAATTTACTATCTTTCATAGAGTCCGCCAACAAGAAGAGAATCTTCTGATTGGCGGACTTCTTCTATTGTAAGATATCAAAATTTATAAAGAGGATCAGTTGCAGGTGAGATTGTTATGTTATAATCGAATTGAATCATGATCGTAGTAAGCATCCTTAGTATTTCAGGAAAATTTCATTAATTTGTGATGTAATAGAGTTGTTAATTTTTTAATAGCATTGAATTGAAATGGGGTTAAAGCAATGAAAATATTAATAGCTGAAGACGATCAAAGATTTGGGAATCTTGTTTATCAAATGCTATTACGACAGAATATGCAAGTCGATTGGGTTCATTCAGGAGATGATGCGTTAGACTTTATCAAAAATGAACTCTACGATGTGATTATTTTAGATTGGATGATGCCCAAAAAAACTGGTCTGGAAGTATGTAAAGAACTAAGGGAAGAACATTATCAGGGTGGAATACTGATGCTGACAGCAAAGGATACTGTGGATGACTTAGTCGTTGGTTTAGAAGCAGGTGCCGATGATTATATTGTTAAACCTTTTGAATTTAAAGAACTATTAGCGCGAATTCAGTCTGTAGCGAGGAGAAGCAAAGTTGCATTAAAAGAAGAATGTGTAAAAGCGGCTGATCTTGAATTGAACCGAGGGACGAAATTGGCGAAGCGAGGGACAAGAATGATACAGTTGACAGGACGCGAGTTTCAGCTTTTAGATATATTGATGCAAAATTACGGGAGAGTTCTGCCGAAAGAACTCATCCTCGATCATATATGGGGATTGGAGAGTGAAATTTCGCCTAATAATTTAGAAGCTTTTGTGCGGTTGTTACGAAAAAAAATTGACTACCCAGGCGAGGAAGAATTGATTCAAAATATTCGAGGAGTTGGGTATAAGATGGAGGCGAGAAAGATTGTCCGAAGCTCGTAAAAAACTGACGATTGTATATAGTATGGTATTCGGACTGTTCTTACTGGTGTTTACAGGAATGGCATGCTTTATTCTTGTCTGGGGCACCTATGCGGAACGAACAGAAGAAATCGAAATTTTGGCAAATGAGATTGAAAATGAGCAACTAGACTTGATTGTACAGCAATACAAAAAGAAAAATCTTACAACACCAGAAGTTGCCATCGAAGATGACTATGATATCAGTGGACAAGTTTTTTACTATATATTGGGTCCTGAAAAGCAGGTGATTAAAGTCGATCCACCTGTTCCTGTTTTGCGTGCGCCAGTTTATGAGGAAATTATGAAATGGAGCCCTGGAAAAAATACTAAAGTTGCTACCGTCACCTTGCCAACTGATGAGATGGCAACTTTGGTTTTGACCGCACATAAAGTGTATCGTGGAGAATCACTGTTGGCTACAATCTATGTCGGTAGGGATGTGACAGCCTATGCGCGTAGTCTCGTTCGCAGTATAGTGACATTAAGTGGATCAGCCTTTTTATTTTTAATTCTAGCTGCAGTGATAGGCTATTTTTTAGCAGGTAAGGTCACAATTCCAATGGAGGAATCAATTAAAAGGAAAAAACAATTTATTGCTGATGCATCTCATGAACTGCGGACTCCTTTAAGTGTACTCTTAACCTCGATCGAAGCTATTGAAATGGATAAAGATAATTTTTTATCACCTTTCTCATTGCAAATCATGAGCGATGCAAAAGATGAATTTTTTCGTTTAAAACGATTAGTCAATGACTTGTTAACATTGGCACGAGCCGATACGGGAGATGTGAAACTAAAAAAAGAAGCTTTCTCCCTCAATTTACTGAGCGAACAAGTCATACATTCTTTGAAAACTACAGCTGAACAGAAAAAAATTAGAGTCCGGTTTCAGATGAATGAATCCATCGAATTAAATGCTGACCCAGAACGTATTTATCAATTGCTTTATATCTTAATTGATAATGGTTTGAAATATAGTTTACCTAAAAGTGAAATCGTAATCCATCTTGAACGAGTGAAAAATGGAAAAAATTCCTATGTTAAAATTGTTGTGGAAGATACTGGGCCAGGTATTCCTGCAAAATTTCATGAAAAAATCTTTCAACGATTTTTCCGAATTGACGAATCAAGGTCACGGGCTATTGAAGGCTCAGGCTTAGGATTATCCATTGCTCAATGGATTGTTCATGCCCATCAAGGTGAAATTTCTGTTCATAGTGAACCGAGTAAGGGGAGTCAATTTATTGTCCTCATTCCAAGTCCTTAAATTCCTTATCACCTTCAATATTCTTTCAACAAAATTTCAGTTTGTTTTGCTATACTCAATTAGCAATAGAAATCAATTGATCAATTACGTAAAAAATCAAATAAGTTCTGTACTACATGGGTGGTGCAGGGCTTATTTCTATATTTATGATCTGTCTGGAGAATACAAAGAGGTGTAATATGGAGCAAGATGTTAGTCGGCTTTCTTCTTCAAAAAGACAAATTCGCCGTTTTAGGAAAGGGCGAGTTGCGATGCTGCTCACTATGATTATTTTTTTAGTTGCAGGAGTTACATATGCATTTTTAAGTGGACCTTCTTCTACAAATACCTTAGTAAGCACATTTCTGATGAAAGAAAAAATTAATATATTGGTTCTTGGTGTTGATGCACGTGACGATGATGTAGGTCGTTCTGATACTACTTTTGTAGTTACCATTGATACAATTGGCAAAAAAATCACCATGCTTTCTATTCCCCGGGATTCTCGTGTAAAAATCGATGGGCATGGGTGGGACAAAATTAATCATGCCTACGCGTTTGGTGGGGCAAAATTGTCTAAATCATCTGTTGAAAATTTATTGACGATACCTGTAGATTATACTGTAGTCATAAATTTTCAAGGATTTGTTCACATGATTGATGCAATTGGCGGAGTGACGATTGATGTAGATAAACGAATGTATTACTCTGATCCATATGATGATGATGGAGGATTATACATTGACCTTCGTCCTGGTATTCAAAAACTCAATGGAAAAACTGCTATGGAATATGTGCGTTACAGAGATGAAGAAGGCGATATCGGCAGAGTGAGCAGACAACAAAAGTTTTTAAAAGGCTTATTAAAGGAACTCAGTGAGCCGCAGATTATTACGAGTCTGCCTAATCTTATTAAAGAATTTGCTATAGCAGTAAAAACTGATATGCCAAGTAAAGAAATGGTGAAGTTAATCCCTATTATAAGCGAGGCGGCAAAAATAGGTTTATATACGGAATGGGTAGCTGGTACTCCATATTGGATCCACGATGTTAGTTATTGGTTGCCTGATATTAAAGAGCTTCGATATAAAGTTGCTCAAATACAAGGCCTTACTGTAGACGGACTTTATACACAAGTAACGGATCGATTAGTAAGTGAATATGCAAATTCCATACCCCGGGAAATAAAAGTGGTTGAGTCTCTGCCGGATAGTAAAAAAACTTTGAAGTTAGATAAACAAAATACAGATTCCATTAAAACAATAACAGCTGCAGTTTCTTCCTCGGATCAAGTGAAAGGGAATCAAAGTTCTGTAAATGGGAAAAATAGTGCAGATCCTATCAATATTAAAAATACCAATTATCAAAATACGGAAGTGGCCGGGGCGAATAATGAAAAAATACATAATAACATGGTAACGAGTATAAAATCCAAATAGTAAAAGTAACCATATTTTTTAACTGAGTGGGACGGTTATTTTATATCATTTAAATGAACGAAACAAAGGAGATTTTATTTTGACGATACTTCAAACACTTATTTTTGCAATTGTTCAGGGGATTACAGAACTTTTTCCTATTAGCAGTGTAGCACATGGGGTTTTAACGCCTTATTTTTTTAATTGGAATTTAGATCCAGAGTTTTTAAAAGAACATTTTCTTCCATTTTTGGTGATGTTACATTTAGGTACTGCCATAACTCTTTTACTGTATTTTGGTACAGAATGGACTAAAATTGTGATTTCCATATTTAAAAAAGATGATCGATCCAGAAAGATGATGTTTCTTATAGTGGCTGGTACGATTCCCGCTGCTGTAATTGGGATTCTCCTAGAAAAACCACTTCGTCATATGTTTAGTAATGTAAGTAGTGCTGCATTTTTCTTAATCATAAATGGGTTTATACTCTATTGGGGGGAACGATTACGAGGAGAAGGACAAGGTAAAAAAAGTATTAATGATCTCAGTTATAAGCAAGCAATGACCATAGGCTTATTTCAATCCTTAGCACTGATTCCGGGATTTTCTCGTTCAGGTGCCACAATGACGGCAGGTTTTTGGATGGGTTTAAAGCATGAAGAGTCTGCTCGGTTCTCGATGCTGCTTGCCACTCCAATCATTATTGGAGCGAGTATAATCGAAGTTCCCAAACTGATGCATACTGATATTGCTGGCTTATTCCAAATTTCATTAATTGGAGGGATTGCATCTGGTGTCGCAGCATTTTTTAGTGTCTGGACTTTAATGAAATGGTTTCACAGTAATGAAATCAACGCGATGCGTCCTTTCGCCTGGTACTGCTGGTTATTAGGCGGCGGAGTTTTGATTAGTCAATTTATTTTTAGATGATCTTATTACAGAAGAAATCTAAAAGGATGAAATAGAGATTAATTTAATTTGAAAAATAAAGATGATATGATACGAAACAGAGGAGCTGTGGATAACTCATTTATGAGTTGCCACAGCTCTTTTTTTGCAAATAAATGTTTTTGCCTTTTAGACATTTCTTAATAAAAACTAAATATATGTTTGCGATACTAGAGCAAGAAAATAGATTGTTCGACATAAAGGGAGGAAATATAAATGAGTATTACATCATCCGTTACGTCTAGTTCTTCGGTAGCGTCAACGACTTCTAGTACAACTACTTCTAACAGCTTAGATGCTGATTCATTTCTTCAATTATTGGCATCAGAACTAAAATATCAAGATCCTAGCGATCCAGTTAGTGCTACCGAGTATGTATCTCAGATGGCTCAAATCAGCTCTTTATCTCAATTATCAAGCATTTATACTTCAGTTAACAATGCTGCAGCATATAACATGATTGGTCAGGAAGCTACTTATTCTGTCACTGATTCATCAGGTTCTACAACTACAGGAAGTGGAACCGTAAATTCTGTGACGATTTCTGGTAGTAATACTTATGTTGATGTTGGAGGAACTAAAGTAAACCTTAGTTCAATTACTCAAGTGGGATCCAATAGTACAACAAGTGCGTAATTGTAGTTTATGTTAATAATTGAGTACATTATAGCTTACCTCTATAGAGAGAGGATACAGGTTATTTCTAAATAAAATAGTAGGTAAAGTGAGGAATTTTATATGATGAATGCATTTTCTTCTGGGGTATCGGGGCTTAAATCACAACAGACGAGCCTAGATGTTATTGCCAATAATATTTCTAATGTAAATACTACAGGATACAAATCACAAAGAGTCAGTTTTAGCGATCTACTTAGCCAGACGATTAGTGCTGGCACTAGCTCGACGACAAATTCAGGTGGTACTAATTCAGTACAGCTTGGATTAGGTGTCAGTGTGGGCAGTATTGATAATATTATGACCGCAGGAACAGCTGAATCGACGGGCGTCAATACAGATGTATCGATTGGTGGGGAAGGTTTCTTTGTTGTACAGGGCGGAACAAAAGGTACATATCAGTATACGCGTGCTGGTAATTTAAGTACGGATGACACTGGTAATCTTACTGTAAATGGTTATAAAGTTTGTGGTTGGGAGCAATATACGATCGATGATGACGGCAATTATGTTTATAATACTAGCTCTGCGGCAGAACCGATCAATATTTATACAGATGCTTATAATGGAAATAAAAAAGTAATTCCTGCCCAAGCAACCACGACAGCTGATTTTACAGGGACCTTAGATCCAACAAAAACAGTAGCAACAACAGCAACAGCCTTGAATGATATTGGTACGACACCTACTTCTTTTGATCAAACATCAACAATTACTGCATATGATTCTCAAGGTAACAGTTACGATGTGGATATCGATTGGAAAAAATGTAAAGTTGATTCTACAAGTAATACGACGAGTTGGTATTGGCAAGCCAGTACTTCTGATGCTGGAATAACTCCTTCAAGTGGTTATGTCTTATTTAATTCCGATGGAAAAATGGTTGATGTAGCCATTGACTCAACGACTGCAAATACCACTGGTTATAGTGATACTAATGTTAGTGTTGGTAGTGATCTATCGAGTATCATTAGTGGTACTGGTACTACGAGCAGTCCTGTTACTAGTGGTACTTATACAGTCACATCAGTAGCGAATGCATCTGGTGGCTATGATCTTACATTGACAGGTACAGGGATTAGTTCTCCAGGGATTACAGTGAATTCAACGGATGGTTCAGCAACTTTTACAGATACAAATGGAAAATCGCTATTAACTTTATCGGCATTAGCGTCCAGTAATGCATTGGCAGCAGGATCAATGAGCTTTACTGCTTATACTGATACAACAAGTGTAGCAACTATTAGTGTGAAACCAACCTCTGGTAGTACAGCGGCATTTAATGTTGATCTGAATTTTGGCAATGTAAATACGTATACGAGTAGCAGTAGTAGTGTGACTGGCACTGCTGATGGTTATAAGTCAGGAGAACTAGAAAGTATTTCGATTTCTGATGATGGTACAATTGTGGGAACTTATAGTAATGATCAAACCCAATCATTGGCAAAAATTGCGTTAGCTGTTTTTAATAATCCAGCAGGACTGGAAAAAATAGGAAGTAATCTCTATGCTACCAGTGCCAATTCTGGTAGTGCGACGATTGTTTCTGCTGGAAGTGGTGGTTCAGGCTCTTTAAGTTCTGGATCTCTAGAAATGTCAAATGTAGACTTGGCCGAAGCGTTTAGTGATATGATGGTCACACAACGAGCTTATCAAGCCAATAGCAAGGTAATTTCGACAGCTGATGAGATGATGCAGTCTTTGATTAGTATGAAAGGGTAAAATAAGATAGTAACTTAGTGTAGGATTGAATTAAAGAAATTATAGTAGGGTACTCTTATTATCCGTTGTATTTTTTGAAGGGAGGTAAACATATGGGGTCAACTTTCGGTGCATATGGTATTGCTTATTCAGGTATGTATGTGAATCAGGTCGCTCTGGCAACAACAAGTACGAATCTTGCCAATGTAGATACAACTGGAGCTTCAAGGGTTCGAGCGGTTAGCACGGATAAAAATACTGTACTTTCAACTGACACGTCTGTGGGAAGCGGCGTGAGTATAGCAAGCATTACACGAGCACGAGATCAATTACTGGACAACACGTATCGTACACAAAATGCTAAAAATAGTTATTTGTCAGTGAAAAGTGGTAATTTGGAATATAGTGATGAAATATTAAGTGAGTTTACTTCGGCTTCTACTACAGATACAACGACTACAACTTCAGGTGTACAACAGGTCATAAATGATTTTTTTAATTCTTGGCAAACATTGTCTACAGATTCAAGTACAGCGACGACGCGTCAATCTGTTATCACGGCTGGCACTACATTGATCAGTACGCTAACGGATATTGATGATCAGCTCCAACAACTTCAAGAAGACGCTGTAAATGGAGTCAAGGATGGAGTGGATAGTCTAAATGATTTGGCTAAGCAAGTTGCAGACTTAAATCAGCAAATTAGCAAAGCTGAAGTTGGTGGTAGTGAGGCGAGTTATCTACGGGATCAGCGTGACACTTTGCTTGACCAAATGTCTTCTTTAGCAGAGATTAATACTAGTGAATCCAATGGAAGTTTACAAGTCACTCTAGGTGGGGTCACATTAGTAAATGGTACAAAAACTCATGCTCTTATTGTTAAAGGAAGTGGGACAAGTATTGATCCGTTAACGGTGGAGTTTGCTGATGGAACTTGTAAAGTCAATATTAGTAGTGGAAGTATAGGTGCTTATCTAGAGGATGCAGATCAAACTGGTTACGAAACAATTGACTCAAGTAATATTCCTTATAATTTAGTGACTACAGGGACTAGTTCGATTAGCACTATGCGTCAATCTTTGAATGATCTGATTACGACTCTTGCGACTGAGCTCAATTCTGTACATAGTTCAGGAGTTGACCTTAATGGCGATTCTGGTCTAGATTTTTTTACTGTGATCGATTCCAGTCAACCGCTCAGTATTAGCAACATACAGGTTAATCCTCTGATAGTAGCTGATTCAGATAAGATAGTGACAGCATCTAGTAATGCAGATGGTGATAATACCATCGCCAATAAAATTTGGAATCTATCTACTGATACTACTTCTTATCAGTGCGATGGCTTATCTCTTGATATTACTGATTTTTACAAGGCTGTAACTTCTTGGATAGGGACTGCTGGTGACACAACGGCAAGTAGCTATACAAGCCAAACAGCTTTAGTTCAGCAAGTTGACAACCAACGCCAGGCTGTTTCGAGTATTTCTCTCGATGAGGAAATGTCAAATATGATCAAGTTTCAAAATGCCTATGCTGCCAGTGCGAAAGTGATGAGTACGATTGATAGTCTGCTTGCAGGCTTGATTGAAGATTTAGGATAAAATTTAAACAGGAGGAGAATCATATGGCTTCAACTTTTATGGGGCTTAGTATTGCCAGTCGTGGTTTATCTGCCAGCCAGACTGGGTTGGCGACGACCACGACGAATATGAGTAATATGAGTACTACAGGCTATTCACGACAAGTCCTGAATCAGACATCTGTAGGTCCAGCTGCAGTATACAGTAGCAGTTTAGTTGGTGCTGGAGCAGAAGTCATTTCTGTTGATCGAGTACGTAGTGATCGTCTTGACCAAAAGTATTGGCAGGAAAATAGTGGATCGAGTAAATGGAACGCTAAATCCACCTACTTATCACAGCTTGAAACTATTTTTGGTACTACAGATAGCAGTACGATCAGTACAGCATTAAATACATTTACAACAGATTTAGGGACATTATCGACCGACCCTACTGATACGGCAGTTAGGGCTACAGTATTAGAGGATGCCAAAAATTTCTGCTCAACACTGAATGATACTTCTACCCAACTTACTCAACTACGTAGTGACATTAATAATGAGGTTAAAACGACGGTAGAACAAATCAATTCCTATACAACGCAAATTGCAGACTTAAACCAGAAAATTGGTGTAGCAAAAGCATCTGGAGCTGCGGCAAATGAACTTGAGGATCAACAAGGGGTTTTAGTTGATAAACTTTCTGGACTCATTGGTATTAGTACAACAAAAAGCGATGATGGTATTATTGCCATTACGGTCAATGGCTCCACCTTAGTAAGTGGCAATAAAGCAAAACAGCTAGAATGTTACACTGTCACTGATACGACCAGTGCGCAATACGGGATGTACGGAATTCGTGATGCAGCGACTGGTAGAGATTTTGCTTCAGGTGATTCAGGTGCACTGAACGGATATATTCAAGTTCGGGATGGTAGTACTTCTGATAACAAAGGTATACCCTACTATAGCAGTCAATTGGATCAATTTGCACAAACATTGGCGAAGGCTTTCAATGAAGGTATTACTGTCGATACCACCAGTTATAGTGGAAACGCCGATGGCGTAGGTCTTAACGATACAACTGATATCCGTTTCTTCTCCTATGATAATCTATCATCAGCAGATTTAATGGCGAGTGGTACAGATACGGATTCGATATATAAAAATATTAAGGCTGGGAATATCACAGTATCAAAGGATATTCAAGAGGATTCTAGTAAAATTGCAACATCCTCAACTGTTGGTGAAGACAGTAACAATACAAATATTACTGACCTTATTAGCATTATTACAGATACTAATATTTTCGGAAATTCGACAGCCACAGGTTTCTACAGCTCAATCATTGCAACTGTTGGTACAGCCAGTTCCTATGCCAAAACTGAATACAGTCGTAAAGATGCCATCACAAGTTATATCGATACCAGTAGATCATCTGTATCAGCAGTCTCTAGTGATGAGGAGACAGTTAATTTGACGAAATATCAACAAGCATATGCTGCCTCAGCTTCTGTTGCTACCAAATGGAGTGAAATCTATGAAACGACCATTAATATGGTAAATGTTTAGAACGGGGGGGTCTTTGTGCGAATCACTAATAATATGACAATGGAAAGCACACTGCGAAATATTAGCAAGGCAGCAAATCGACTGGCTGCAGCTAATGAGGCTGAATCTTCTCAACAAAAAATTCAATTGGCTTCAGATGATCCAGTGGTGGCGACGAGAGCCATCACATACCGTAGTTATGTTTCCCAAATTACACAGTACCAAGATACAGCAACCGCTGCTACTGGTTGGCAGAAGACGACGGATTCAGCTTTGAGTGACTTAAATGACATTATTGCAAATGTAAAAGAGTTAGCGACTGAAGCGGCGAGTGATACTGTGAGTGATACTGATAAGGCAAGTATTAAGACTAGTATTGAAACGCTAAAGACGCAGGCTATTTCCATTATGAATACTTCTTATGCAGGGCGTTATATTTTTGGCGGCTACAGTACGAGTGAAGCACCCTATAAGGCGGTAACAACGACGATTGGAGATAGTGTCACTTTCAAAGGGGATTACTTGAGTCTTGGTGGTGTTGTCTCATCTTCAATATCAGATGCAGATATTGAAAGTTTCTATACTGCAAATGGCGGTTCTCTCTACGAAAGCACCCCTACATTAAATACGACGGCTGCCGCTGCTAAAACGGCTTCTAATACATTAGCGTCTGCTGTGACTAGCTATGGTGGTACTACGACCTTAACCGATGCGGCAGCCATTGCTAAGACTGCCTCCCAAACCGCTGCGGCGGCTTCTGCTGCTTCTCCAACTGATACGACATTAACAGCCGCGGCTGCCGCAGCTAAAACTCTTTCCGATACTTTAGCCACTGCTGTTATCGTTAATGGTGGTACGACAACGTTAACAGCCGCGGCAACAGCTGCCAAAGATATTTCCGATACGTTAGCAGCCGCTGTTATAACAGATGGTGGTACTGCGACGTTAACGGCAGCTGCAACCTCGGCTAAAACTGCTTCTGATGCAGCCGCAGCAGCTTCAGCAGCCAATCCAACTGATACGACCTTAACAACTGCGGCTGCCGTAGCTAAAACTCTTTCTGATACCTTAGCGACTGCTCTTAAAACCTATGGTGGTACCACGGATCAGAGCATTAACTACAATATCGGTTTTGACACCACAGTAACAATCAACACACAAGGGCAAAATGTGATTGGTGAAGGTGCTGGCAGTAATCTCTTTGATACCTTTTCAAAATTATTACTAGCTTTAGATGGAGATACCACCTATAAGACTGCTAACATTGATTCAACAGGTAATGTGACGGTTACCACCAATTCTTTAAGCATTACCGACTTGCTCACGGATCTAACGACAGATGCCAATCGACTACAGGTAGCCCAATCTACGTTGGGTGCTCGCATGGACAAAGTGGCGACTGTGACTGATAGTTTAGGAGATGCATATACGGCATATAAATCTCTTATGAGCGATAATGAGGATGTAGATACATCTATGGCGATCACGGAGCAAGCTAGTGCTGAGTATTGTTATGAATCAGCTCTTTCTGTTGGAGCAAAGGCCATTTCTAAAAGCTTAATCGATTATTTAGGGTAATAGATATAAAAGGAGACGAGGTAAATGTCCAGCAGTAGTAGTGTATCAACCAGTACCGTCAATGGGACGACCAGGGTTACTGGCTTATCTTCGGGTCTTGATGTTGATTCTATTGTTAAACAATCGATGACTGCCGAAAAGGCAAAAAAGCTAAATAAATTGCAACAGAAGGAACAAAAAGTAGAATGGACACAAACAGCCTATCGTGATATTACTTCTGACATTCAAACATTCAGTAATAAATACTTTAATGTAACATCATCGACTAGCTTGCTCAGCAAGAGTAATTATTTAAAAAATACTGTCGCTAGTACTGATAGTGCAGTTACGGCAACAGCTAGCAGTACTGCATCAGCGGGAAATCACACCATACAAGTGGATCAACTCGCCACAGCCGCTACTCTTAAAAGCAGTTCGAGTGTGTCGAAAGATGTACAAGGTTCAACAACTCCCAGTTACTCTAGTCTCAGTGACAAAAGTTTTATTCTGACTTTGGATGGTACAAGTAAAACGGTCACTCTTGATTCTACAGTAACGGATCTATCTTCCCTGCAAACTGCGATTAACGATGCAGTTGGATCGGGGAAAGTCACCGTTAGCGCAGACTCATCGACGGGATATTTATCCCTTACAGCTGCCGATAGCGGTGTACAGGTCATTACGATAAGTGCTCCCACTACCGGTACCAGTGCATTATCTAATTTAGGTTTTGGTACCGGTGCAGTGCTTTCTAACCGCCTAAATACATCTTCCACATTATCGACGATATCTAGTCAATTGTCGACAGCATTAACGTTCAATGATGATGGACAAGCAGAGTTAACCATTAATGGTACAACCTTAACCTTTGATAAATCAGATACATTGGCTGAAATGATATCTGAGGTTAACAAAAGTAGTGCTGGAGTGACCATGAAATATGATAATCTTACGGGGAAATTGGTGATGACGGCTAGTGCTACAGGTGCGGGCAATACCCTAGTCGTGACTGAAAGCAGTGATAGCAGCAATACAAGTAATAGTAATTTCTTAACAGCTTTATTAGATAAATCCACTGCAGGTGTAGATGCTAAGGTAACGATTGATGGACAATCTTTAACTCGTAGTTCTAACACCATTACTGTCGACGGTATCACATATAAAGCCAACCAAACAACAACCTCTGCTGCTACAGTCAGTGTAACCCAAGATACAGATGGTGTTTATGATCTGATTAAAGGTTTTGTAGATGATTATAATACATTGATTGATACGATTAATACTGAATTGACTGCAAAATATGATTCTGATTACCCGCCACTCACCGATGATCAAAAAGATGATATGACGGATGACCAAATTACCAGTTGGGAAACGAAAGCAAAAGTGGGGTTATTGCATAATGACTCCATTTTAAAAAGTTTCGTAAGCGATTTACGCACGTCTTTGATTGACTCTATTTCTGGCCAGTCTAGCACTCTTTCTAGTATTGGCATTACTACTGGTACTTATGATACAAAAGGAACACTATCTGTCGATGAAACGAAGTTAAAAGCGGCGATTGCTAGTGATCCTGAAGGAATTATGAATCTTTTTACTCAGCAGGCATCTTCTACGACTTCTTCAGGTACGTCTCTCTCTGGAACTGCGGTTGTACGTTCCTTATCATCAAAAGATTTATCGACCAGGTATAAAGAAGAAGGCATTGCTTACCGTTTTTATGATACTCTCCAAAAAAATATTTCCACGATACGAGATACAGCTGGCAATAAAGGTACACTATTAGAAAAAGCAGGCACTACAAATGATGCCTCTGATACAGATAATACTCTGACGAAAATGATTGATAAGTATACAAGTGAGATCGATGATGAAGAAACAAGGCTGGATACGGTGGAAGATAATCTATATACCAAATATAGTAAATTAGAAACGTATATCAATAAAATGAATTCACAACTTTCATCTTTATCATCATCTACTTCCAGTTAGATTATCAATAAAAGCAGAGTCAAGGAGTGAGATTGTATGGGGCAATGGGAAAAAGCAAAGTGGTACTTACATAAAAAAATAAAAGTACTTGAAAAAATTGCTGCTAATACCGAAAGCCAATACCGTTTTATTCATAAACGAGAGATGAAGGGTTTGGGGCGGGTACTAGGAGAAAGAGAGGTACTACTTGAAGAATTGTTGACTCTAAATCAAGCCTTGGTTCGCGAAGGAAATTGGCAGCATGTATCAGAACTCGCCTCTGTGATTTTAGATATTACCAAAAAGCAGCAAGAACTCTTAGAGCGTAGTCGCCAAGTCTTACAAGAAGCGATGATTGAACGAACTCGTATTGCGACAGAATTGAAAAATGGTAAAATTCATCGCAGCGTGAGAAGTCAGTATGTTAATCCTTGGACAATGATGATGTGGGGTAATCATATTAATGAAAGAGGATAAGTCGTTATTGAGTAATCATTTATATGTCATGCCTAATCATAATCTTCACAAGACGAAAGTTTTGGTATCTTACATCTAATAGATGTGCGTGCATAGGTAAAAATATGGAGGGCAGGTGCGGTGATTTGAGTATTACAAGTGTTAATAGTGGGGTAGCTCCAACGACGGTAGCAGCAGTTAAAAACGATTCAAATACAAATAATGTAAAAGAAGTAACTAACAAGCAAATCAATGAGACGACTGTTAATCAAAAACAACCCAGTGAAGATGAATTAAAAAATGTTACTGATGAATTAAACAACTTTATGCAAGCAATGAATACGGATATTAAATTTGTATTGCATAGTAAGACCAGTACTTTAATGATACAGGTTGAAGATAGCAAAACACACAAAGTTCTCAAAGAATGCCCTGCACATGAAGTGCTAGATATGGTGGCTAAATTAAGAGATTATATTGGTGCTTTTTTGGATAAAAAAGCGTAGCTAATGAATGCAAATAGAAAAGAATGAGAGGAGGAAAGAACATGAATGCTACAAATACCGCCAATGCCTATAAAAGGCAGCAGATCATGACAGCATCGCCAGAAGAATTGACATTGATGCTTTATAATGGAGCCATTCGTTTTGTTACAGAAAGTATTCTGGCTGTTGAAAAAAATGAGATCGAAAAAGCACATATTGCGAATATGCGGGCTCAAAATATAGTTCGTGAGTTTATGGTAACACTGGATATGAAACAAGAAATTTCCCAAAACTGGTTATTGATTGATGAATATATATTACATTGCTTAATTCAAGGTAATATCAAAAAAGACAAAACTCAATTGGAGTCAGCAAAAAAATTATTATTAGAATTTCGAGATACATGGTTCCAGGCTATGAAACAGGTGCGTGGCAATAAAGCAGTCGGTAAATAAAATAGTACATTTCTCACAATTTAAGAAAAATGGTTACTCCTTCGCGGCCGTAGGGAGTAACCATTATTTTATTTAAATTTTTAATAGAATGAAAGACATTTAGCTTCATTAAAAGAAGGACTATGAAAACTCGCTTGTGAGTTTCCATAGTCTTTCTTTAATTAGTTAGTATTATTGTTGTAAGAGTGATAATACTTTCTGCGGCTGCTGATTGGCTTTGGCCAACATCGCAGTAGCGGCTTGGTTAATAACACTGAGTTTTGTGTAGTTTGCCATTTCTGTCGCCATATCCGTATCACGAATATTGGATTCAGCAGACGTCAAGTTTTCACTTTCAGTATCAAGGTTGTTGATATTGCTTTCTAGACTGTTCTGGACGGCACCTAGATTAGAACGTTCGGCAGAAACCTTTTTAATGGCGGCATCAATTGTAGCAATCGCTTTAGTCGCACTAGTTGAAGAACTTAAATCAATACCTGTTGTGGAAGTAGCACCTGCAACTCCTAAACTATTGGCATCCATATCGCTGATGGAAAGATTCATTGTCTGATTTGAGTTAGCACCAACCTGGAAGGTCAGGGCATTGGAAGCATCTACACTAACAGTAGCCGTAGCAACATATGCATTGGTAGCAGCTGCGGACGCTGTAGCTACTTTAGCTAAGGCAGAATCAGAAGTATTTGCAATTGCTTTAGTTAATGCAGCAGATGCTTTAGAGACATTAGTATCAGAAGTATTAGCGATAGCCTGGTTATAGGTATCTTGAGCTGCAGTTGTTGTAGTGAGAGTAGAAGTGGCAGCATTAGCGAGGCCAGCTAAACCAGTATCTGTACTATCTGCTGCAATTGCAGTGTATAAAGCATCATTAGCACTTTTGAGAGAAGTATCAGTTGTATTAGCAATGGCAAAATTTAACTGAGCTTGAGTGCCAGTCGTAGCAAGTAAAGCAGCGGCGGCGGCTTTGACAGTGCTATCAGTCGTATTTGTAATAGCAGTAGTTAAAGCGGTATTAGCAGCTGTTACCTTTGTATCGGTAGCAGTACCAATCGCAGTCGTTAAAGCAGTTGCAGCAGCATCACTAGCAGTCGTAGCAGTTGTTAATGCTGTTTGAGCATTGACGATACCGCTATCAGTACTATTAGTAGTTGCATTAGTAATCGCAGCCGTTAATGTTGCCTTAGCTGCAGTGACATTACTATCGGAAGTAGCAGTGATCGCATCTGTCAACTTATTAGCAGCAGAAACACTTGTAGACTTAGCATTATCCAGTGTTTTTTGTGCGGCAGTGACGTTCGAATCTGTAGTAACATTAATAGCACTCGTTAAAGCGGTCGTAGTCGTAGTAACGGCTGCAGTCGCATCTGTATTCGCAGTGATGGCAGAACTAAACGCTGTAAAAGCAGTCGCGGCAGTCGCATCACCATTCGTAGTAATCGCAGTACCTAAAGCCGTTAAGTTAGCAGCACTTGGAGTGGCCGTATAAGTGTCGTAAGCAGTTTTTAACGTTGTATTACCAGCAGTTGCATCAGCGGCAGTAATTGCAGTCGTTAATGCTGTAGTTGCTGTAGTTAATGTACTCTTCGCACCAGCAGCAGCAGCAGCAGCGGTAGTCGCATTTTTATTAGCAGTGACTACTTTTGAATCAGAGCTATTTGCCAGGGCAGTATCGAGGGCTTTCTGAGCATTTGCGACAGAAGTAACAGAAGTGGTACCCAATGTAGCGAGAGCCGTATCATTACCAGTAACAGTCAGATCGAAAGCTGTTAAAGCATTACCTTTCGCTGTAGCGGCTGCGCCATTAATGGTACCTGCTGCATCTGTACCGGCAGTTGTAACACTTGTTTCAGTACTTGTACTGCTGACTGCATTAAATAAGCCTTTTAGTGTAGTGTTAGCAGCAGATAACGTAATACTAGAATCACTACCATAGGTATCACTAGTCAATTTGATGTAATTATTGGAAGAGTCACTTGTATCCAAGGTAGCAGTTACGCCAGTCGTACCTGACTGGGCATTAATTTTGTCGAGAACACCACTGATCGTGTCACCAGAGGAAATGCTGATTGTTGTGCCATTAATGGAGACATCTCCTGCATAAGCACTAGCAGAAGCCGTTGATGAGGTAATACCAGAAGTAGCTGAAGTTGTAAGACCTGTGGTTGCTTGGGTCGCAACTTTAGTGTAATTTACGGTATAGGTACCCGATGCTGTATTATTTCCAGCCACAGTCGCTAAGGTATCAATGGCCGATGAATTTGTACCTGATACAGCAGTGGAAGAACCACTATTACCATTAAGTAATTTTTTTGTATTATATTCAGTGTCATTCGAAATACGGTCGACTTCCTGGCGAAGTTGGTCTGTTTCATCTTGAATGGATGTTCTGTCATCGTCAGTCAAGGTTTCAGAAGAAGCTTCTACAGCAAGTTCTCTCATACGTTTTAAGATTGTGGTGGTTTCATCAAGAGCACCATCTGCTGTCTGAGTTAGGGATGTAGCATCCTGTGAGTTGCTGCTCGCCTGATCAAGACCTTGAATTTGACTGCGCATTTTTTCAGAGATGGCAAGTCCAGCTGAATTGTCCGCTGCACTATTGATGGAATACCCAGATGATAGTTTTTGCAGGGATGAATTCATGAGTGAAGTACTTCTGTTTAATTGATTCGTAGTGTTTAACGCGGACATGTTTGTACCAATTACCATTGACATAATTATTCCTCCTTGATTTTAGAAAAAATTTAGCTTCCGTGCACCATTTTATTTTAGACATTGTCGAAAAGAGGTCTCTCAAAATAAAAGTAAGTGACCTAAAAGAGTGTATTACTTTTATCCGAAGATGTTCTTTTTAACCTTGTCTAATATTCCTTTCGAAGAGAAATATTAAAAGTTTATTTAGTAATTGACAAAAAAACTTTATTTTTGTCAATTTTTTTAGATATTAAAAAAAAGACAATTCAAATGTTAATGATTTACAATAATGGGTGGAACAGAATTCTGACAACATTCAAGAATGAAAATAGGATTTAAAATTTAACTATGTTATATTTTATAAAAATTAAAATTCAGTTAATTATTAATAATTTATTATTAAAACTAAATAAAATATAAATAAAATTATGTCAGAATAAAAATACAGAACTGTCCAAGGATGGATAATTTTTCACAAGGCTGTGGTATCGAAGGGTGCCTTTTATGAAACTACTATTGGTAGATGATGAGAGAAAATTGGTTGAAGCACTATCACATTTGTTAAAGAAGAATGGTTTCGTGGTAGATGTTGCTATGGATGGTGAAACAGGTATTGAGATGGCCTGTACTGGGATCTATGATATTATTATTCTGGATCGAATGTTGCCCTGTTTAGATGGTCTTTCCCTTTTGAAAGAATTTCGCAAATTAGGACATCGTACTCCCGTCCTTTTTCTAACCGCCAGGGATACTCCTGAAGATCGAGCGGGAGGTTTGAATACTGGTGCTGATGATTATCTAGTTAAACCATTTTTCACGGTGGAATTAGTAGCAAGATTGCACGCTCTAGCTCGTCGGAAAAACAATGATATCGTAAATAATGTCTTAATGATTGATGATATTATTTTCGATCCCCAGCGCGGTCAAGTGACTAAAAAAGATATGGTCATTCAATTAACGTTGAAAGAATCACAACTTTTAGAACTATTGATACGCAATCAAGGACAAGTTGTTACCAAACAACGGATCATCGAAAAGGTATGGGGTTACAATTCCGATGCAGAAGAAAGTACAATCAACATATATATTCATTACTTGCGTAAAAAAATTAATATATCCAATTTAAAAACTGTACGAGGTGTTGGCTATTATTTGCAAAAAAGTAATATTTCCATCGCTGCAAACTAAAATTTTTTGAAATTAAAATATGTTATTTGAAATTGATGATCGTAAAAATGCCTGTAAGAATTCTGACGAAAATTCTTACAGGCATTTTCTATGTTAAACAGGCCGATTTCCTAGGATTTGGCGTAAACTAAATTGTTCATGAGTTCTTTTTCTTCAATATACTTGAAGTGATCTTCGTATATTTCCCCACGAATAATATTTATACATTTCGGTGCATCGATTGCCAGTCTTAAGTCTCCCTCATCGCTTTTGACGACCTTAACCATAATATCTTTCCCGATCATAACGTATTCGCCAGGTTTTCTTCCTAATACTAGCATAATACTTTTCCTCCTCGTATAAATAATACTTCCTCATTCTTATCATCTCATTCTTTTCTTTAGTTTTAGTTTAGTTTTTATTGTTATAAAGTGAAATAATAAGTTTTCTAGGGAAAGGTAGGATATTGCTGTCACATGTCGAATGCATTTAAGAGTATAAGATAGAGTTAGGAGTCGTCGTATGATCATTTTTAGTACCATTGAAAGTATTCTAAGTATTGTTTTTATTATTTTAGTAGGCTATATTCTGACAGGGAAAGGTTGGTTTGATGAGAAGGTTTCTAAAACATTCTCACGTATCATCACTAATATTGCTCTTCCATCATATATGATATGGAATTTGATGAGTACTTTTAGTCATGACTTATTATTGGATTTGGCACCAGGGTTAATCGTGCCTTTTACATCAATCATCACGAGTTATGTAGTAGGCAATGTCATTGCAAAATTATTGCACATCCAAAAAAATCGGCAAGGGACTTTCTCTTCCATGTTTTCTCTTTCCAATACTATTTTTATTGGTTTACCAGTCAATTTAGCCTTATTTGGTGAAAAAAGTATGCCTTATGTATTGTTATATTACATTGCCAACACATCATTATTTTGGACAATCGGGGCGAATGGTATTCGAGCGGATGGCGCATCGGGTCAAGGTAAAGTGAAGTTTTCTGAGGTGTTGAAAAATATTTTTTCGCCGCCTTTATTAGGATTTATTGCAGCTATTATATTTATTTTACTCGGTATACGTTTACCACACTTTATTATTGATACTTGTAAATACTTTGGGAATCTGACCACCCCCTTATCCATGTTGTTTATTGGTATTGCGATCTATGCTGTAAAATTAAAAAATATTAAATTCAGTAAGGATATGGGGATGATTCTTTTGGGGCGATTCGTAATTGCTCCTCTCATTGTTATGGCAATCACATATGCAATGCCCTTGCCGATTTTGATGAAAAAAGTGTTTATCATTCAGTCGACATTGCCTGTTATGACATTAACGGCTGTAGTTGCCAAGTCTTATCAAGCTGATGCTGAGTACGCAGCTGTGATGACGACAGTAACAACCATTGCAGCCATTATTACGATTCCAGTTTACATGTTGATTTTTCAGTATTATTTTTAAAAAGAAAATGTGAAATTATATATCGAGATGGCTCTGAGGAAAGTTTACAGCAGATCTGTCAAAGTAAAGTTAGGTTTGAATGATCGATTGATTGCGATAATTCAAACCTAACTTATTAGAAAGCAAATCTTAAAAAAATATTTGACAATTAATATGACCAGTCGTATAATAAAAACAAATTATAAGGAAATACTTGGTTTTTATTATACGATTTAATGCAGGATGGAGACACAGTCCTACTTATATAAGACGCTAACATTGTGTGACTAAACTAATCATAAAAATTAATGCAAGGAGTTGTTATTGTGAAAAAATTTCAATTTGTAAACCCGACAAAAATTATTTTTGGTAAAGGGGAGATTCAAAGCCTAGCAAAAGAGATTCCTATTGACCGTAAAGTTTTAATACTTTATGGTGGCGGCAGTATTAAAAAATCTGGATTGTTAGAAGAGATTAAAACTGTATTGAAAGATTATCAATTAGGTGAATTTGGCGGTATTGAGCCTAATCCTGCTTATGAGACGTTAATGCAGGCTGTCGAATTAATTCGAAAAGAAAATTATGATTTTTTATTGGCAGTCGGAGGTGGTTCTGTTATTGATGGGACCAAATTTATTGCGGCAGCTGTACCTTTTACCCAAGATGATCCTTGGAAAATGATTGTGGAAGGATTGCCTATTGATCAGGCATTGCCTTTTGCTGCAGTATTAACGTTACCTGCTACGGGATCGGAAATGAATAATGGTGCCGTGATCACTCGGAAATCTCTGCAGGCAAAATTACCTTTCTTTAGCCCAGTTGGCTTCCCTAAATTTTCTATACTTGACCCGGTTTATACATATACGTTGCCGGAAAAGCAGATTGGCAATGGCGTTGTTGATGCTTTTGTTCATGTGATGGAGCAATATTTAACTTATCCAGTTCAAGCAAAAGTACAGGATCGATTCTCCGAAGGACTATTACTGACTCTAGTGGAAGAAGGTCCGAAAGCTTTGGAAACTCCAGAAGACTATGATGTACGGGCTAATCTAATGTGGACGGCGACTCTTGCTTTAAATGGTCTAATTGGCAGCGGTGTACCTCAAGATTGGTCTACTCATATGGTGGGACATGAAATTACCGCTTTGTACGGTTTAGATCACGCTCAGACATTGGCCATAGTACTACCTTCTATGTTAGAAGTGATGAAGGAAGAAAAAAATGTCAAGCTTCTTCAATATGGTGAACGGATTTGGAATTTAGCTAGTGATCTGCCAGCAAGGGAAAAAAGTGCCCTAGCAATTGAAAAGACTCGTGAATTCTTTGAAGCCATGGGGGTTAAAACTCGGTTTTCTGATTATGGCTTAGGCGAGGAAGTCATTGAAAAAATTATTACTAGCTTAGAAGCACATGGAATGGTCAAACTGGGTGAAAAAGGTACAGTAACGCCTCAAATCGTTCGCCAAGTATTGACACTTAGCTTATAAAAAAAGGAGAAATTGATATGGGACACGATGTAGAGAAGAAAAATAATCATCTCGATACTTTATATCAACCAGTATCCATTGGGAATTTAACATTATCCAATCGAATTGTCATGGCTCCGATGACACGAGGATTTTCTCCGAATGGCATACCGGGCGAAGAGGTGGTAGGATATTATAGACGACGTGCAGAAAATGCAGTAGGTCTTATTATAACCGAAGGTACATTAATTAATCATCCTGCGGCAGCAGAAGGTCTAGGACGACCTAATTTCCATGGTGAAGCATCACTTAGTGGTTGGTCACATGTTGTGGAAGCTGTTCATAAAGCAGGAGGAAAGATTATTCCTCAGTTGTGGCATGTGGGCATGGCTCGCCAAATTAATGGTGAAAATCCCAATCCAGAAGCCTTGCCAATTGGTCCATCAGGGATTGATGTAGCTTCTGGGGAAAAAGTAACGGTGGGAATGACATTAGCAGAGATTGATCAGATCGTCAAAGCATTTGGACAAGCTGCAAGTGACGCTAAACGTCTAGGGTTTGATGGGCTTGAGATTCATGGTGCCCATGGATATTTAATCGATCAGTTCTTTTGGCAAAAAACAAATCAGCGTCAGGATCATTATGGTGGAGATCTCCTTGCACGTTCACAGTTTGCTGTTGAAATTGTGAAAGCTTGCCGGCAAGCTGTAGGTCCAGATTTTCCTATTGTATTTCGATACTCTCAATGGAAATTAGGGAATTATAGTGCAAAACTGGCAGAAACGCCGGAAGAACTTTCTGCATTTTTAGCACCCTTAGTTAAAGCCGGCGTCGATATTTTTCATTGCTCAACCCGTCGTTATTGGGAGCCAGAATTTGAAGGTTCACCCTTAAACTTAGCAGGATGGACTAAAAAAATAACTGGAAAACCAACGATCACTGTTGGATCCGTTGGCCTTGATAATAATTTTATTGACTTTTTTACTGAAGGGAAAGGCGCTAAAACGACAAGTCTTGCACCGCTCATGGAAAGATTGCAGAAGGAAGAATTTGATCTAGTGGCAGTGGGAAGAGCACTTCTTGCTGATCCAGCTTGGGCAACAAAAACATATGAAAATAGAACAGATGAACTCATTCCTTTTGAACTTGGTGCAGAAAAGACATTGTCTTAATCATCATTACACCAATTGGTAGAGGGTAAACGAAGAGACAGACAATGTCTGTCTCTTCTCACGTAATCAGAAAGTAGAACACTTTCTAGGGTGCCAAGTAAGAACGACTAAGGCTTCTGCCTGCGTCTGCAGACTTGGTACAAGCCAAGTCTTTTCTTATGTTTGTACAATAGAATGCCAGGAAGAAAAGAAGAGACTCAGATACGAGGTGGTAATATATGGCTAGAAAGAAAAGTGTAGATTTAGAAAAAACAAAGCAAACTTTATTGGAAGTTGGTTTGTCACTCTTTGAACAAAAAGGCTTTAATGCTACAGGAATCCAAGAAATCGCTACATTAGCTACTATTCCAAAAGGATCTTTCTATAATTATTTTTCAAGTAAAGAGGAGTTTGGCGTAGCCGTTATTCGTTATTATACAGATGTTCATATTGAAAGATGGACGAGCGTTCTAAATGAGGCAACGGAAAAAGAAGATTCCTATAAAGCTTTGAGTACGGCATTTTTGGCACTAACGGAAAAATACCGATGTTCTGAGATCAAGAAGGGCTGTCTATTAGGTAATTTGGCTGCCGAAATCAGCGAAGCTAGTGAGGAATGCCGTATGGCATTACAACAATCTGTCGGTCAATACAAAGGAATTTTAGCGGAACGTTTACTCATTGGGCAACAGGCAGGGAAAGTCAGAAAGGATTTACCAGCACAGGGGTTAGCTGATTTGATTTGGGACTGTTGGCAGGGAAGCTTATTACGAATGAAAATTGAAAACTCTGTAGAACCAGTGAGTCACAATCTAGAATTGTTATTTCATCATATCTTATTGCCTGATAGATCAAAATACTGTAAAGATTCTTTCTAAAGCTTGGCAGGATTTTACTATCTATCTATGGAATTTGTAATATTAGGTCGAATAGGAAACGATATAAACAAAATGGAGTGATGCTAGAATGGATCAGCGCGAAATATTCAACATCATGAAAAATCGATTTATGTTCATGGGGACAGTCGAAGGAACAATACCTCATGTACGACCCATGAAGCCTTATATTGATGACGAAAATAATATTTGGTTGATTAGTCATGTTGATACCAAAAAAATTAGAGAAATTGAAGATAATAGTAAGGTTGAATTGTGTACCCTTGGAGATGAAAATGAAGTGCTTCGTATTGCAGGACAATTAGAGTCAGAGGATCATTTTAGTAAAAATATACTTGATGATATAAAGACTAAAATGTTTGTGAGTATACCTCAATTGCAAGGATTTTTCCAAGGACCAGAGGATAAAAGTATTGCAATTTATCATTTAAAAGTGAGTGAAATTATTTTTCGCCATTCAGAGAATGAAGTAAAGTCAGAATTAAATTTCCATAAAGGCTAAAATGTAAAGCATGATTTGTTGAAGAAGGAGCAAATCGTGCTTTTTAAGAATTTATAATCCAATTGCGCGTACATAAAGAAAATACATAAGCTATTTTTAAGTGGGAGGTTCATATGATAAAAGGATCTGCAACCCTGGAAGGGACACTCAATTACGCACAAAAATATCCTCTACTTGTTTACCAGCCATTAGTGCCTACAGGGATTCGCATTAGTGGTGCTGGTTTTGGCTGTTACCGAGTTGATGTAAGGGTTAAAGAACATCAACAAGCATTGACTAAAGCCTTATTATCTGGCATCAATTTAATTGATACAAGTGCAAATTATGCAGATGGAGGATCAGAACGGTTGGTTGGCAAAGTTCTTTGCGATTTAATAACAGCCAATAAAATAAAGCGTGAAGAATTTGTTATCGTATCGAAGGTCGGATATCTGCAAGGAGAAAATTATAGTTTGAGCCAAGAACGTAAAAGTGAAGGACAACCATTTAAGGATCTTGTGCTATATGATAAAGGACTAGAGCATTGTATTCATCCTGAATTTTTAGCAGAACAACTGACTAGAAGCTTAGATCGTCTAGGGATTGAAACCGTAGATTGTTATCTGCTACATAATCCAGAATACTATTTGAATTGGGCCAAGCAAGCACAGGTGCCAAAGATTGATGCCAGAGCTGAGTATTTACGTCGTATTCGTATTGCTTTTCTTCACCTAGAAGAAGAAGTAGCCGCGGGGCGAATCCAATATTATGGATTGAGTTCGAATACATTTCCTCGCCCAGCATCTCATTTTGACTTTACGTCTTTAGCGGATATTTGGGATATTGCCCAATCAATTTCCCCTCAGCATCATTTTCGAGTCATCCAGTTTCCTCTTAACTTGCTTGAAACAGCAGGGGTGACAGAAAAAAACCAACCAGGAGGAAAAAGTCTAGTAGAATTTGCTGTGGATAAAGGTTTAGGAATCTTGACGAATCGACCTTTAAACGCCATTCGTGAAGAACGCCTCATTCGTCTTTCGGAGAATGTCTACCAGGGAGAGGCTAACCGCCAGGCTAATGAATTCAAATCTAAAGTCGCCATGCTGGATCCAGGGTGGATCAATATACCAGCCCTGAGCCAGTTAGCTTTACGGGCGTTACGTTCGACAGCAGGCATTACCGCGGTGCTGATGGGAATGCGCCAAGAAGTATATGTTGAAGACGTTCTTCATGAATTAAGACAACCTTGCGAAGTTGTTGAACGAAAAAAAACATGGAAACATATCAGCGAGTTATAATACAAAGAATGACCCTATTTCATATTATCAAAATGAGGTGACATTTTTTTGAAAGATCTCTTTAAAATGATTGGACAACTTTTATTATTATGGATTGTTTATTACCTTAGTACATTGGTCGTTGAAACATTTCATTTGCCAATACCAGGCAGCGTTTTAGGTATGCTTAGTTTATTTGGGTTGCTATCTGCAGGAATTATTAAAGAGAAATGGATAGCAACGGCAGCTAATCCATTACTTAAACACCTAGCCTTTTTCTTTATTCCCATTGCCGTAGGACTCATGGAATGGGGAGATTTATTGACTCAAAAAGGACATCTATTGTTTTTGCCTTTAGTTATTAGTGCCTTAGTCGCATTAATCATGACAGGTAAAACCGTTCAGCTCCTTATCAAATCTCACGATGGGAAAGAGGAGTGAAGAATGTTGTTTGAAAATACAATGATTGGTTTCACGATGATTCTGACCATAGGAGTCTACTTCATCAGTCGAAAAATCTTTTTAAAAACACAAAATGCTTTATTAAACCCAGTTTTATTGAGTACAACTGTTATTATTTTGATCTTGCATTATTCAGGCATTACATTTGATCAGTATAAGCCGGGTAAAGAGATCATGACATTTTTACTTGGTCCTGCGACTGTAGCATTGGCCTTGCCTCTTTACCTAAACCGTCAAATTCTTCGCGAATCATTAGTCCCTATCCTTGTGGGTATCATCTGCGGTGCGATATCAACATTAACGACCGCTGTATTACTAGCAAAGTTTAGTGGTCTTGATTCCATTATTGTTGCGTCTATCGCTCCAAAATCCATTACCGCTCCTATTGCGATTGAAATTGCCCTTATCACAGGCGGAGATCCTGCTATTGCTGTGGCTTTTGTAGTATTTACAGGCACATTTGGTTCGATGATTGGTGCAGGCTTTCTATCCTTATGTAAAATTAATAACCCGGTAGCGCGAGGACTCGCTATGGGAGTGACTGCCCATGGGCAAGGTACAGCCATTATATTACAAGAAGGGCAAAGACAAGGAGCGATGGCGGGAGTCGCAATGGCTCTAGCTGCTATTTCTATTTCATTTATTGCTCCATTCTATATTCCATGGCTTGTGAATTTATAATTAACAGTAGATTATCAACAATCGTGATAGACATCACAGTATCTGTGAGAACCTTGGGATATAATGATGGTAGATAATTCATTTACGGAGGGCGATACCATGGATACTGATAATCTACTTCGCCAACATCAAGAAATGTTGGATTTAGCTGCTAAAATTGGTGCATACCAAAGTCAATTAGAAATTAAAAATAATGCATCTGCGATTTCCAATCTGCTAAGTCAATTAGCTGGGAAATTAAAAATGCATTTGATGGTAGAAGACAAGTTTGTTTATCCTAAACTTGCGATGCATTCTGATACACAAATTCAAAAGACTTCTCAAAAATTCTCCAATGAAATGGGTGATTTAGGACAAGCTTTTGGAGATTATAAGACAAAATATTTAGGTGCAAGTAAAATTGCTGATAATGCTGATCTATTTATGATTGATACGAAGTCTGTTTTTGCTGCATTGACGAAAAGGATGGATCAAGAGAATCATTCCTTATATCCATTGCTGAACAAGTAAGTTTGTGTGGCTGAAGAATCAGGTTTTAGATGATTTTAACTGAAGAGTAACTCAAAAGGGCACTTAACACTGAATGTCAGTGAAGTGCCCTTTTGAGTTATTTTTTAGTTTCTGCTCAAAATTTCCTTACTATTTTTCCTTGGTACTCTTTAGTAAGATCGTTAATGTATTTCCTCGCATATACAATGACCATAGGGGCTGTCTGATACAGCATCAATAAGGAATAGGATACTAAGAAAATAAATATAAAAAAAATTTTCCAATTTATTTCTTGGAATATTTTAAAGAGTGCCATACCTTTTCCTAGTTCGAGCTGTGTGCATATAAATAAGTACAGTGTCACAAAAAGGCACATGAATAAACGGCTAAAAGTATGCTCAATATGAGTAATAATTCTCGATACTTCAACAAATTCACCTTTAGCAACCTTACGGGTTTCAGATTGACTTATAGTGAATTTTGCCATTACCATTGGCAAAACAATACCACTTACAATACAAAGCATAGTGCCAATCACTGGGTAAAGTCCCTTAGTATCTTGGAAGGATATGGATTTTGGTAATAGAATCCATACAAGACCAGTTAACATCAATGAAAATAAAAAAGTCCGTTTACGAAGATTTGTGCTGAAATTTAAAAAAAAGTTCATTCTAACATCTCCTTGATGATTCAATAAAAATATGGATGAGTAGCTTCAGCTGATATCGTGGATTGCTGTTTTTACCTTGGGTTAGGAATGAGTATTAGAGTAACAGAAATTCAACGATGTTGATGTGATATCGATCACTTTTTATAGTGATAGAATAATCTAGCTATTTGGGGGCATTAGTAGTTTTTTGTATTGCTAACGATATTAAATTTATAGTGAATATCAGATGATTTGTAAAATACTAAGGATTATAGAAGGTATTTGATAATAAATAACGAAATGAACAATAGATTGAAAATTGTAACAATTTGTCTAAGGATGGTAAATGTGAAGCGAAGAGGAGGGAGAATCGATGGCAGGTAAAATTAAGGTTATGTGTGATAAAATTATCGCACAAAGAGCGAATGGTAATCCTGTAGTGGAGAAATTGACCAAGACTAAACTCGTACTTAAAGGTATTAATCCAGAACAATTCACTGCCAGCTCGCCAGATGATCCATTGATTATAGCCAAACTTGTGCAAATTGGGAAAGATTTAGGGGTTGCTTTATAGTCGAAGATTTTATTAATGAGGAGGATAAGAATATGTCTGTAGTAACTACTTTTACTCAGGAGCAAGTCATCCAAAGGGCTGTGCAAGAAATACAATCTGAGCTAGCAGCATGTCAGCCTAAGGTTGTACTCTATTTTGCCTCATCATCTTATAATCCACAGGAAATTGCACACAATATGGAGCAAGCTTTTCCAGGGGCTACTGTATTTGGGTGTACGACTTCTGGTGAATTGATTAGTGGAAAAATGAGCAAAAATTCAATTGTAGCCATGGGCTTTACGAGTGATATAATTGGTGATATAAACATCCAGATTGTACAGAAGATCAGTACAGAAGATCATGTTCAAGAAGTATTTAAAGGTTTTGAAGATTATTATCATACTCCAGCATTAGAGCTTGATCCAGAAAAATACGTTGGGATTGTTATTTGTGATGGATTAACTAAAGCTGAAGAAAAAATCATTGATTCCATAGGCAATCTTACGAACGTGACCTTTATCGGTGGCTCAGCTGGTGATGATCTTAAGTTCGCTAGTACTTATGTTTTTGCCAATGGACAGGCTTATTCTAATGCAGCCTTATTAGCACTTTTGAAGCCAATAAGCAAATTTGATTTCATAAAGACACAAAGTTTTAATCCTACGAATAAAGCCTTAGTCGCTACAAAGGTTGACGAAGCTAATCGTGTTGTCATCGAATTTGATCATAAACCAGCAGTTGAGGCTTATGCTGAAGCAATTGGACATTCCGTAGATAGCGTAGGCAATGGTTTTATGAGTCATCCCCTTGGTTTAATGATTGATGATGAGCCTTATGTTCGTAGTCCGCAACAAGTGAATGATGGGGCGATTACTTTTTATTGTAATGTAAAAGAAGGTATGGAAATGTCTGTATTAGAATCGACAGATATTATTGCTGACACCACGGCTGTGATTGAGGAAAAGCAAGCTGAAGTAGGTTCAATTAAAGCCATAGTCAATTTTAACTGTATTCTTCGTACTCTCCAATTAGACAGTCAAGGTACTTCAGAGCAGTATGGAAAGATCTTTACACATATCCCAACGATTGGTTTTAGTACTTACGGTGAAGCGTATATCGGTCATATTAACCAAACAGCGACAATGTTAATTTTTTTCTAGTTATTAGCAATTCTGTCAGTGCTATTTGAGTCAATAGGTCATCAGTGAAGAGGTGAATGTATGATAATGGGTAGCTATCTAGTAGTAGGTATAGGAATACTTATCATTTTAACCTATTTAGTATGGAGATTTATTGGCAAAAGGACTGTTGCTTCACATGTGGGGGTAACTGATAGTGTTATGACTTTACAGGAAACCAATCAATTGAAGAACAGTTGTAGCGTCGATATCCAGCAGCGGATTCAAAGACTGATGGTCACTTCCGAACGGATCGTCGATTCAAGTGAAAATGTAGCAATCAGCTTGATGTCAATTACTGACTCTACACAAAAACTAGCTCTGGATTCAGAAGATGGTGCAGAACAATTAATGAAAGCTGTTGAAAATATGGGAACTTTGACTTCTCTCATTAAATCGGCGGAGGCACAGGCTTTATCCAGCGCTGGTGATGCTGATAGAATGCTAGAAGCCACAGAAAGCGGTTTGCTAGCAATGAACCAAGCTGTTGGCCGGATGCAGAATATCCAAAATAAGACGGCTCATGTAGAGCAGTTGTTGAATACCTTGAAAACATATTCAAATGAAATTGGATCAGTCAGTGATACGATTACGGCAATTGCTCAACAAACCAACTTACTTGCTCTGAATGCGGCGATTGAAGCAGCGCGAGCAGGTGAGGCGGGAAGAGGCTTTGCGGTAGTCGCTGACGAAGTACGAAAATTAGCCGAACAATCTAATGAACGTGCTAAAAAGGTGACATCCCTCGTAAAGCAAGTTCTTGATCAGACTGGATTTGTCATTGAGGCTTCGAATGAGAGTCGCCAAGAAGCCGAGATTGGCATGAAAGAAGTCACTGCCTCAGGACGCTCTCTTGACCACATCTACGCTAATGTACAAAGTAGTGTAGGGAGTTCCTATGACATTGTTAAAATGACGACTGAGCAAACGGCGATATCTGAACAGATGGCTGTGATTATCGATCATATCGTAGACGTCATTGGGCGTTCGGCAGTCACTTCACAAGAAGTATTGTCAGCTACTGATAATACTTCTACGGCAATTATGACGATCGCTGATAGTGTTAATGAAGTGGTACAGGTCATGGGGGAGCTTGAGCAAAGTATCAATACTGAAAATAACAATGGATAATTCATATTCTTTATCTCTAAAAAGGTTTGGGGTCGCTATTATGATAGCGACCCCAAACCTTTTTTATAATTACGTATAAAATGGCATATTCTCCATCTCTCTCTTTAGTTTACATTATATACTTTTTGACAGAAACACTAAAAGTTATTAAAATTAATATTATTAAAGTTAATATATTATGTAGAGTTTGAAAGGGTGATATTGTGTCCTTTAACCAGAATAAAGAATCAAAGACGTGGATTAGAATTGTGACTGCTTTATTGATTTTAAAAATAATAAAGAAGCAATCGACTTATGGTAATCAGATTGCGGAAGAAATTAAACGGAATACCCAGCAAACAATTCAGGCAAATCCTAATTTCTTATATCCTTTATTGAGGAAAATGGAAGAAGAGGGGTATCTTGAGGGAAACTGGGAGAATCCAAGGACGCGTAATAAAAGAATTTATACAATCACTCAAAGTGGTTGTAGTTATTTACTTGTTCTTAAGGAAGCAGTACGTGCTAAATTTTTGGAAATAGAACGAAGGCAACAAGCAATTGGCAAATTTTTATTTGATGAATAATGATAGGAGTGTAGGCTATGAGTGAACAACAAGCGCCAAATAAAAAGAAGAAGTGGATGATCGCTGCAGGTGCTTTCTTTGGTATACTTGCCATTGGCGGCGGATGGTGGTGGCTGCAATCAAGCGGTATCGTCTCGACTGATGATGCAAGTGTAAAAAATAATATTGTTAAAATTAGCGCAAAGGTCGCTGGACAAGTTGAGGAGAGCACTGTAAAAGAAGGGGATATTGTACAGGTTGGTCAAGTACTCGCCAAAATTGATAATAAAGTTTTTCAAATTCAAGTTGAGCAAGCACAGGCGAACTTAGCATCTGCTCAAGCTAAGCTAGATTCTTTGAAATCTGGAAATCGTCCGCAGCAATTAGCTCAATCGGAGGCTTCAGCAGAGCAGGCCTCAGCTAATTTGGCAAATGCTCGTAAAAATTATGAACGGATTGAAGCTTTGTTTAATACAGGCGCTATTTCTGCACAACAAAAAGATGCTGCCTTTACGGCTTTACAGGTTGCCGAATCGCAACATAAGGCCGCATACCAAGGATATAGTCTTGTTTCCGAGGGAGCAACAGTACAAGATATCCAATATGCTGAAGCACAGGTTGCCCAGGCTGCTGCTGCTTTAAAAAACGCTCAGCTACAATTAGATAATACAGTGATTGTGGCACCCATTGCTGGCGTTATTGCAAAAGAACTTGTAGATCAAGGTGAGATCATTTCTGCTGGCCAGCCACTTTTTAATATTACAAATCCCAATGATTCTTGGATTGAAGCTAATATTGAAGAATCTGCTATCGGAAAGGTTGAAGTAGGACAAAGTGTAAATTTCAAAATTGATGCCTATCCCAAAAAAGAGTTTAAAGGAGAAGTCGTGGATGTGGGAGCGGCTACTGGTTCACAGTTTTCGCTGCTTCCTTCAGATAATACATCAGGTAATTTTACTAAAGTGACGCAACGTTTATCTGTCAAAATCAAAGTGACTGATACAGGGAATGTTACTTTGAAACCCGGTATGTCTGCAGTGATTGATATTCATGTAAAGTAGGGGTGTGCTATGAATAGTGAAAGTAATAAACCCAATAAATATATGGTGCTGCTCATTGTATCTTTAGGCACGGTATTGAGTGGCTATGTCAGTAGCTCACTAGATATTGCTTTGTCTAACATTATGAATACTTTTGGCTTTACCATGGATAATGTAACATGGGTGCTGCTTGCTTATATGATCCCTTATGGAGCGACATTACCGATTATGGGCAAGTTGGGAGATCAATTTGGACGTAAGAAAATGTATATTCTCGGTTGCTCCGTATTTACGGTAGCGACCATGATGGTGGGAATGGCTTGGAGCAGTACGACAGTGGTATTGTTTCGGATCATACAAGGGATCGGTGCAGGTATGTTTTTTCCCAATGCAATGGCCTTGGTTTCTGATGCCTTTCCGCCAAGTGAGCGAGGCCAAGCTCTCGGTATGTGGGGAGCTTTTGCCGCTGCCGGCGGTGTGCTTGGTCCTATTATTGGTGGTTATATTGTAGAATATGTAAGTTGGAGGATGCTCTTTAGCAGTATCGTTCCCGTTGCCGCTATTGGCATCTTTCTTGCAATTTTTGTTTTACAAGAGTCAGAGATAAATGGCTCTGGGGAAAAGATTGATTATCTTGGTGGATTACTGTTAGTGACCAGTCTGAGTAGCTTAATTATTGCTCTTAACCAAGGTGCAAAAGAAGGATGGACCTCTTTATATATTTTAGGTTTATTTGCTGTGATGATACTTAGCATGACAACATTTATTTATGTTGAAAGTCACATTGAATACCCATTAATCAATCTTGAACTATTTAGGAATCCTACATTTACGGTTGCTAATCTTGTTGGATTTTTAACATTTATGACGTTAAATGGTGGTTTATTTTTGATACCTTTTTTCTTGCGGAATATTCTTGGTTATACTCCGATTAAAGCGGGACTTTCCTTGTTTCCACTAGTCGGATCACTGATCTTATTAGCACCCTTAGGAGGTAAGCTAGCCGATAAAGTAAATGCGAAAACTCCGACTATCATCGGAATGCTCATTCTTTCTATAGCCATGTACTCCTTCCGCACAATGACTGAGCATACGAGCTATTCATTTATTGCTCTGCGGCTTATCTTGATGGGGACAGGCCTTGCTCTAACTATGTCTCCTTTATCCAATGCTGTCATGGCAACACTCCCTAAGGATAAAACTGGAGTCGGTTCTGGTGTATATAACTTATTTAAAAATGTTGGCGGCAGTGTGGGGATTGCCATGATGGGAACGATGCTCGATCAAAGACAGTTATTTCATAAGCAAATCATATCAACTCATGTGAATACTTCATCGGAAACTGCCCAGCAGATGATAACGCAAATTCAAGGAATGTTGGTTCATAATGGAATTCCCGCTGAGCAAGCTTATGCAGTTGCCCTATCGTCCTTGAAAGGTCTTGTGACTAAGCAGGCTGCTATTATGGCTTATAGCGATGTTTTTCAGATTACAGCAGGGCTTGCGGCGTTAGGTGTTATAATGGCGATGATGTTGAAGGACAATAAAAAGGTACCTGAGGCGGCAGCTAATTGTGAAACCGTAATAAAAAGTTGTTGAGCCAAGAAATAATCATTTCTTTTCACCTATCGTGAGGATTTTAAGGAGAGTTGTGATTGTATTTACAACTCTCCTTAAAAATTAGTGGGAAAATTAATTATTTTGTCGTTTTTTAGTAGCTACTCATTGACTTTGTGATAAGAATCACAGTGTATAGTTAGACTTTGTGGTACATTTAAATCGTTAGTTGCTACGAAGGCATAGACTTATAGTAAATATAAGGAGGTTTTTCACATGGTGGATACAACAAACTTAGTAAGGCAACATCAGGAACAGTCTGATCTTATAAACAAAATCGCAGTACATAAATCGGAACAGCAAGTAAAGGATAATGCGAGTCATATTTCATTATTACTCAGCCAATTAGCTGGAAAGCTCAAAATGCATGCCATAGCAGAAGATCAGTTTCTATATCCTACTTTAATGAATCACGCAGATCCAAAGGTTAAAGCTACAGCTCAGGCATTTTATACTGAAATGGGCGGCTTAGCAAAAACATTTGAGGGTTTTAAAAATAATTTTATGACAGCAAAAACAATATCTAGTGATCCGGAAAATTTTCTTGTAGAATCAAAAAAAATTCTAAGTGCTCTTAATAACCGTATTGTAAAGGAAAATAAAGAACTTTACCCACTTTTAACTATATAGTCAATTGTTGGTGAAAAAAGTAATGTAGGGAATTCCCACGATTGATATAGGGGGTTCCCTACATTACTTTTAATTAGAAAAAGATTAAAATGAATTCAATCATAGTTTTGGAAATCAAGTATCTCATTAAGTGAAAAAAATATTTTGTTTAGGAAAGTATTTTTATTACTTAATGGAATTGATGTTGATTGAGAGGAAGATGATTAAGTTGTAGGAGAGGAGAAAAACGAATGCTAACTTATAAAATGACCATAAAAAAGTTTAATCAATATTTAGCAGACTTCAAAAAGGAGTATATTCTTTTTGCGCCAGTACTTCTTCAAGGGAAAGGAGCATTTACCAATACAAACTCTGTGAGATATCAGGAAGTTCAAAGTTTTGAAGAGATTGAATATACTCAAAAATCAGATTTTTCCATAAGGGAGATACTCACGCCTATTACCCAAACACTCTTTTATTTTAGTGAGGATAACTGGACTGAACCAAAGGTTCATGATAAAAAAGTACTATTATTTATGAGAAGTTGTGATATTCACGGGCTAAAAAGATTAGATGACATTTATCTAAAAAATGGCTGTGAAGATCCTTATTATAAAGTATTTCGTGAAAAAGTAAAAGTATGTCTTATTGAATGCCAAGAAAGTTTCGAAAACTGTTTTTGTGTCAGTATGAATACCAATGTTACGGATGAATATGACCTCTTTGTACGCCAAGAAGATGATGTTGTTTATGTTGGCATGAAGAATAGTGAACTTGCTATAATTGACGAAGAAGTGGTAGAGGTTTCGCCACGTTTTATTACAGAGAATCAAACCAAGGTATCCATTCCTGACGATTTATCAGAAGGAATGGCACAAACTGACATATGGGAAGAATATTCATCTCGCTGCATTGGCTGTGGACGATGTAGTTTTGTCTGTCCGACCTGTAGTTGCTTTTCTATGCAGGACATTTTTTATAAAGAAAATCAAAATATGGGAGAGCGAAGACGGGTATGGGCTTCCTGTATGGTCGATGGCTTTAGTGATATGGCAGGCGGTCATGCTTTTCGAAAAAAACAAGGAGAGCGTATGAGATTTAGAGTCATGCATAAGTTCCATGATTATAAAAAGCGTTTTGGTTATCACATGTGTGTCGGTTGTGGAAGATGTGATGATGCTTGTCCTGAATATATATCTATTGGGAACTGTGTGAATCGACTACATCATGTCACGGAGGAAAAGAAATAATGAGTAACGTTTATATGCCTTTTAAGTCGCGAATTATGAAAATAACTCCTCATACAGAGATTGATTATACATTTTTCATGGAATATACGGGAGATGTAAAACCAGGTCAATTTTTTGAAGTATCGATTCCCAAATATGGCGAAGCACCCATTTCTGTCAGTGAAATTGGTGAAGGGTATATCGGTCTGACCATTCGAAGAGTTGGTCTAGTGACCAATACAATTCATGAGTTACAAGAAGGCGGCGTGTTATTCTTACGAGGACCTTATGGTAATGGTTTTGATATTAACTTATACAAAGGTAAGGAAATCATTGTGGCGGCTGGTGGTACTGGTTTGGCACCAGTAAAAGGTGTTGTTGATTATTTTGCTGGACATGTTGATGAAGTGACAGCCTTTTCATTGATTGCGGGGTTCAAGTCCCCTAAGGATATTCTTTATAAAGCTGATTTTAAAAAATGGTCAGAAACAATTAAGGTCATGTTAACCGTTGATCAGTCTGATGATGAATCATATCAGGGGAATGTGGGTCTCATTACAAAATATGTACATGACATTACGATTGAAAATCCTTTGAATGTCCAGGTCATTGTTGTCGGTCCTCCGATCATGATTCGCTTTACAGTGGCAGAATTCTTAAAAAGAGGGATTATGGAAGAGAATATCTGGGTGTCATACGAAAGGAAAATGTGTTGCGGTATTGGTAAATGTGGACACTGCAAAATTGATGATACCTATATTTGTTTAGAAGGACCTGTATTTAATTATGTAAAAGCGAAGAGTCTGATCGACTAACGAAGGAGGGGCAGAATGAGCATGGATATTAATACAAAAATTTTAAAAAAGAATGCTTTTCGTATCACAAAAGAAAGAAATAAAACAGCTGTTAGAATTAGAATTCCAGGGGGAGAACTAAAGGCAAAATATCTTGAGACTATTCAATATGTGGCAGAAAATTTTGGTAATGGAACTGTTCATATCACCACTCGACAAGGTTTTGAGATCCCAGGTATTGGGATTGAGAAAATGGCAGAGGTAAATACGGTTATCCAGAATCTAATTGAAGGGCTTGACATTAATCAGACGGATTCTGGGGCAGGATATTCAGCAGCAGGGACTAGAAATATTGCAGCCTGTATTGGAAATCGGGTTTGCCAGTTTGCTAATTTTGATACCAGTGCCTTTGCTCAACGGATTGAGAAAGTAGTATTCCCTAATGATTATCATGTGAAAATTGCTCTTACAGGCTGTCCTAATGACTGTATTAAGGCCAGAATGCACGATTTTGGGATCATTGGCATGAATGAGCCTCAATATGATGCTTATCGGTGCATTGGGTGCCAAGCTTGTGTGAAAACCTGTCAAAAAAAATCAGTTGGCGCATTACGGTTTGAAAATTTCAAAGTGATCAGAGATCATCAAAAATGCATTGGTTGTGGAGAATGTGTGCTCAAGTGTCCTACGGGTGCTTGGACGAGAAGTAGGACGCCATTATATCAGCTTGTTATTATGGGAAGAACAGGCAGGAAAAACCCGAGAATTGCTCAGCTTTTTATTAAGTGGGTCAATGAAGAAAGTATTATCGGAATCATTAAAAATACTTATGACTATGTTCATGAGTATATTGACAAAGATGCGCCTGGCGGCAAAGAACATGTAGGCTACATTGTTGATCGCACTGGTTATCAGGTATTCAAAACATGGGCATTAAAAGATGTGATCTTAAACCCGGAAGCTGAAGTTGCAAACTGTATATATTGGTAGGAGTTAGATGTAACCATATTTAACGATTACTAGTTGGAATACTTATATAATATAGGGAAACTCCGCTACTCATATAGGGAGTTCCCTACATTACTTTTTATTAACAAAATATTAAAATAAATCTAACAATAAGTATTCGTATAAGAGGGGGAAAAGTCATTGTACAAATTAAAAACATGGAATCCAGAAGATCCAACTTTTTGGGAAAATGAGGGTAAAAAAATTGCTAATCGAAATTTATGGATTTCTGTCCCGGCATTATTGTTATCTTTTTCCGTATGGATGTTATGGTCGGTTGTGGCCGTTAATTTAAATAGCGCAGGGTTTACTTTTACTCCTGAACAGTTATTTAATTTAGCTGCTTTGCCTGGCTTATCTGGTGCTACTTTACGTATTTTTTATGCTTTTGTAGTGCCTATTTTTGGTGGGCGAAATTGGACAGTCATCAGTACGGCTTCATTATTAATCCCAGCTATTGGTATTGGTTATGCGGTGCAGGATACAACAACAAGTTATACTACGATGGTAATATTGGCGATATTATGTGGACTCGGTGGAGGAAATTTTGCTTCTTCTATGGGGAATATTAATTTCTTTTTTCCAAAGAGTAAGAGAGGTACAGCCCTCGGGATCAATGGAGGTCTTGGTAATCTAGGTGTTAGTGTTGTACAGTTTGTGGTGCCTTTTATTGTGACTGTAGGGGTTTTCGGTAGTATAGGAGGAGATCCTCAAGTTTTAATTAAAGATGGGGTTAGTAAAAGTATTTGGATACAAAATGCTACTTTTGTGTGGGTTATCCCCATTGTATTGACGACAATAGCTGCTTTTTTTGGTATGAACAATCTAGAGACTGCGAAAGCCTCTATTAAGGAACAGTTTGTTATTTTTAAGTGTAAACATCTGTGGATTATGAGCTTTATCTATACTGTTGCTTTTGGTTCTTTTATTGGTTATTCAGCCGTATTTCCACTCCTGATTAAATTCCAATTTCCTGGTATTGACCCCTTACAATATGCATTTCTAGGACCTTTAGTCGGTGCTCTCTCGCGTTCTGTAGGCGGATGGGCTGCTGATAAGTTTGGTGGAGCACGCGTCACCTTCTGGGATATTGTTGTTATGATTGGTGCGACTTTTGGCGTTCGTTATTTTATGGATCAGCATAATTTTATAGGTTTTTTTATGATGGCTCTACTTTTATTTGTTACGACTGGTGTAGCGAGTGGTTCAACTTTTGGTATGCTTTCGAAGATTTTCAATCCTAAGGAAGCAGCACCGGCCATTGGTTTTATTTCTGCCATTGCCGCTTATGGTGCATTCTTTGTGCCGAAAGCCTTTGGCTGGTCCATGCAGGCGACTGGTTCATCAGCGATGGCTTTATATGGATGTATTGTGACTTATTTTATTAGTATTATTGTCATTCAGTATTATTACAGTCGTAAAAATGCAGAGATGACATGTTAAATAAAGGGGGGGAAATCAATGGAGAAGAAAACTCTGCCTATATGGAAAAAACTCAATTTTTTCAAAACTAAGGAAGTGCAGCAAGCTGGCTGGAGTGAGGTCGCCCACGATGAGTGTGCTGCTGAAGCCATCTATCGTCAACGGTTCAGTCATGACAAGGTCGTCCGTACAACTCACGGCGTCAATTGTACGGGGTCCTGTAGTTGGAAGGTTTTTGTGAAAGATGGCATTATTACCTCAGAAAATCAACAGACGGATTATCCCTCAACAGGTCCTGATATGCCGGAATTTGAGCCAAGAGGTTGTCCGCGAGGTGCCAGTTTTTCTTGGTATGTGTATAGTCCTTTGAGAATTAAACATCCCTATATCCGCCGTCAGTTATTATCTTTATGGCGCGAGGCGGTGAAAAATAATCATGGTGATTTAGTAAAAGCTTGGGGCTCTATTGTCGAAGATGCTGCTAAAAGCAAACAATATAAAGAAGTGCGGGGTAAAGGTGGTCTAGTGCGCGGTGAATGGCAAGAAGTGAATCAAATCATGTCAGCCATGCTGCTCTATACGATTAGAACCTATGGACCTGATCGGATTGCTGGTTTTACACCAATTCCAGCCATGTCCATGGTTAGTTATGCTGCAGGATCTCGTTTTTTATCTCTTCTAGGCGCTCCTATGCTTAGTTTTTATGACTGGTATGCTGATTTGCCACCAGCCTCACCGCAAATTTGGGGTGAGCAGACGGATGTACCAGAGAGTAGCGATTGGTATAACGCGGGTTATATTGTCATGTGGGGCTCGAATATTCCTATGACGAGAACTCCAGATGCTCATTTTATGACGGAAGTACGCTATAAAGGCACCAAGGTAGTCGCTGTGAGTCCTGACTATGCAGAGAATGTGAAATTTGCTGACAATTGGCTGCCAGTCAATCCTGGATCAGATGCTGCGCTGGCCCAAGCAATGACCCATGTGATCTTAAAAGAATTTTATGTAGATAAACAAGAAGAATATTTTGTGAACTATGCGAAAGAGTTTACGGATATGCCTTTTTTAGTACTCATTGATAGAAATGATGATGGATATACTCCCGGCCGTTTTTTAAGGGCCAGTGACCTTGGAATGGTAGCTGCCAATGGAGAGTGGAAACCAGTGTTGTGGGATAGTGGTAAACAAGGTCCAGCCATTCCCAATGGCACCATTGGTCAACGCTGGGATGGTACGGGAAAATGGAATCTCAAAATGGAGAATGAGGCTGGTGAAGCACTGACTCCACTATTGACGCTTCTTGGTGAGGAGGATGAGCAGCTTTGTATCAGCCTTCCTGAGTTTGCCGAGGATAGTACTGGTATTGTTAAACGGGGAATCCCTGTTAAAATGATTATGAAAAATGGCAAGCTACTACGCGTGACAACGGTTTTTGATCTCATGCTCGCTCAATATGGAGTTGTACGTAAGTTGCCTGGCGATTATCCCATAAGCTATGAAGATGAACAGACCTATACACCAGGTTGGCAAGAGAAACATACCAATGTAAAAGCCGAACTCGTCATTCAAATTGCCCGAGAATTTGCTCAAAACGCTGCTGATACCAAAGGACGCTCTATGATTATAATGGGAGCAGGGATTAATCATTGGTTTAATGGAGATACCATTTACCGCGCCATCTTGAACTTAGTCATCTTAACAGGTTGTCAGGGGGTTAATGGCGGTGGCTGGGCTCATTATGTGGGACAAGAAAAGTGTCGTCCTATTGAAGGGTGGGGGACAGTGGCTTTTGCTCGTGACTGGTCTATGCCACCACGTCTCCAAAATGCAACTTCTTTCTTTTATTTTGCTACCAATCAGTGGAAATATGAAACTCACGGTATGGATACCCTAAAATCTCCAACTGCTTCGAAAAGTCGGTATCGTCACCCTGCAGACTACAACGTACTCGCTGCTCGCCTTGGTTGGATGCCTTCTTATCCTCAATTTAACGAAAATTCCCTACAGTTAAGTGCAGAGGCTGCTGAGAGTGGTGCTGAAAGCTCGGAACAAGTGATTGCTCATGTGGCCAAAAAGCTGAAAGATAAGAAAATGACTTTTGCTGTAGAAGATCCTAATCACTCTAAGAATCATCCCCGCGGCTTGTTCGTGTGGCGTTCCAATCTTATTTCTAGTTCGGGTAAGGGACATGAATATTTTCTTAAATATCTATTAGGAGCATCTCATGGTCTTCTGTCAGAGCCCAATGAGGAGATGAGACCTACGGAAGTCCAGTGGAGTGACAATCCCCCAGAAGGTAAATTAGATCTACTCGTTGATTTGGATTTTCGTATGGCGGGTACGGCTTTGTATTCCGACATTGTATTACCAGCGGCGACTTGGTATGAAAAAACCGATATCAGTAGTACAGATATGCATCCTTTTGTTCATCCTTTTAATCCAGCGATTAATCCGCCATGGGAAGCACGATCAGATTGGGATATTTTTAAAGGCCTAGCAGAAACATTTTCAGATATGGCTAAGACATATTTGCCTGAAGTACAAAAAGATATTGTAGCAGTACCTCTGATGCATGATTCACCTGGCGAAATGGCTCAGCCTTTTGGTAAGGTGCTGGATTGGCGAAAAGGAGAAGTAGAGCCAATCCCAGGCAAGACAATGCCCAATATGGTCATCGTGGAACGAGATTATAAAGAAATTTATACAAAATTTACTTCCCTTGGGCCATTGTTAGAAAAGAATCCCGTGGGTGCCCATGGTATTGCTTTTTCCGTAAAAGAGCAATATGAGGAATTGAAAAAGATAAATGGGAAAATTGAAGAACCTGGTATAGCCCAAGGACGTCCCCAAATAGCAACGGCTCGTCAAGCGGCAGAAGCTATGTTGACCTTATCCAGCGCGACCAATGGAAAGTTAGCGATGAAAGCCTGGGAAGATGCAGAAAAGAAAACAGGTATGAAGCTTAAACAAATCAGTGCTGGACGGGCTGGAGAAAAATTTACTTTTAATGATATTACAGCACAACCTCGCCAGGTGATTCCAACACCAGTCTTTACTGGTTCTAATCAGGGGGATAAGCGATATTCGCCTTTTACGACAAGTATCGATCATCGGATGCCTTTCCGTACCTTGACAGGTCGCCAACATTTCTATATTGATCATGAAATCATGATTGAGTTTGGTGAGGCTATGCCAGTTTATAAACCTACATTGTCGCCTGTTTTGTTCGCTGGCAAAGAACATAATCCGCCAGCGGAAGGTAAAGAAGTGATTCTTCGCTATCTGACTCCTCATGGTAAATGGAATATACACAGTACCTATCAAGATAATCTGCATATGCTCACTTTATTCCGCGGCGGGCCTCATGTATGGGTTAACCATCAGGATGCACTGCAAGCAGATCTGAAAGATAATGATTGGGTAGAAGTTTATAATCGTAATGGTGTCGTAGCAGCTCGCATCGTAGTAAGTCATCGTATGCCACGGGGCACTCTCTATATGTATCATGCCCAAGATCGACATATTAATGTACCTGGTTCCAAAATTACGGGTAAGCGCGGTGGTACGCATAACAGCCCTACGCGGGTACATGTTAAACCCACCCAATGTATCGGCGGTTATGCCCAACTTAGCTACGGGTTTAACTATTATGGTCCGATTGGTAATCAGCGAGATATTTACGTAGCTGTTCGCAAGTTGAAGGAGGTGTCCTGGCTTGAAGATTAAAGCACAAATCGCCATGGTCATAAATTTAGATAAGTGCATTGGCTGTCATACTTGCAGTGTGACCTGTAAAAATACTTGGACCAATCGTGAAGGTGCTGAGTATATGTGGTTTAACAATGTAGAAACCAAGCCCGGTGTAGGTTATCCCATTGAGTGGGAGAATCAGGAAAAATATAAGGGTGGCTGGGAATTAAAAAATGGTAAGTTAGAATTGAAAAACGGTGGCCGCTTGGCAAAGTTGCTCGCTAAGTTATTTCACAATCCTGATATGCCTGTCATTGATGATTATTATGAACCATGGACCTATAATTATGAAACCTTACTCAATAGCCCTACCAAAAAACATCAACCTGTAGCTCGCCCGAGATCAGTGATTACTGGAAAAAATATGGACTTAAAGTGGGGGCCAAACTGGGAAGATGATTTGGCAGGAGCGCATATTACAGGGAAAAAAGATCCTAATGTTATCAGTATGCAGGATAAAGTCAAATTTGAGTTTGAAAAAACTTTTATGGCCTATTTGCCACGAATTTGTGAACACTGTCTCAATCCTGGCTGCGTCGCATCCTGTCCCTCTGGTGCTATCTATAAGCGGGAAGATGACGGCATTGTGCTGGTTGACCAAGAGGCCTGCCGCAGTTGGCGGATGTGCATGACTGGTTGTCCCTACAAAAAAATATATTTCAACTGGCAGACTCATAAAGCGGAGAAATGTATTTTCTGCTTTCCGCGGATTGAAGCTGGTCAGCCTACTGTTTGCTCGGAAACTTGTTCCGGACGAGTTCGGTATATTGGGGTCGTACTGTATGATGCTGATAAAGTGAAAGAGGCGGCATCAACAGTCAATGAGAAGGAGTTATATCAAGCTCAACTTAATGTATTTTTAGATCCGACAGATCCAGAAGTAATTGCTAAAGCACGTCAAGATGGTATTAGTGAAGATTGGCTAGATTATGCAAAAAGATCACCCATCTATGACTTAGTCGTGCGTTATGGTGTGGCGCTCCCCCTTCATCCTGAATTTCGCACCATGCCGATGGTCTGGTATATTCCCCCACTTAGCCCCATTGTCAGCGTTGCCAAAGGGCAAGGTGTTAGCCAAAATCTATTCCCGCTCCTTGAAGATATGCGTATTCCTATGGAGTATTTGGCAAATATCTTAACGGCGGGAGATACGAAAGCTGTCAAATCGGCTCTCGGCAAGTTACTAACCATGCGTTCTTATATGCGTTCCTTGCAAATTAATAAAGCGATTGACCAAAAGGAGTTAAAGGATGCGGGCCTTACAGAAACATCGGTGAAGGCGATGTATCGTCTGCTCGCCATTGCCAAATATGAGGATCGTTTTGTCATTCCTACATCCCATCAGGAACAGTATGTAAATGTGTATAAAGAGCAAGGTAACTGTGGTTATTGTCTTCCTCAGAGACCTTCGTCTTGTGGTGATGGAGGTGATGATTGTGGTACCTCTTGATAAAAAAAACTTCACATTATTATCTTCCCTATTTGCCTATCCTGCCCATCCTTGGCTTGATATTGACGAGTTACGCCAACTTGTGAATGAATCTAAGTATTTGCTTATTCGAGATCATGTACAGGTTTTTTTAGACTCTATAAAAGAGCGGTCTTTAGAACAGTTAGCAGAACAATATGTCATGACCTTTGATTTTAGCGAGAATAGTAACCTAGATCTTACTTCTCTGCTTTGCCCCGATGATCGAAAGCGGGGTCTAGTGCTCGCAAATCTGAAAAGTATTTATCACCAAGCTCAGCTTGATGTGGATTCTAATGAACTGCCAGATTATCTGCCTATGGTCCTTGAATTTTTATCCGTGGCAGATTTGGACTCAAGTAAAGAAGTCTTAAGTATAGTGGGGCCTGGTATGGAAAAGCTATGGGAACAGCTAAAAAACATTGCCAGTCCTTATGCTGGACTACTTGAAGCTTGTTTAGTATCCACGACATCTATGAGGTGTTCACAAATACCTGCTACTGGAGGTGTATCATGAATTTTGGCGAACAATTTTTATGGGTCATTTACCCTTATGTAGCGCTCACTATTTTTATCGTGGGACACATTTATCGCTACAATACAGATCAGTTAGGTTGGACAGCCAGATCCAGTGAACTTTTAGAAAAAAAGAGCTTACAATGGGGGAGCCTATTATTTCATGGGGGTATTTTGGCTGTTGTTGGTGGTCATGTATCTGGGCTTTTGATTCCAAAAGCTTGGTTTGAGGCCATTGGGGTTACGGAACATATGTATCACATGGCTGCCGTTTATGGCGGGGGACCAGCAGGATTACTCACCTTAGCAGGTATCTTGATTTTGACCCTGAGACGTTTTGGTAATGATCGGGTATATGCGGCAAGTAGTTTGGCTGATTTTGTCGTTGTGGTTTTAGTCTTGGCAGAAGTCATACTCGGGCTAGCAAGTACGGCAACTAATGTGTTTGGTTCTACTGGTTTTGATTATCGGGCGACCATTGCACCTTGGTTTAGAGGGTTATTATTCTTGCAGCCTGATGCTCATTTTATGCATAGTGTGCCGCTATTCTTCAAAATGCATGTGTTGATGGGGTTTGCTATTTTTGCAGTATGGCCTTTCACACGTCTAGTCCATGTTTGGAGTATGCCTATTGAGTATATCAATAGACCCTATATTCACTATGTTAGCCGTAAGGTAAAAGGTAAATCAATTCATTAATTAATGGAGGGACAATTTCTGATTTATTTCGAGATTGTCCTTCTTTCTATCATTCCTTTTTCTTTACTTTAGAGCAGCACCTATGCTAAATTGAAAATAAAGAAGACTAACATTCAGGTGGAATTTTCATTCCAATTGAATCTTAGTCACCCTTGTTTAGAGACTTAGCCGCTTTTAACTCTTATTAAAAAATAGGAGTCTGATAGGGACTTGGTCATCGGATAAATTTAGATCGTTAGGGAGAAATTTTATGGATAAAATGCAATCGGTAATCAATCAATGCCTAGAAGAGCTACGGCTGCAAACGGGTGCTGATTTTTCGGCTTTTGCTTGTCAAGAGCCAAATGAAGCAATCATTCGCTGGAAATATGCGGCAGGTAATCGTAATGAACGTTTTCGACGTATTGTACTACGCCCTGGTAAAGGCATTGCTGGCAAAGTATTACTGTCAGGAAGGCTCATGATATTAGAAAATTACGAACCAAAACAACATGATGATCCGCGAGAATATCCGATTTTATATGCGGAAGAATTAAAGTCAGCCTTAGGAGTCCCTGTTATTATTCAGGACCGAGTCAAAGGCGTAGTACTCATTGGTTACCGCAGTGGTTGTATCATTGAGGAAGAAGTCCTTACTTTCACTAAACAAGTAGCAGAAAAAGTAGCAATTTTGCTAAATCCTTAAAAGATGAAGTAGAGAATGAGGATAATAGGAGAATATCAGGATGAGAGAAAAGACACTGACTTCTTTATCAGAAGTGATTTTTCAAGACCTGTCAGAGGGAGAAAAACAAGAGTATCATAGCTTTCAAAAAGTAATGACAAGCTACATTCTGCAGGCGCAAGAAGAAGAACGAAAGCGAGTATCAAGAGAGCTGCATGACGGGGTAGGGCAAACGATTTACAGCATGATTGTTGGACTTAATATGATTGAACAACTTCCTTTAAGCGATGACCTTCGTGAGCACTTTATCCTTGTGAAAGAAATGGCAACTCAAGCCTTAAACGAAGTTCGTCATATTGCAGTTGAACTGAGACCTTGTTCACTTGATGATTGGGGAATATTACCGGCACTTCGTTCTTTTATCAAACAGTTTGAGCAGACTTATGGTATTGTAACAGTACTTCGCGCTACTGGCGAAGAGCGCCGCTATTCGTCCAAAATTGAAACTACTCTCTATCGCATTTGCCAAGAGGCCATGATTAATGCCGCTAAATATGCAAATATTGATCAGTTATCAGTAGAGTTTTATGAGCAGAATCAACAGTTACATTTGGTTGTAGCAGATCAAGGGCGTGGTTTTGATTTGCAAAACATTGAAATAAAAGGGACTGGACTCGGGCTGTATGGAATGAGGGAAAGAGCAACCCTCATTCGTGGTACCTTGCTTATTCATTCTGTCCCTGGTCATGGTACAAAGATCAAGGTCTGCATTCCGTTAGAGGATGAGGTGGATAACACATGATTACTATTCTCATTGCTGATGATCATGCTGTGGTTCGCTCAGGACTTGCGATGTTGATCAATTCACAACAAGATATGGAAGTCGTAGGTGTGGCCGCAGATGGGCGGGAAGCAGTAGAACTGGCTGTGAAACTGCTTCCCGAGGTCGTGGTCATGGATTTGCGGATGCCTCCTGGCGAAAATGGCTTGGTGGCAACGGCTCGTTTACAGGAACTAGCGCCACAAATTAATGTACTGATTTTAACGATGCATGATGATGAAGAATATTTGTTTCAAGCCTTAAAAGTGGGTGCCACTGGGTATATTTTAAAAAATGCCCCTGATTTTGATTTAATTAAAGCTATCCGTACTGTAAATCAGGGTGAACCCTATTTATATCCTTCCGCAACGAAGTCTTTGATCGGTGATTTTTTGCGTCGCAAAAATAAGAGTGCTGAATTTGAATCTCTTGCTTTATTAACAGAAAGAGAGCAACAAACCTTACGATTAGTAGCCATGGGTTATGGAAACAAAGAGATTGCCGAGAAACTATGCCTTTCAGTTAAGACCGTTGAGTCTTATAAATCTAAAATTATGGAAAAATTACAGCTGAAAACAAGGCCAGAACTGGTGCGATATGCAATGAAGAAAGGGCTGCTGGATTTAGAAGGATAAAATCTGTCTGCAAGAAAAAATGATATTATTCTAAGAGTATACCTATAAATTTGACGAATGAAGAGGATATGTTACAATAAAATTAGATCTATAATAAACATAATCAAGTTTTTTCTAAAATTTATAATGAGGTGATCGAATAATGGAAGTTTTAAATATCCAAGCAGTTATTGACATTCTTAATCAGTTAGCAAATAGCTCTCCACTAGATGATGAAATGATCGATGAAGCAATTGACGCACTGGAGAGTATGAAGAGTGCTATTGATGTTGAAGATGATGAATTCATCGATAAAATTGATGAAATGCAAGATTATCTTCAATATTTACTAACTGGCGAAGAATCTTCACTAGAAGAAGTGCAGGAAGAATTATCTAATATGATGAATGTGTTACGAAATTACTTAAAATAATCGTGAATTTCTTAGATGTTTCCTTGATGCTCTGTGACTTTATTTTTAGTTTCTTTACTTATATAAAGGGCTTTATCAACCAACACGAGTAGTTCATCGATGGAATCAGCATTTTCAGGATAGTTTACAATGCCAATACTAACCGTGCAACCTCGTAATCTTTTTTCGGATTTTCGGCGTATTTCTTCGGCAAAGGTTATCATATTTTCAGGAGAAACATTGCGTAAAATAATTGAAAATTCGTCTCCGCCAAATCGAAATACAGATCGACTTCCTACTACAGATATTGCAATTTGAGTAAATTCTTTTAAGACGTCATCTCCTATTAAATGCCCCTGCGTATCATTTAATTGTTTAAAATTATCAAGATCTAATAGCATTAATCCTAGAGAGTGCAATGTGTAAGTTTGGATTTCTTTATTCAGCAGTTCTAAGATGTTGTCAAAAGCTCTGCGGTTATACGCTCCAGTCAATCCATCAATGTCGGCGGCTCCTTTTAATGTAAGATGAACTTCTTCAAGTTGATGGATGGTATCATTATATACCTGAATCATTTCATGGAATTCAGCGGTATAACGATGTAAAGGAATTTTTTTGTACTTTCCATCTTTTATTGAACTGAATGCTTTAATAACGCTGTCAAGAGGTCTTGTAGAGCGTTGTACAGCCGATGCGCCAATCATAATCACTAAAATAACTGTCAAAATTGTAATGATTAAGATTTGATAAAGCATCATGCTACGAAATTCTGTGATTGCAGAAGCTGGAGTATGTATAGAAAGAAGCCAGTTCAATTCGTGAACATTTCGATAACCAACATAATATTCATGCCCTAAAAAATTTTTCATGATAAATGCGCCCATCAAATCGTCAGAAGAATCAGCGGTTTCATCTTTCTGTCCAATCTGATTTTTGTCAGGATGATAAACGATGGTTCCATGTCTATCGCTAATTTGTATGAAGCCGTCACGTCCAAAAGATTGATCACCAAACAAGGATGATAGATTATTTTCATGTAACCAGACGCTTCCAACAACCACCCCTGAAACTTCATTATTTTCTATAATGGGGGTTGCGATAGCGACAACTTGACGACCGCGGGTGCTTATAAAGACATCACTGATATAAGTTTCGCCTTGTATGGCGTGCTGAAAATATTCCCTTTGTGATAAATTCATTGAAGAATTGATCTCAGCTCCGCTACCGAGCAGAATATTTCCTTCTAAATCAAGTATGAAGATAGCGTTAATTTCAGGAATGATTGCATTTGTTTTATCAAGAATCTCTTGATTTGCTCTAAGGCTAGGATCATTTGCAATTTTTTTTACTAAATGTTCGATATTTTTAACATAGGCAGAGAGAGAGAGACCTAAATTATCTGCAGCTTTTTCATTAATCGTTAATAACAAAGAATCTGTTGTTGAACGAAAAAAACGGTCAAAGGCAACAAACTGAATTGTGCTACTAATAATAATCAATATACTAAGTAAAAGTGTAAATTTAAATAAAAAACGCATTTGAGTCACTCAACTTTCGACAATTAGTATCACTAAAGACTATTTTCTGCTTAATCATATAATCTCCTCCTATTGAAGAAGAGATATTTATACTCGATAAGAAAAAGACGAATCATAAAATAAATTTCAGAGAGTGAGGGTAATATATGCCTATAAAAGATGGGTTAGAGCAAATTGAGGGAATAATTCGTAGTCTTAAACATAGTCAGCGTGAGGAAAGGTTATCACTACATGGGACAATTCTTACAATCCTTAGTCAGATTGATAAAGTTGAGCAAGAAAACCCTGTTCCTAATTACAAAATCTATAAAAATGATTTGTTAACAAGTGTTGAATTTTTATGTGAGTTAGATGGTGGTGATCCACAAGAAGGCGAACATATTGGACGGTCATTATTAGCGGTACGTAAGATGGCATCCTATAGTTGCTTTAACGTCAATCATCATTATATTTGATCTAAAAGTATCCTTAAAGTTTGACATATTCCCGCCATCTCTGGTACTATTGATGTGTAGCATTGTAGTAGAATCCTAGGTCTTATGGTAGGATGGCAATTTGAGTAAAGTGAGCACTCCTAGATTCGGGGGTGCTTTTATTAATTTTGCCATGGAGAAAGTGTAGAAAGGTAGGAAGGAAAAATGAGTATTCAATTTTGGATTATTATTTTGTACATTTGTGTTTTATTTGGAATTAGTATTTATGTAAAACGTCGTACGGAAAGCAGTAGCGGTTTTTTATTTGCAGGACGTAAGTTGAGCACTACCTTAGTAGCAGCTAATATTGCAGGTACGGCCATTGGAGCAGCGGCTACGATTGGAGTTGCCGAAAATGCTTTTCAATCGGGTATTGCGGCAGGATGGTATAATGTGGCCTGGGCTGCTGGAGCCGTTTTAATGGCAATGGTAGCAGCTGGTAAATATCGTGAAATGAATTGCACGACGATACCAGAATTATTTGAACGTTACTACGACCGCAAAGGGCGGGCCATTGCTGTAATCGGTATGATCACCATTCAATTGGTTATTACATCTCTTCAGTATCTGGCAGGTGGAGCCATATTATCATCCTTGTTGCCAGAGATCTTCTCTTTTCAAGGGGGAATGGTGACAAGTGCGATTGTGTTTATTGGTACTACGATTCTTGGAGGCTTATGGTCTTCAGGTTTGTCAAATATTTTGAGTGTCAGTTTAATTTATATTGGAGTTTTGATTAGTACAGTTACCATTGTCAATGATCAAGGTGGTATCAGTGCTATCGCAGCTTCTTTGCCGCCTACAGTCGATTGGTTTGGACCTGTTGGTGGACTGGGGCTCGCTACGATTATCGGTTGGATTGTTGTGATGATGACTCAGGCTATTACGGCCCAAGGGCCAGTACAGGTTGCTTGTGCCGCCATTGATGCTAAAACAGCACGTAAAGGTTTCCTATGGGGTGCGCTCTTAATGCTGCCGATTGGTTTTTTGTGTGCCATTATGGGGGTTGCTGCCCGGGCTGCACATCCGACAATGAAGGCGACCATGGCTCTTCCTCAAATGATTATGGGACTCGATCCGGTTATATCGGGATTAACGTTAGCTGCACTTTGGGCAGCAGATGTTTCGACGGCTTGTCATATTTTGCTGGGGGCAGGAACTTTATTTTCCCAGGATATCTATAAAAGGTTTATTAATCCAACGATGAGTGATAAACGATATACTCTTGTCAATCGTTATGCCGTTCTAGGTCTAGGGATTGGGACTTTATGGCTTGCTTTTAATGCTGCAGGGATTGTTAAGACGATGCTAATTGGTCTAAGTCTAACGACTGCTTTTACCTTAGTATTTTTATTTACTATGTTTGCACCTACTCTTTGTCGACGTAATTCAGCTTTTTATACCACACTTGCTGGTATGGTGGCCTTGTTGGTATGGCAGGTATTCCCTGGGGTTCAGATTTTTGCTCATCCAATTTATATGGAATGGATTGTATGTTTAATCACCTTCTTTGTTGTTGCCATTGTTGATAAAGAAAAGATTACAGTTGTTGATAAACAGGAGGCTATGCAAAGTGGAGTTTACGAGTGTTGATGTAGGCAGGGCTGCCTTGTCTATGGCGATTAGTGAGGATCGACAGGAAGAGCAGGATATTCGTAAAAAATTAAGTGCTCGCGGTATTTACGCTACGGCAGTCGACTTTGGTGGTGAATATATCATTTCTGTGAAAAAAATTATTGAAAGAGCTGTTGTGGCTGCTCAGCGTCAAGGATTAGTCAGCGCTAATCATATTGGCGAAGGAGCGGTGGCAGGTGCTACTCATGCGGCATTAGAGCAAATTACACCGAAAGCCGTTGGGCTTAATGTTGGTGGAAAAATCGGGCTGGCGCGTTATGGTGAACATCTTTGTGTTGCCATTTATTTTGGGGTGGGTGTACTCAATCTCAATGAAGTTGCCATTGGTTTGGCCCATCGATCATTGCCGGCAGAATAATCGATCATGAACGATGGTCTGCAGTCTCTTGCAATAAGAGATTTCAGGCCATCTTTTTACGTAATCAGAAAATATAACACTTTATCTTCTTATCATTCATCGTGCAAAGAATGATACACTCTGTAAGGACAACTTGTTTATTGGATAAATGAAATAACGCAAATAAGTGAGTTTAACAGAGAAATCTTAAGAAATATAATTTAAAGTCGTATAAATGTACTAATTTAATGCTTTTAAATTTTAGTGTACTAAAGTATAATAGTATTTGCGAGTTTAAACTATATTTGAGTGGAGGATTTACATATGAAGAGAATCGTTTCATTAGTATTGTTACTTATGATGGTTGGTATGGTTCTAACAGGCTGTGGTAGCAGTGCTACAAAAGCACCTGTACAGAAAAAAATCGTGATAGGGCTAGATGATAGTTTCCCACCAATGGGTTTTCGTGATGAAAAGAATAACATTGTTGGTTTTGACATTGATATGGCTCGGGAAGCTAGTAAAAGATTAGGGATGGAAGTTGAGTTTAAACCGATTGATTGGGGCAGTAAAGAAGCTGAGCTTAATGGTAAACGAATTGATGCCTTATGGAACGGAATGAATATTACGGAAAAGCGCAAAGAAAATATGCTGTTTAGCGAACCTTATATGGATGGTAAACAATTAATTTTCCTTCCTAAAGGATCCACAATTAAAAGTCTTGATGATCTAAAAGGAAAAATCATTGGTCTTCAAAGTGCGAGTACGGCCGATGAAATCATTGAAGCAAATGCAGAGATGAAAGCTTCTTTTAAAGAAGTTAGAAAATATGGGGATTGTATTGCAGCATTTATGGATCTTAAAACAGGTCGTGTTGATGCAGTGATAACAGATGAAATTTTTGGCCGTTATTATATATCCAAAAATCCAGATACTTTTATCGTATTGGATAAAGTTGTTGGTGAGGTTGGTATATTAGGGATAGGTTTCCGTAAAGATGATAAAGAACTTCGTGATAAAGTGCAAAAGGCTCTTGATGAAATGAAAAAAGATGGAACATCAGGTAAAATTTCCAAACAATGGTTTGGCGCAGATATAATTAAGTAGTAGATAGAGGCTGATGGTGATTTGCCATCAGCCTCTCAATTTCCTAGATTAGTATGATAAAATTGACTTTATGCCCGAAGGCAAAAAAAGAGGTGAAAATCAATGGAGAAAATAATCCCAATGCTTGCTCCCATGTTAGAGGGGGCTAATGTAACTCTACAAATGTTTTTTATTACGTTGCTACTTTCATTACCATTAGGCTTGTTGCTGGCTTTGGCGCGTATGTCAAAATATAAACCTTTAAGTTTTTTAGTTGAAACATATATATGGCTTATGCGCGGAACGCCTCTTATGCTTCAGCTCTTATTCGTATATTATGCACTGCCCTTAATCCCTTATATTGGTATTACTTTATCAGATTCTTCAGCAGCCATTGTTGCTTTTGTTTGTAATTATGCAGCTTATTTTGCAGAAATTTTCCGTGGTGGAATTCAGTCCATTGAACGAGGACAATATGAAGCAAGTAAGGTTTTGGGTATGACCTATGTACAGACAATGCGACGAATCATCCTTCCTCAGATGATCAAGCGAGTCTTGCCGCCGATCAGTAATGAAACGATTACATTAGTAAAAGATACATCACTCATCTATGTTTTAGCAATGAATGATTTACTCAGAACGGCACGTACTATTGTACAACGAGAATTTGATATGACACCTTTTTTCATTGCTGCTGTTTTTTATTTAGGGATGACACTGGTGCTGACATGGATGTTTAACAAACTTGAACAACGTTATGCGGCATATGATGAGTAGGAGTGAATGTTTATGAATATGATACGTTTAAAAAATATCCACAAAAGCTTTAATCACCTTGAAGTACTAAAAGGTATTAGCCTTGAAGTAGCTCAAGGTGAAGTGGTAGCCATCATCGGTCCTTCAGGTTCAGGTAAAAGTACCTTGCTGCGCTGCTTAAATCGCCTTGAGACCATTGATCGAGGAACCATCTATATTGAAGATGAAGTCTTAGCGAGTGAAGGGGCAGATGGACGAAGTCAATATGTTCATGAAAACAAAGCGCGGGAAATTTGTTGTAAGATGGGGATGGTATTTCAACAATTTAATCTATTCCCTCATATGACAGTGATTGATAACATTATTGAAGCACCCATCATGGTCAAAGGGATTAAGAAGGACGTTATTATTCCTGAAGCGGAAGAGTTACTTCGCAAAGTTGGTTTATTTGAGAAAAGGAATAGTTATCCATCAAGATTATCTGGAGGACAGCAGCAACGGGTTGCTATTGCCCGTGCTCTAGCTATGAAGCCTGATATTATGTTATTTGATGAGCCCACGTCAGCTCTTGATCCTGAATTAACAGGAGAAGTGCTAAAAGCCATGCGTCAACTTGCTCAAGAACATATGACAATGATTGTCGTCACTCATGAGATGGCCTTTGCTCGTGAAGTAGCCCAGCGTGTTATTTTTATGGATAATGGCGATATCGTTGAAGAGGGGCCGCCAGAACAAATTTTTACTCAGCCAACGCAGACGCGTACTCAAGCTTTTTTGAAGAGTATGTTATAAAGAATTGCCTCTTAGGATATTTCCTAAGGGGCAATTTTCCATATTCGTAAAAGGATTTTTACAATCTGTATAGAAAATGAAAGAGATTAAAGAAAATAATGATAAAGGATTAAGGAAAGGACGTAATGATGAAAATAGTGAACCGTGAGTTTATTGAAGGGTTATGGCAGATTGCCAAAGGTTATTGGAATTCAGAAGAAAAATGGCGAGCAAGACTGCTTCTTGGTGTCATTGTAAGTTTGAATTTAAGCCATGTTTACATATTAGTTTTGCTCAATGAATGGAATAATACATTTTATAATACGTTACAAAATTATGACAAAGATGGTTTTGTAAGTGCCCTTGGGACTTTTTCCATACTCGCTACTTTTTATATTATTGTAGCTGTTTATGAGCTGTATATGCAGCAATTACTTGAAATTAAATGGCGCCGTTGGCTTACGAAGGAGTATTTGCAAAATTGGTTGCATAAACGATCTTATTATCAAATGCAACTACTAAATCATAGTGCTGATAATCCTGATCAGCGAATTAGTGAAGATTTGAAGTTATTTGTAAACTTATCCTTACGTCTTTCTCTTGGTCTTTTAAAGGCTACTGTTACTCTATGCTCTTTTGTAGTTATATTATGGAATCTTTCTGGTGCTTTGTCGCTGCCATTTGGGGATCATGAAATATCCATTCCAGGTTATATGGTTTGGGTTGCCATTTTATATTCTGCTATTGGTACGTGGTTGACTACTAAAATTGGACAACCTCTTGTTGGGCTTAATTTTACACAACAACGTTATGAAGCAGATTTTCGTTTTAGTCTTATGCGCCTACGGGAAAATAGTGAAAGTGTTGCTCTTTATGGTGGTGAACAACAAGAACAAGTTCATTTATTGACACGCTTTCATATGGTGGTTCATAATTTTAAAGAACTCATGTTAAGGCAAAAGAAGTTGACATGGTTTACATCTGGATATTCACAAATTGCCATTATTTTTCCACTTTTAGTTGCGGCACCACGTTATTTTAGCAATCAAATTCCTTTGGGTGGTTTGATTCAGACTTCATCAGCTTTTGGCCGTGTACAAGATGCATTGTCTTTTTTTGTAGATAGTTACTCTTTGTTCGCTGAATGGCAGGCTGTCATTAATCGTTTGGTCGGTTTTAGAAACAGTATGAAGGCTGCTCAGAACATTTCAAATCAAGAATCCATTAGAGTCACTTATCGTCCTGAAACATCCGTTGCTGTATTACAATTAGAAATGGCTCTGCCTAATGGTCAACAGCTACTAGACAATTTGAATTTAACAATTAATCCGGGAGATTCATTATTAATTATGGGACCATCTGGTTGTGGAAAAAGTACTCTTATGCGGACTCTAGCTGGTATTTGGCCTTTTGGACAAGGGAGTATCACTCTTCCAGAAGGAGAAAGTTTGTTGTTTTTACCACAAAAATCCTATTTGCCCCTTGGTACCTTACGGGAATCTGTACTATATCCCTATAAAGCAGATTTTACAACGGATGAGAATATTCGTAGAGTGATGAAATTGTGTAAGTTAGATGACTTTGTCAATAAATTGGATGATACCGAGGATTGGTCGCATATTCTTTCTTTGGGTGAACAACAAAAAATAGCATTTGTCAGGGCAATCCTCCAAGAACCCAATTGGTTATTTCTTGATGAGGCAACTTCAGCGATTGACGAATCTACAGAGGCTGAATTATATAAACTAGTACAAACCCATCTTAAGAAAACAGCAATGATTAGTGTTGGTCATCGACATACCTTGATTAATTATCATAAACGGAAATTGGTCATTAATAGCATAGGGAATTGGTCTCTTAATTAATAAATACCCCACTCGATTGAGTGGGGTATTCGCCATTGACTATGGGTTTTCCCATAATTCCATGTCATTTAATTTTTGTATCATAGAAAGCGCTTCATGATCAATTGCCTTATGGTTGCAATCAACGAGATTACCAGGACCTTCACTACCAACCGGTGACAAAAAAAGTTTGTTACTCGATGAATACCAAAGCCAATTCCACTCCAGTGGTTCTTCTTCGAAATGTAGTTGTGCAAGGATATTGGGTTGCACAACTTCTCTACAGTTTAGTAATGATGTGGGACTGAAAAAGTCAAGAACATGGATTGTTTTTGTTTCTGTATTGGCCTTAATTAATAAGTGTAAGCGACCGCAATCGTACTCATAAGGAGTCTGGATAAAGTTTAGTTTTTTGATCATGGTAGTACCCCTCCTCAATATATCCTTATTTTCAATTATATACTAGCATGAAGGGAAAAAGTTGTCAGATTATATAAAAATAATATGCAATCATTTTAGTGTTAGAAATGAAAAGAATTAAATGAAATCAATTATCATTGGTGATTATTGACAATGATAAGGAGCAGAGTTATACTATTAATGGCAAAAGTAGAAAAATGTAAACAGAAGACATCTTATGCCTAAAAATAGAATTTTTATATAATTCAATAATTAGCAATGACGCTACAAAATAAGAAATGAAAAATCATTTCTTATTTTGTAGCGTTTTTAATTGGTAAAAATAAATAAGTTTAAATTAATGTAAGGAGAGGATAAGATGTCATTTTGGTTAGTAACAGGAAAAGCGTATCGCAAGTTAATTCATGCCGTAGAGGAAATTTCAACAGGTAAATTAGGAAGTGCATTTAACGCCAAGGATTATCCTAATCATTTGCAGCCATTAGTCACCCATATTAACAAATTAGTTGAAATGTTACGCAAATTTACTCGAGATACTCAAGTGAGTTCTAGTAAAGTCTTTGCAGCTGTAACACAGGTAACAGGTGCAATTTGGAATGCGACACAACTAGCGCAAGAAATTCAGCATGAAGCCAATGAAGCAAGGCGTTTAGCTCTCTCATTAAATGAGTCATCACAATATGCTAATCAACAAATTCATCAAGTCATGGAATCTTCAAAAACCATAAAAGTTCTTGCTGAAGGAATTCATCAAGATGGTATTGAAAGTAAAAAAGCAGCTGAGCAAGGATGTTATTTTGTCTCACAAGTTGCTAAATCTATGGAAGATATTTGTAAATCTTCTGCAGATATTCAAGGACGTATTGATGCTCTTACACAAGTGGCAAAGGAAATTGATAGCTTTCTCTCAACGATTAGCGCAATTTCAGATCAAACAAATCTACTAGCATTGAATGCCAGTATTGAAGCAGCTAGGGCTGGAGAGCATGGTAGGGGTTTTTCCGTAGTTGCCCAAGAAATTCAAAAATTGTCGGATGCAAGTCAGCTTGCCGCAAGTTCGGCTTTTGGCCTTCTTGCCCAAATTGATACGGGCATTACAACCACTGCACAAGCAGCGGCTGATGGCGCAAAGCTGGTGCAACAAGGTTCAAAAGCGACAGCTGAGGCCGATGTTATGTTGAAAAGAATTTTATCTTCTAGTGCACATGTAGAAACTCAGTTATCAGAAGTCAGTGCTGCTAGACAGGTCCAGCTTGAAGCAACAGAACATGCAGCGGCATTTTTGGAAAAAATGGCAATCATGTGTGGAAAAACCTTAGAGCATGCAGATGGAGTTGTCAATCGATTGGATCAACAAAGTATCCATTTAACAGAGACAGAACAGATGGGGCAGATATTAAGTGGAGTTGCTGATTATTTAGTAGAGACAACGCAAAGTCTTACTATTTTTTCAGTAGATGATGTTTTAAAAGAGCAATTGGATGTAAGTGTTAGTGAGTTAAAAGTAGAATTGGCCCAGTTGGCTGAAGAACCTCAGATCAGCAGTCTATTAGCGACGGATCATCATACAATATTATCTAAGTTTTTACATTCTCATTCCCATTTAGAGGCCGTGTGGACGAATCAAGTTGATGGTAGATTTATTATTTCATTACCACCAGCTGGTATTGCCAATGCTAGTTCTCGTGAGTGGTTTCAAGAAAGTCTTGCCGGGAAAGTTTATGTGTCGTCAATCTATGTTTCAGCTATTTCAGGTCAGTCATGTTTGACGGTTTCTGTGCCAATTTATGATAAAGAAAGCGTAATAATTGGTGTTTTAGGTGTAGATTTAAAATTGGCAATATCATAATTAAATTCTAAAAACTAGGATATAAACCTACGAAAAATGTATTCCAATAAAAGGAATTTTGCGTTTTGTGGCGAAGAATAAAGAGGGGATAGGAAGTATATGGGATTCGTTATGAAGAACAGTACTTGTAATTTTTAACGAAAGGAGGCATAAGAGAGTAAAAGGCTAAGGATGGGAAAAAAAGGGAGGAAAAAAATGGACGCGTTCATTGCTTCGTTACCGTTATTAGTTTTCTTAATCGGTCTGCCAGTATTGATGCAACCAGCAGTTCGAGTTGCACCCGTTGCTTGGCTATTGACTATAATCTTAGCAATTTTCTATTATGGTTTTCCAGCTCAGGTTACTCTTTTGGCAGCTCTGCAAGGGGCTATCACTGGTATTTTCCCAATCATGTATATTCCTTTTGGTGCTATTGTTGTTTATAATGTATTAAAAACAACAGGTTGGATGAACAAAATGCAGAATGCTATGTCGTCATTAACTTGTGACCGTCGGGCGCAGGCATTACTCATTGGTTTTGGTTTTAGTGCTTTCTTGGAAGGAATTTGTGGTTTTGGTGCACCAGTGGCGATTCCTGCCAGTATTTTAGTTGGCCTCGGTTATGATCCAATTATGGCAGCTCTGGTTTGCTTAATTGCAAATACAGGTCCCGTTCCTTTTGGATCGCTGGCAATTCCTACGGATACTCTCGCCTTAACAACTCAATTAGATTTTATGAAGTTGTCACAAATGACTGGGCGGCTCATGGCACCTTTAGCATTTATTATGTCTTTTGCAACGGTTTTCATTATGTCTGGCATCAAAGGTATGACAGGTATCATGCCGGCCATTCTGATTACGGGTATTAGCTTTTCTATCGTCGAGTTTGCTGTGAGTAATATCCTTGGTGCCACTTTGGCAAGTATCTTAGGAGCACTTGTATGTTTAGGATGTCTTTCTGTATATTTATATAATTTGAAAGTCGATGAATATTGGATATTCCCCAATGAAAAAAATCCTGGTGTTTGCAACACTAAAAATATTAATTTTCAAGAATTAGCAATGTCGTGGTTACCGTATATCCTTTTGACATTACTCGTCATTGCTGTGAATCTGCCATCAACTAGACCTATTTTTGCTGGTAAAGTTCCTGGGTCTGAGTGGATGCTCATTAAGTCTTATATCTATAATCCAAATAAAATCTATGCTTTTACTTGGCTGCAAAGTCCGGGAACATTGATGCTCATTGCCGGTTTAATCTCTTTTAAATTCATGAAGATTCCGTTTAGTGAGTACACTAAACAATTTAGTATTACTTTTAAACAAATGCTACCAGCTTTTATTACAGTAGCTTGTATTTTATCCATTTCTGAAGTCATGAATATGGCATTACCCATTGTTGATGCCAAAACAAAAATGGCAGTTTGGGTAAGTGGCAGTGGAGCTGCTCAACCATCAATGATTGCGATGATGGCTAAAAGTTTGGTAGCAACTGTCGATCAACAATTTATGCCTTTCCTTAGCCCATTAATTGGTGCCTTAGGCGTATTTATTACTGGTAGTAATACATCGGCTAATGCATTATTTGGTAATTTACAAGCATTGACTGCACAAGGATTGGGATTATCTGATATTTTGATGGCTTCTGCTGGGAGTGCTGGTGCTTCCGCTGGTAAAATGATTTCACCCCAAAGTATCGTAATTGCCGCGACTGCTGTCGGTCTGCTTGGCAAAGAGGGTTTAATTATGCGCAGAACCATTAAATATGCTCTTCCCTATGTCATCTTCCTTGGTTTTATGGTCTGGCTATATAGTTTTGTATTCCCTGGATTGATTCCTTAAGTTAAGAGTAAAATATCAGTACAGCAACGATCTTTTAGATCAATGCTGTACTATTTTTTTACAGAATAAAGGTGTTTTTTTCCCCACTCTTGCTCTAAGTAAAAGAAGTAAGGCTTGTCGTAAGCCAAGTCTTTTCTGATATGGGACAGGATTTTGACTTAAGTTTATCGAAATAAAGAAAAAAATAGATAGGTGGGTGGAAAATGAATCAATATAAAGTCGTAATGACTGGTCGGCTTATGACTCCTGCTCTGGAACGTATTCAAGAAACTTGTGAAGTAAAACTGTGGGAAAAAGCGGAATCAATTCCCCATGAGACTCTAGTTGACTGGCTTAAAGATGCTGAAGGTCTTGTAGTGACTGGTGATATTCAAGTTAATGAGGAACTTTTACAATATGCTCCTAAGCTCAAGGTAATTGCTCAGTCAGCGGTTGGCTATGATAATGTGGATACTGAAGCGTGTACGCGCCATGGCATATTATTTGGTAATACGCCAGGTGTACTTGTTGAGACCACTGCCGATTTAGCTTTTTCTCTGTTGTTATGTGCAGCACGACGAATTCATGAAGGGTGGAATTTTGTACGTGAAGGATCTTGGAACCGCGGTTCAAAGATCTCACTCGGAATTGATCTTGCAGGGAAAACTCTTGGTATCGTGGGCATGGGACAAATTGGAGTTGCAGTTGCCAAGAGAGCTAAGGTTTTTGGCATGAATGTCATCTATTACAATCGTAATCGTCGCTTGGATGATCATGAGACAGGTGCAACTTACCAGTCTTTTGATGCAGTACTTGCACAGGCTGATTGTATGATTGTATTGACGCCTCTGTCCAAAGAGACGAGAGGATTATTTGGAGCGTCCCAGTTTGCGCAAATGAAACGGACAGCTTATTTTGTTAATATGTCACGTGGTCCAGTGGTAGATACAAATGCATTATTTGATGCATTACAAACTGGGAAAATCGCCTATGCAGCTCTTGATGTCACTGATCCTGAACCTTTACCTGGTGATCATCCATTATTAACACTTTCTAATATTTTAATTACGCCTCATATTGGGTCGGCGACGCAAGAAACACGTACGGCTATGTCTCAACTGACCGCTGATAATTTGCTTGCAGGGCTAAATGATAAACCACTCCCAGCTTGTGTAAATGCCAAATAAAAATAGAAAAATGTTAAAATGATCTAAAAATACACCTTGTCAATACCTGATAGGGTGTATTTTGCGTAAATATAAGTAATTTAGCAGGAGTTTAGCAATTGCTCGCGAAGTATATTCTTTTCTCGATATAAATATGATGGAACAAAGAATAGGGGTATTCATGTGAAAGTTGTAGTTGCGGGTCTATTGATGAAAGATGGACAATGTTTAATTGCTAAGCGTAGAACTGGAGATGCATTGGCTAATTTATGGGAATTTCCAGGTGGGAAAATCGAAATTGGCGAAACACCTGAAGAGTGCTTACGGCGCGAAATGCTTGAAGAACTTCAAATTGATGTAGAAGTTGGACAGTTTTTTGCTGAAAGTAGTTATGAATATGAGTTCGGCAGAATTCAACTCTTCGTATATTGGGTGTCTTGGAATGGTGATACTTTATCTTCGACTGTACATGATGAAATTGCATGGGTTGATCCACAAACAATCCTTAACTATAAATTCGTACCAGCCGATATTCCAATTGTTGAAAAACTAATCTGTTGTAAAGAAAAATTTTAATGATCATAATGAGTGGAGGAACTTTATGCCTGACCTAACTAACAAAACATTTGAAATTGCCAATTCGTATATCTCACTTGCAGATCTTTATGTGGCGGCAAAAAAATTAGAAAGTGTTATCAAAAAAACAGAACTTATCGAAAGCCCATTTTTTAGTCATGAATGTGGAAATCGTGTATTTATCAAACCTGAGAATCTTCAAGTAACAGGTGCTTTTAAAATTCGTGGTGCATTTAACAAACTCAGTAAACTCAGTGAAGAAGAAAAAAGTCGGGGCGTTATTGCCGCTTCTGCGGGAAATCATGCGCAAGGAATTGGCTATGCTGCCCAGCTTCTTGGTATAAAGGCTACACTCGTTATGCCAGCTGCTACGCCGATTATAAAAGTCGAAGCCACAAAGAATTATGGTGTCGATGTGGTTTTATATGGCGATAGTTATGATGAAGCTTATAAAAAGGCCAGAGAACTTGAAACTGAGAACCAGTATGTTTTTGTTCATCCATTTGACGATTTGGATGTCATTATGGGACAAGGCACAGTAGCCTTAGAAATTATAAATGAATTAGATGATGTTGATGAAATTTTAGTTCCTATCGGTGGCGGTGGTTTAATTAGTGGTATGGCTTTTGCTATTAAAATGCTAAAACCAGAAATAAAAATAATTGGTGTCGAACCTGAAGGAGCTTGTTGTATTAAAGAATCTCTTATTCAAGACAGGGTGATTGAACTTGAGAAAGTGGATACAATGGCAGATGGTACAGCTGTTAAAAAACCAGGTGATTTAACATTTGAACTGATTAGAGAGTTTGTAGATGAAGTGGTTACTGTATCTGAATTTGAGATCTTAGAAGCTATTTTACTCTTAATGGAGAAACATAAACTTATTGTTGAAGGGGCAGGGGCTTTATCTTTAGCAGGTCTGAAAAAATTAAAGTCAAAAGATAAAAAGGTAGTTTGTTTAGTCAGTGGCGGAAATATTGATATCTCTACCATATCGGCTATTATTAATCGTGCTTTAGTATCGAGAGGGCGACTCTTTTGCTTTACAGTGAATTTACCTGATAAACCAGGTGAATTGCTTCATGTTGCGAATATTCTCTCCGAGTTAAAGGCAAATGTGATCAAATTAGATCACAATCAATCCAAAGTGATGGATCGGTTTAAACAAGTTCAATTGGAAGTTACTGTTGAAACCAATGGTAATGATCATGTTGACGAAATTGTTGCTGAATTTCAAAAAAATGGAATTGACATTCAAAAAGTATATTAACAAAGCAAGGTTACTCAATGGTGCAAACACGACCATAATTGAAGATTTAGGTTAATGAAAGATGAGATACCCCTCGTTTACGAAATCGTAAATGGGGGGTATCTCTTTTTCGAATTTCTTTATTACGTTTTGAGGGCACGCCATTGTCTAATTGTGTCAAGAGACAATCGATCATGATTTTATTCATAAAAAAAATACGATAAGCCATACTAAAACATACAGGAGGTAACAGATGAACAGTGCAGAACTTAGTGCTATTTTACTAGCTCCCTTATCCCTTAGTTATGCCGTTATAATCATCTTACTGGGATTATACTCATTAACTTTTAATGTTAATGATGCCAAAAATAAAAATCATCCCTGCGCGGAAAAGACGGCTCGCATAGGTGGATGGTTGTATATGATAGTCGGCTTAGCAATGATGATACAACAAATACTTAGTGAGTAATGACTGGTCGGCGAATTTGAATCTTAACGTCGACATTCAATTGAGCCATTGGAAAAACCTCTTCATCCCAACGGTCTTGTACGTTTTTCCAATAGTCAGGATGCTGGCGATGGACTAAATCTCCTAGTTCAGTGACATCGGCTTTTAACTGTTGTTGTTTGCTGAAAGCGGCCTTGATACTGCGCGTTACCTCAGCAGCGATTTCTTTTTCTACAGCCTTCGTAAAGACAGGATCGACCGCATCTTGTTCATGGACCATGTTTTCGCCCAAATTGCCAATCAATATGACTTTGACAGTAAATAAAATTTGATCATCTTGTACAGAGGTATCAATATTCATTTTTTTTTCATATATTTCAAATGCGACTGTATGCTGAGGGTCAGCTGGATTAGGTGCAACAACAATGCCTTGTTTCAAGGTTTGGCGCAAAATTTTGCCGCCTAAAATTTCTAATTCATTCATCTCTCCAACCATTTTATGGTCTTTATTAAAAATAGCTCCTTTTAATAGCCGAACTTCTTTATCTTCAGTAACAATGATCGGTACAATGAAAGAATGATTTGATCGTAAGGCTTGGGCAATTTGCCCTAGTTCTGCTTTACCAGCAAAATAAGGTGCTTTATCCGTATTTGCTGTCAGTTTACCAATAAAGGTACTGTTTACTTCTTCTACTTGTAGTTTAGCTTTTAAGATATCTTCAGCTCGTCCAGGAGTAACAAAAACTCTTGTTAAGCGTCGCATTTCTGCATCACGCAAGAAAAAATCAAGTATATCACCAACACCTTCTCTTGCTACAGCTTCGCTGAAAACCAAGATTTGAATATCTTCAAAAAATGGACTAAAATAGGTTTTTGTGCTAATCATGCGAGTGATGGCAAACATAGATTCGCCTTCACCAGACCAAATGAGATGATTTTGCCCTTTATTTACTTCTTTACTTGCTTCTTGCTTGTTAAATTTGGGCATTTCAATCGTAAGTTTATATTTTCGTTGCCCTGCTGCCTGGGGCGTTTTATCGAGATCATAAAGTCCCTTAGGTCCTGACGATACAACATGGTCTATGCCTACTCCTAAGACATAACCGCGATTTTCAATTTCTTTGCGATCCCAGCAACCTGCTATAAGCAAAGTTAACGTGAACAGTATGCCAATTAATAGCGTTTTCCAGCATTTTCTTAGCATGACATTTTTCTCTTGGATTTTAACCATGCCAGGACGAGTAGCAAGGGGGTTACCCCTAATCCCCAAAATATTCCAGCGTAATTTACCCATTGGGTAATCACTTGAATTGCGTAGGCATTGGGTGGTATATAAACAAGATAGTAGATGAAAGGTAGTAACAGCACCACTATGCAACGACTACTCTCTAGTTTAAACATTTGGCCAATACCGAAAGAAATAAAATAGATCCAGTTGATGAGGGAGGTAAAGGCGATAACAACCCAAATTGTCATTAAATAGCCATCCAGTCGTTCGATAAAAGTATCAGGTATTTCAATGAAACGATAAGCCATCATTGTGGGAATAATTGTATTAGCTGTTTCATTTGATCCTAATATCCCTTGAACAATGAGTGTCATTATAACATAGATGAATGTAGCCATACCGATACCATACATCCCCCACTTTAATATGGTTTTTTTAGGAGTGATAAATGGATAGAGGAAACCGATGAACATTTCGGGTCCAGTGTAAGTAAGCCAAGTCGATATCGTTCCTTGTAAAACTGGTGTAATTCCCTCCGCCAGTATTGGTTGATAATATTTTGCTTCAATGGATAAAACACCTAATAAAACAATTGTCAAGAATATTCCATATTCTTGTACAAAGAGAAATTGCTGTAAACGTAGAAGGGGAGCAAGACCATATTGTACGGCATACATCCCTAGTCCGAGAAGGAAAATATCAATAACCTGGGGTGGTGTAAGATCAAGTAAGTAGACTTTGACAGCAATGGTGAAAGTTCGCAAATATAATGCAATAATAACCATCATTAGTATGATCATTAGGCCATTTAAGATAAAACCTGGAATACGGCCAAGTAGCAGAACATGATAGTCCATAACGGTGACATTAGGAAAATATGCAGATAATTGGAGGGCAACCCAGAATGCCAAAAATATCAAAATACTACCTAATAACATTGGCATCCACATATCTTCTTTGGCAATGCGGGCAAGGTCACTCGGAAGTGTGAGTAAGCTAGATCCAAACATACAATTAACTGCAATGATGAAAAACTGTGATGGTGAAATCATGGTATTGTGGTTCATCATAATATGTTATCATTCCTTATCAGTGTTTTGCCGTACGCTGTCTTCTGTTTCTAAATAGGCAGGGCGCCTATCCATTGTTTTAGGGGGTACTATAATTGATGTAGCCTTTAAATCGCGGAGAGCAGCAAAGTTTCGTGGCGCCATGGGTGCTAAATAAGGCTCACCTAAACTTTCTAAATTAGCAAGGTGAATAGCAATTGCGAGTAGTCCGATCATCACACCAAATAGACCAAAACTTGCGCCCATCATCATGAGCATAAAGCGTAGTAAACGCAGGGGGAGTCCCATGTTGTGATGAACGATGGTAAAAGAAGCGATGGCCGTAAAGGAAGTTACAATAACGATAGGAGGGCTGACGAGTCCTGCTCGAACTGATGCATCGCCAATGACTAGACCACCAACGATACTGACTGCAGAACCAACGGTTTTTGGGAGTCGGATCCCTGCTTCTTGCATGATTTCTAACACAATGACCATAATTAATGTTTCGATAAAAACGGGAAAGGGTAAGCTTTCCCGATTAGTACTAATGATGAGTGCTAATGGCGTAGGTAAAAATGCAGGATGAAAAGAAGTCACTGCAACATAAAATGCTGGAAAGGATAATCCTAAGAAGGCAGCAATGTATCTAGAAATTCGTGTTAGTGTGCCGATCTGCCATTTTTGAAAGAAGTCATCACCTGCTTGAAAAAAATCAGAAAAGGCGGCAGGAAGAATCAGGCAATAAGGTGTGCCGTCGATAATCACACCAACCTTTCCCATTAACAAGGCAGTCGTAAACTTATCAGGTCGCTCTGTAGTTAATATAGTAGGAAAAGGTGAATGGGGATGATCTTCAAGCAAACCTTTCAGCCCAGATATAGTCGGATCATCAACGTTTAGATTCTTAAGACGTTGTTCTACTTCATGAACTAATTTCATATTGACAATGCCACGAAAGTATACAATTGCTACATCTGTTTCACTTCGCTGGCCAACAGTGACTCGTTTCACTACAAGATTAGGATTTTTAATTCGCCTTCGGACAAGGGTAACATTGGTTCGTAATTCTTCTGTGAATCCATCGCGAGGACCGCTGATATCGCTTTCTGTTTGGGGATCAGAAACAGGACGGGAGTCAAGCTTGCGTGTGGCAATAATGAGTACAGTACTCAAACCATCTACAAATAAAGCTGTATCACCGGATAATACCCGCTTAGTCGCTGCTTTCATCTCATGCGTTGCCATGACCGAAGCCGCAGTTACTAGAGTATTTTTTAAATATTCATAGGTAGGTTCTTGTATTGGATTTGATAAACCCGTAATAGGCGGCATCGTCAATTTTGCCATAATGTGACCGTTGATAATAGCTTGATCAGTCATACTTTCTACAAATACAATGACGGCCCTGCGCTGCAGTGACATGATGAATAATTCTCTAATATGAATATCATTACTATCTGCGAAGATTTCTTCTAGATGGGCAACGTTCGTATCCAAACAGGTATCAATTTGATAAATTTCAGGATTAACAGAACGTTCTTTAAGGGAGCGTGTGATGGCTTCCATATCACTTTCTACTTGGCGAGCATGAGCAATTGTCGATGTAAGTTCGCGCAATTTAGCAGCGGTGTCATCATCGGGGCAATTTAAATTAGAATGATTATTTTTTTTCATCACGAGTCCCCCCAAATGTTTTTCTCATTATGGGTTTTCATCCATGACTTTATTTTATAAACTTGAGACTGATAGAGTTTCTTATGCCACATCAGCGCCACAGCTAAAGGATAGTAATCCGAATCAATTATTGCAGCTATATCTTTTGTTGATTGCCAAAATTTTTTCAACTAGCCATCTGAAGAAGATACCAAGTAATACGTAAATTGGAAAAGAATAGTAATACTGCCAACATAGCATTTTATACATACCTAAATAGTCGAGGGCTGGTTCAGCAATAAAAGAAAAGAGTAATGCCATTATAGTCAGCGCCTTTAGATAGGAATTCCACGAACGAAAATATTGGTAAATTAACATATAGGTTACTGGCAGTACTGCGTAGTTTATAGGAAGTAATTGAGGGTAAACGGGCAGTAATTTAAAAGGATAATGCCACAGAATTAAATCCGTTCCGAGATCATCCATCCAAGAGGCGGTCGCAAGCATAAACATACCTAGCAAGACAATCTCTGTAAGACGTTTTTTATCTATAATGCAAAACCATAAAATCCAAGGAATAATGAGCAATGCAACCAGTAGCCACCATTGCCAGGTAAACAAAGTATCCGTACGCCACTGCTGCATTCTCATGTCTGTGAAAACAGACTGTATTTGAACTAATTTGAGAGCTGATTCGGGAAAATTTAACATAAGTTATACCTACTCCTCACTTCAGAGTATTTTAGTTGTCGGCTAATTTTTTCTGCCAATACCGATAGCCAAATGGTTGAATAAAACTGTTTCCACAATCTCTACTTCATTTGGCTTACAATTTATGATAAGCACGACCTCGGTATTATAACAAAATTTCTTTTGTAAGCTTTTTTTATAAAGTACATATTTTATAACTAATCCCAAGCTCATTCCGCCAATGAAACTCAAAAGTCCCCATATAATCGGACCCCATTTCCACATAAAACCCCACATAACGCCAAGCGTCATAAAAATAGTCGCTAGAATAGTGGGTAAGTCAAACATGCTCTGGCCATCGGCTTGGTGGAGTGTGTCGAAGAGTCTTCTTTCTTTCGCTATCTTATTTAATGGTATTGCGCATATCCGATTTTCTTCGATACCTTTTTGTGCCAGATCCGTGATCGCAAGTTCGAGGAAATTCGAATGCTCAAATGATGCAACGACATGCATAACGAAGGTTACCTCCTATATAGGCATTTTAAAGTCTGAGCCTTGATATTCCCTGACCAAATAAGCAGCCTGCTCCATATCAAAGAGTCGATTGTATTCAATCGTATTAACATAAACATCATATATTGCAAAGCCCATTATTGAAGGCAAATACATAAACCATTCCAGATTTAAGACTGCTTTTGTCTGCTCAAAATCACCTAAAGCCGTGTACTGAATGCCCTGAAGAAGATGGGACATATATGTTATCCCTATCCACCCAATTAATATAAAAAAAGCTGTAGGTATCCTATGGCAGTAGAGATGACCAAGGCCTGGAGTAAGAATAGTCCACGCTACGCTAATCCAGGGAATGCGCTTGTCTAATGGGTTGATTTCAAAAAAAGACATGCTCGTAGCTTCAATCGGAGAATCATTCCGATCAGCCAAGATGGAAAGTTTATTTAGATCAACCGACAAGCGATAACTTGAGAAAATACAAAAACCCCAAACTGGAGCATAGAAGAGTAGCCAGCGATTATTTACAATCTCTTTTGCCATTTCGAAGCGACCTGTAAAGCTATATACAATAGCAGTGTTGAGACTTGACTGGGTATTAATTAATATTTCCCATGAAAACAATAAAAAACCGATTATATAATTTCCTAGACTGATATGTCCAAACCCTGGGAATGCGGCTGACCACCAGGCAATCACAAAGGGGTTTCTCAGATGCAAAAAATTAGTAGCGATTGAGGAGGCAACTGCCTTAGGTCGACGTTGTTTGGGGGATTGCAGAGTACTATTCGTCATTTTACCGACTCCGATCTGAGTGTTTTTATCCAAGTTTGTTTTAGCTTTTATAGGAATGATCATACTAAATGACCAGGTTGGATGCTTTGTATGCGATGATATTTAAAGATAGGGATTAAAGTGTTAGGGGATTGTTCTTATAGTATTGACCAATTTAGTAAAAGCATACACAAGGCTGTAGTAAAAAGCTCTCTGCTTGCAAGAAGTAGAGAGCCTTTTATTATAAAAATGGATTTAGATCTCATAATATTCTTTTAGATAATCAGTAAAAGCTTGGACTGCTGATAATTCTAAAGAAGAATTGCGATACAGCATCCATGTTCTTCGCAAAACTGATGTACCATCTCGCCAACATAATTCTTGGGTATAGAGAGAGTCGTGTTCTTTTAAACCAATTAATGGTAAAATGGCCCAACCGAGACCGTGAAGAACCATTTGGCGACAAGTGTCCATACTGTCCACTTCCATCGTAGTTTTAGGAGGGCAAGAAAATCTTTCCCGCCACCAATCTTCAAGCATTACCCGTAATGAAGAATCAGTTCCATAGCTAATTTGCGGATGATGGGGTAGATCTGAAAAGGGAATAGCACGAGGCGAGACAAGGCAGATTGGTTCTTCCAGAAGGAGATGCTTTTCTTCTGGCCAAAAATAATCTCCCCGTAGGATTGCTACAGCAACGTCTTCCTTTTGTAACATTTTATTAACTTGCGAACTTAAACCGGTTTTTAAAGAAATATCCACATTAGGATAGTGTTCAAGGAAGCCCTTTAAGATAGGGGGGAGCTGATAATGGGCGAAAATAGCTGAGGTTCCTAACCGTAAGGTTCCTTGTACTTGATTTTTCATATTTTGAACTCGCTCTTTGGCGAGTGAGAGTTGTGTTAACATACTCAGTGCATAGTCGAGCAAATGTTCACCCTGATGAGTGAAAACAATACCAGTGGTATTACGTAATACGATTTTGGCACCAAATTCTGTTTCTAAGTTTTTTAATCGATAACTAAGGGCTGGCTGAGACATGTAAAGTCGTTCAGCGGCTTTGGTAATATTTTTTTCTTCAGAGATAGTCTTTAAAATGAGCCAATCTTTATCATCCATTAGAATCTCCTTTTATACTCTGTTGATAAAATTTTTTTATTGAGTTAGATAAAAAACGAATATTATATTTATTAGTTATATTATAGTACACTATTCTTACAATTTAAATAATATTTTGAATATTATTAATAGGGGGAATTCATTATATGGGAAAAAATATATTCGAAAAAATTATTGGAAACCATTTATTGTCAGGTGTCATGGAGGTTGGCAGTGAAGTGGGGATACGCATCGACCAAACCCTGACTCAGGATGCCTTAGGTACCATGGCTTATTTGCAATTTGAAGCCATGGATGTTCCTGTAGTGAAAACCAAGTCAGTATCTTATATTGATCATAATACATTACAAGACGGGTTTGAAAATGCTGATGATCATCGATATTTACAAACTGTAGCAGATAAACATGGAATTCGGTATTCGAAAGCTGGTAACGGTATATGTCATCAGGTACATTTAGAACGTTTTAGTCGCCCAGGAGATACTCTTATCGGATCGGATAGTCATACACCTACATGTGGCGCAGTTGGTATGTCAGCGATGGGGGTTGGCGGCATGGATGTTGCCGTAGCTATGGCGGGAGGACCTTTTTACTTTACTTATCCTAAAGTAGTTCGTATCAATTTAGAAGGTAAGTTAGGGCCTTGGTGTGCAGCCAAAGATATTATTCTTGAAATATTGAAAATTCTAACAACAAAAGGGAATGTAGGTACAGTGATTGAGTATGGCGGCTCGGGACTCGCTTATTTGACAGTCCCAGAACGTGCCACGATTACAAATATGGGAGCAGAGCTTGGAGTCACAACTTCCATATTCCCTAGTGATGAAATGACACAAGCCTTCTTCAAAGCTCAAGGAAGGCTAGGAGATTGGCAAGAGTTAAAACCCGATGAAGATGCTCACTATGATAAAGTTATGGAAATTGATTTAGGGGCGATTGTACCTAATGTTGCCTGTCCCCATTCACCAGATAATGTAAAGACCATTAAAGAAATAGAAGGAATGGAAGTACAGCAAGTTTTAGTAGGAAGTTGCACCAATTCCTCTTATCGGGATTTAATGATGGTTGCAGCCATGATCAAAGGTAAAAAAGTTCACCCTAAAGTGAGTATGGGAGTGGCTCCAGGCAGTAAACAAGTATTGGCTATGATTGCTAAAAATGGTGCATTAGGAGAGCTGATTGCTGCGGGAGTGCGTATTTTAGAGTCTACATGCGGTTTTTGTGTGGGCTGCGGTCAAGCCCCTCAGACTAAAGGGGTATCCCTTAGAAGTAATAACCGGAATTTTGAAGGTCGGAGCGGTACTAAAGATGGCCTGGTATACCTAGTAAGTCCTGAAACATGTGTGGCAGCAGCTCTTACTGGAAAAGTTACCGATCCACGAGATTTAGGCTTGGAATATCCCAATATTGTATTGCCTGAATTATATGAGATTGATGATAGTATGGTTATTTTACCTTCTTGTGACGATTCTGTAGAAGTATTCCGTGGACCTAATATTGGTGCTCCGCCGAAAAATACTCCTATGCCGGAAAAATTAACAGCTAAAGTGGCGATCAAAGTCGAAGATAAAATCACCACAGATCATATTATGCCAGCAGGTCCATTTTTGAAATATCGTTCTAATGTTCCTAAATATTCGGGTTATGTATTTTATCATATTAATCCTGATTTTGCTTCTAAATGTGAGAATAACAAAGCAGAAGGTTTAGCTTCCGTAATTGTAGCTGGCCTGAGTTATGGACAAGGATCATCTCGGGAACATGCTGCTTTATGTCCTATGTACTTGGGCGTTAGGGTGCTATTAGCCAAAAGTGTAGAGCGTATTCATGGAGCTAATTTAACGAATTTTGGTATTCTGCAACTTACTTTTGCCGATGATGCTGATTATGAAAGGATTGAGGATGGGGATGAACTCACAGTTGATAACATCCATCAGGCGATAACGCAGGATATAATTATTGTGCGCAATGTAACTAAGGGATATGAGTTTCCAACAACATGTACTTTGACATCACGCCAACGAGAGATTGTATTATGTGGTGGGTTATTAAATTTCACTAGTAAGTAAGGTATGTAAAAGATAGAGTAGGGTAGTAAATGCTGATTTTGGTATATTTACTACCCTATTTATAAAAGGAGAATGGAATAATAGTATGAGAGAATATGTAAAAATTCCAGCCGTATATATGCGTGGCGGTACAAGTAAAGGCGCCTACCTAATGGTTGAAGATTTGCCTGCAGATCCAGTCAGTAGGGATAAGGTCATTCTTACTATCTATGGTAGTCCTGATGCTCGGCAAATCAACGGGATCGGTGGGGCTGATCCCCTTACTAGTAAAGTGGCCCTCATTGCACGATCTAATCGGGAAAATATCGATGTAGAATATACTTTTGGTTATGTAGGAATTAAAGATGCAGTGGTAGATTATGAAGGAAACTGTGGAAATATGTCCTCTGGCGTAGGTCCTTTTGCCATCCAGCAGGGGCTAGTGGCCATAACTGAACCGATTACTAAGGTGCGGATTTATAATACAAACACCAAAAAAGTAATTGAGGCTGAAATTCCAGTAAAAGATGGTGAAGTGATTACGGAAGGTGATTATGCCATTGACGGAGTTCCAGGCACTGGTGCAAAAATAGTGTTAAACTTCTTAAATTCTGGTGGTTCTAAAACTGGTAAGCTATTGCCTACAGGTAATGTAGTTGATGAGATTGTTCTTAGGGATGGTAAAAAAGTACGGGTAAGCCTAGTGGATGCGGCCAATCCATCGGTGTTTGTTAAAGCAACAGATATTGGTCTTAGTGGGGTGGAGCTACCGAAAGATACGGAGACTAATCCAGAAATATTAGAAATGATGGAAGATATCCGTACAACTGCGGCTGTTATGATGGGATTATCTCCTAGTAAAGATGCTGTAGGCCCTGCTGTCCCTAAAGTCGCTTTCGTATCAGCTCCCCAAGAGTATATTACCATCAATGGTATTACAGTCAATGCGATTGATATTGATTTGGTGGCTAGAACAAAGGCCCTAGGAGTTATGCACAAGGCTTATGCTGTTACGGGTGGTATCTGTGTATCGACAGCAGCCTTGATTGAAGGCACTGTTGTTAATGAACTTGTTAGTGAACAAGCTAAGGCTAGTGGTACTGTTCGATTAGGTCATCCTTCAGGTATCTTGGATTTTGAAATTAATCTTGAAAAGAACGAGGAATCTTGGCATCTTGATAAAGCAGGAGTAAGCCGTACAGCAAAACCTATTATGGATGGTCACGTATATGTTTCTCGTAAAGTTTTTGGATGAAAAATAACACATTGTATGGACGTGGTGTGTAATCTCACATTCATACAATGTGTTAAAGTGATATGTTATAAAAATTCTAGTAAATTTAGGAGGTATCAAAAATGTCAGAAAATACAAAAAAGACACCTTATAAAACAATACACGTTTTGATTGGGTTAGCATTAATGGCAGCTGTTATATTGATGCCACAGATCGCAGGTCTCTCAACAGCTGGTCAAAGAATACTCGGTGTACTTGCTTTTGCGGTATACGTCTGGGTGACAGAATCTATGCCTTATCCCGTCAGTGCCATTGCGATTTGTTTTTCGATGATTATGTGTCTAGGCTTATCGCCCGCAGTTGGTACGACAGGTAAGCTACTTGGAACAACAAAAGCGATACCCTTAGCTATGTCTGGTTTTGTTAATTCGGGTTGGATATTGGTCGCTGCAGGTATGTTTTTGGCTGAAGCAGTCCGCTTTACTGGCTTAGATCGACGGATCGCTCTTAATATATTGAAAGTTGTAGGGACTGAGCCTAAGAGAATCATCGGGGGAATTATGATTGCCGCTTATATTCTAGCTTTTATCATTCCTTCTATTGCAGCGCGAGCAGCAGCCTTGATTCCAATTTCTATGGGACTCATAACGGCTTTTAATGTTGATCTACGCAGTGTTTTTGCTCGACAACTCATGTTAGTCACTGGAATTATAGCACCGATAACTGCACTTATGGTTCTGACTGCCGGAGCGCCTAATCCCTATACAGTTGGTCTTTTGAGCAGTCAATTAAATCATACTGTTACTTGGAGCCAATGGTTGATTTATGCTGGACCTTTTTCCATTGCTCTAGGACTGATTGCATACGTTTTAGTTATCACTATGAACAAATTTGAAACACTTCCTGGGGGACCTGCTCTTATCGAAAAATATATGAAAGAGATTGGGGCCATGACTTCTAAGGAAAAACGAATTGGTATCATCTTTTTAATTACGATCATTTTTTGGGGAACAGAACATTGGCATCATATTGATGCGAATACGATTACTGTATTTGCCACCTTGCTTCTCTTCTTGACGCGGGTCGCTACTTGGAAAGAAATGAGTGACAGAGTGCAATGGGGTACGTTGGTGTTATTTGGTATTGGTATATCGATCGGTGAAGTATTATTAAAAACTGGTGCGGCGACTTGGGGTGCCCAAGCGACTTTGGGTAGTTTAGGACTTCAGAGCATGAGCGCACCGATGATGTTGGCTGTTATTGCAGTACCGCTTATTATCATTCGTTTGGCTTTCTCGAGTATTGTAGCATTAGGGGCTCTCGTTGTACCGACCATATTAGGATTGCTGGTTAGTTTTAATGATCCCAGTATATCTGTATGGAGTATCACTTTAATATCTTCATTTCTTGTATATTTTTCCTTCCTTCTTCCCGTTAATACACCTGCTACATTATTAACATATGCGACAGATACCTATGAACTCAAAGATATGCTTCGCCTAGGTATTCCACTCACAATTCTAGGTTTATTAGTGTATGTTTTATTTACTCACACGTACTGGCATTGGATTGGCTTGCTCTAAAAAATCAGCATAAAGATCGCATTCAAAACTTCGTATAATGGGGGAATTGTGAATGAATATTTTGGATCAAGTATTAAAGGCCAATCGAACATTTGTTGAACAATTGCCAAATGAGTATGTAGAGTATCATAATTGTCCCAAGAATAGCAAATATCCAAATCGGCATTTGGCGATTTTTACTTGTATGGATACTCGATTGGTCAATTTTCTAGAAGTGGCTATGGGGATCAAACGTGGTGAAGCTAAAGTCATTAAGAATGCGGGAAATACGATTACTGGTCCTTTTGAGGCTACGATTCGAAGCTTATTAGTAGGAATTTTTGAATTGGATATTAAGGAAATTCTCGTCATTGGACATTTGGATTGTGGCGTCGCCAAGACAACAGGTCAAAGTCTGATTCAAAAAATGCTAGCTAGAGGAATTTCAGCAGATGCTATCAAAATGGTGAAAAAAGATCTAGAGGAGTGGATCGACAATTTTCATAATCCAGAAGAAAATATCATAGAAACTGTATCCCAAATTCGCAATAATCCATTGATTCCTCAAGATGTACCTGTCCATGGTTTAATCTTAGATCCCCATACAGGTGAGTTAAAATTGTTAGTTGATGGGTATCAGTATTATGTTGAATCAATTTTTTCAGTAAGTTAAGCCCTTTTATATAGAGATACGTGCTTTAAGCATATGTCTCTTATAATGCTGTGATTGATAGAATATCTTAAGTTAACGGTACAGTTAAAAGGAGAAAATGTGATAAACTTTTGCTGGAGTCGATTCTATTCTTATTCTAGGCGGGTTAATTTTTAGGACTGTGGTGATTTTACAAAGTTAAATGATAAGAAGGCTAAAAAATATTATTGGTCATTAAGAAATTCTGCAAAGTAAATATATTTTGCAGGATTTTGTATTTTAATATCAAAATTAGTAATATGGTATATTCATACAGGACATCAGATCAAGGAAAATGCTATATAGGGGGGAGTCAAAATGAATTTTAGACGATCCAGTATACGCAGTCGACTATTACTGATGGTATTACCTTTGGTGATCCTTTCATTGGGAACAGTAGTTGGGCTCAGTTATTATTATTCCAGCCAATTTTTATCAAAGAGTATTGATGAGACCGCAGTTTCGATTGGTGCCGATTATTCGAACCAGATTAGAGGCGTCATTAATGAAAGAGTGATTGAATTAGAAGGTTTGGCTAGCAATCAGGTAATGCATAGCAGTCATGATCAGGCACAAGTCGTTAAAAGTTTAAATGATACGTATAAAAGAACTGGTAATTTTGATAATATAAATGCACTGTTTCCCGATGGTTCAGGTGTACGATTTAATGGAACTACAACAAATGTAGCTGATCGTGATTACGTGAAAATGGTTGTGAGTACCAAGAAATTGTATATATCAGAACCTGGCCTTACAAGAGGTACTGGAAAAATAGGTCTAATTATTGCGGTCCCAGTGTTAGAAGATAACAATCTTGTCAAAATCATCACAGGAAATATTTCTTTGCAACGGGTGAATGATTTAATTAAAGAAGTTAAATTTAAGGATAATGGGTATGCCGTTTTGATTGATGACTCGGGCATGATACTTGCAGATGCAAGAAGGCCAGAATTAAATGGAAAGTTCAATGTCGTGACAAAAAAACTTGACCCAGAGCTCCAAATGCAGAAAGTGGAATTTGATGATCATTATAACAAACTTTTTGCAGAGGCTAAAACAGGCAAACGGGTGTCTGGATCTTATGTTGATCTGGATAGGACTGAAAATATTGGAATTTTTACACCGGTTAAACTTCCTGGAGGACAACAATGGATTATGGTTGTTTCTGCGCCAAAGACAGAGGTAACGCGAGAGGTGGCAGTGCTGTCGAAAATTATGCTTTGGGTTGTTTTTCTGTGCATCATACTAACAACGATTGTAATCACATATGTTAGTCATAAATTTGCCAGTCCCATTGTTCTTATGAGGGATGAAGCGTTATTACTAGCACAGGGGGATCTTACGCAGCGACAAGTTAATATTGATTCGAATGATGAAATTGGGCAATTGGCCCATGCCTTTCGGGAAATGGCAGAAAATCTACGTCATTTAGTCGTACAAGTACAGTTGCAAGCTGATACTATCGCAGCATCTAGTGAACAATTAACTGCGAGCGCGCAGCAATCTGCTCAGGCCGAAAATCAGGTAGCAGCCTCGATCACAGAAATCGCTCAAGGGACAGAGCGACAGTCTGTTTCTATCACGAGTATGGCGGCTGTGGCTGAGGAAATAGCCGCAAGCATTGGAGAAATAGCAAATACAGGTAAGATCATTGGTGAAACCGCTAACCTATCTATGAAAGAAACAGAACGTGGATACCGTGCCATTGACCAGGCAATGGCACAAATGAAACAAATTAATCAAGGTTCAGAGTCTGTTGGGCGCGTCATTGGTGAACTGGCTAAAGGGTCACAAGAAATTAGTGAAATTGTAAGCTTAATTGCTTCGATTGCAGGGCAAACCAATCTTCTTGCGCTAAATGCAGCCATTGAGGCCGCACGGGCAGGTGAGCAAGGGAGAGGTTTTGCAGTTGTTGCAGATGAAGTGCGAAAGCTGGCAGAGGGATCTAACCAAGCTGCAAAACAAATTGCTGAATTAATCAAAAAAAATGAAATTGACATGAATGAGACTATTATGGCGACTCGTACTAACAATGAGGCTGTTAATGCTGGTATTAACGTAGTTGGCATAGCAGGTCAGGTTTTTAAAGAAATCTCAAGTTCAGTCACCAACTTGTCAGATCAAATTTCCGAGATATCAGATTCGATTGATCAAATCGCAGTAGGAAGTCAAGGATTAGCTGATACGATACATATCGTTAATATGGAAAGCAAGACCAATGCAGTGGAAGCTCTCACTATTTCCGCTGCCAGCGAAGAACAATTGGCTTCGATAGAGGAAATTGCTTCTGCCAGTCAAGTGTTGGCAAAGATATCTTGCGAATTACAACATGTAATCGTTAATTTTAAAGTATAGGGATAGATTTTTAGCTTGAGTCCTCCTTATATTCACTAATGAAATAAGGAATCGCCAGCACGGAGTTTGTTTCCCAATGCTGGCGATTTCTTATTTCAATTTTTTATTTAAAGAAATACCATATAAATAGGGAGTGCAAGAAGGGCAAAGACGGTGGTAATGCTTACGAGTACGGCTGCATATTCAGTATCGGCTTCGTAGACCTTGGCAAGGATGGTTGTTTGGGTCATAGCGGGTAAAGCCGCTTGAATGACAAACACTTTTTTCATCAGTTCTGGAATGGGAAAAAAGGATGCAACAATTAATATTGCAATGGGTGAAATAATAAAGCGTCCGATCAAGACGGCGATGACGTCTTTGTCGAATTTGATTGTATTGAGTTTTACGCCAAACATGGCGATACCAATAAAGAGCAGGGATAGGGGCGTTGTTAGATTTCCTAAATATTTGCAAGTGTTCATGATGAAAGGCGGTAAAGGAATCTCTAAAAGAATCAATATGACTGCGAAGGTAAAACCTATAAATGGTGGTGAAAATACTCTTTTGATGGTATTCATACTGATCAATTTGGAAGGGGCTGTCTTTCCGTCTAAACTAATAGAGTAGTTTCCGATTGTCCAAAATAAAAAAGCGTTGGCAAGGAAATAGACAAGTACATAAGGAATACTGCTTTCTCCAAATAGAGCGAGATTTACGGGAACCCCAACAAAGAGTGAACTAGAACAGAAAAAAGCTGATCGAAAAGTACCTTTTCGATTGGATGGGAGCGAAAGAATCGTTGATAGAATGAAAGCAATCACGAAACTGATGAGCATGGCGAGGAGAGGTACGACGATTCCAGAAAATAACGGAACAAAACTCTCTTTGTTAAAGGTGCTGAGCAAATTCCAAACCATATAAGTTGGCAAAGAGATATACGTTACTAATCTAGGAAGTAGTTTTGAATTTTCTGGTGTAAACCAGCCTTTACCAGTTAGGATATATCCTAATGAGACCATGATGATAATGCTCATTAGACCTTCAACTGCATGTAAAAATACCATAATTATCCTCCTTTATCGATTGCTCATGATAAAAAGCTAGGATGCTTTTCCTTATACTTTGTATCTTAGTATAACAAGAGATATAATATATAGAAAATACGGAATTTGTTATTGACGCATATGAAAAAAATATAGCAAAAGGATACATGGCTTGATGGACATAAAACAGCTTGGGTATTTTCTAGCGATTGCTGAAGAGGGGCAAATTACAAAAGCGGCTAAACGGTTACATATGGCTCAACCTCCACTGAGTCAACAGCTTAAATCATTAGAAGAAGAACTAAATGTGAAATTGGTAGAACGTGAGAATAGGGGGATTGTATTAACGGAAGCAGGGCATTTGCTTCATAAACGAGCAGTTCATATTTTGGAACTGATGCAAACAACTACAAAAGAATTGAAAGAATTGGATGAAGGATATGCTGGCACATTATCGATTGGTGCAGTTGCATCTGCAGGCACGACTTTTTTGCCTTTTAGAATTGTTAACTTTCACAAACAATATCCTCAGATTAATTTTCAATTTTGGGAAGGTGATACCAACAGAATTTTAGAGTTATTGAATACTAGAATTATTGAAATCGGTATTGTGAGAGCCGTTTTTGATTCGGAAATTTATCATTCCGTAAGTTTACCCAACGAACCTATGGTTGTTGCTATGGATAGAAAATGGAACTGTGGAAGTGGAAATGATCAAGAGATTCATTTAAAAAAGCTTGAAGATAAGCCTTTATTGTTACATCGGAGTAATGAAAGTATGATTATGGAGTGTTGTCAAAAAAATGGTTTTCAAGCGCGCATTTTGTGCCGAGGCGATGATGTTAGATCTCTGCTCGTATGGGCAGATGCAGGACTAGGTATAGCAATTGTACCAAAATCTGCTGTTGGTCTTGTACCGAGTAACAATTTATTGTATAAAGACATCATTGAATCTTCAATAGAAATAAGAAAATCGATTATTTGGCTGAAAAATCACTATTTGTCAGCACCGACTAGAAATTTTTTAGAAATGATACTTTCAGATTTATCTTAAAAGGGTTTACAAGAAAGAGTGATCTTAATAAAAAAGCTGCTTAGTATCGAGTTTAAAAAACGATACTAAGCAGCTTTTTCATTGTTAGTGTTTTTATATAATAAAACAAATTAACGAAATTCATTAAGTACAAAATTCTTGAATTTTTGAGCGGCGGGGGATAAATATTTTCCCTTAGTTGAGGCTAGTCCAATGATGCGTTGACATGTTGGCGTGGAGATGGGTAAAAAAGAAATATTCGTTTTATCTAGACCAAAAACATGGGGGATTAAAGCAATACCGAGTTTGGCTTCGACAAGACCTGCTACAGTCATAATTTCTTCACCTTCGAAGGTTATAAACGGGTCAAGGCCTTCCTCCTTAAAGAGTTGATCTGCCAAAATCCGTAGCCCGTAATCTTTCTTAAAGGTAACAACGGGTTCGTCTTTAATTTCATCGAGAGTAATGGAAGCTCGTTTGGCCAGACGATGACCCGTTGGGACGATGACAAATAGTTCTTCAGCAAAAAGAGGTTCCCATTCGATATTTTCGTTTGTTGTGACGGGAGCGCAAAGGCATAAATCGATTTCACCAGCATTTAATTGCTCTAAAAGGAAATTAGTTGCATTCTGAAATAATTTAAATTGTATGTTTGGGTTAGCAGCTCGAAACTTGCTGAGTAAACCGGGTACAAGGTTTGACCCTAGGGAGTGCAAAAAAGACAAGGAGACACTGCCCCAGTCTGGGTGTAGGAGATCTAGGATCATTTGTTTACCGTCGACAATTTCTTGCATAGCTCGTTCTACATGTTCTAGAAAGAGTTGACCGTACGGATTAAGAATAATATTTTTCCCGCGGCGATCAAATAAAAGAAAACCTAATTCTTCCTCGAGCTTCGCGATGGAACGGCTGAGTGCTGGTTGAGAAATTGATAGTAAATCCGCTGCATGAGTCACATGTTGCGTCTGGGCAACGATTTTAAAATATTCAAGTTGTTGCCATTCCATTGACTTAACCACCTTTTCGTAAAAAAGATATAGTAAATGAATTTTATTTCTAGGGGACTTGCTTATGGCATAAATCATAACGTTAGAAGTCTCAATTGTCAATTTTTAAAAGATAATGATTGATATTCGTTGTAAAACTTTACTTAAAAGAAAGTATCTTTTTATATAATCATAAAACATTAATTATATAAAAATGATGCATTGGACATATAAAAGGAATAGGTTTAATATGAAACGCATAAGATCTTATTTGCAAGAAGGAGTGGAGGATAGTATGGTAGACTATATACAAAAAGGGAGTGCGCGCTATTGGCGAGGTATATCTGCATTGTTTTTGGGTAGCTTTGTTACTTTTGCTTTGCTGTATTGCACTCAACCTCTGATCCCGACCTTTGTGGAGGAATTCAAATTGACTCCCTCCTATGCTAGTTTGTCCATTTCTCTTACGACTGGCTTTTTAGCAGTCTTTATGCTCATCATGTCTTGGTTTGCTGATGAACGAGGGCGGAAAGTGATCATGGCTATTTCTCTGCTCGGTTCCGCAACTCTAGTTGTGATTCAGGCTTTTACTGATCATTTTGCAGTCTTGCTTGTATTGCGAGCTTTACAAGGAATTATGTTGGCTGGCTTTCCAGCTATCGCTATGGCTTATATAAATGAAGAGTTTGATCCAGCAGTTACAGGACTTGTGATGGGAATTTACGTGAGCGGTAATTCCATTGGTGGCTTGGCTGGACGCATTATCGTGAGTACATTAACTGACTTTTTTTCTTGGCACATCGCATTGGGGGGGATTGGTCTAATTTGCGTATTGGTGAGTATCTGGTTTTGGTTTAGTTTACCTGAATCCCAGCATTTTTCACCGCAAAAACGCTTAATGAAAGACATGATTCCTGTTTTATCGAAGAATTTACATCATACCTCTTTATTGTCACTCAACATGATCGGCTTTGTGATTATGGGGGCATTTGTTACAACTTATAATTACATTGGTTATGTTTTGATGGCATCTCCTTATTATTTGAGCCAGACCGTTGTAGGATGCATTTTTATTATTTATTTGGTTGGAACATTTAGTTCTACTTATATGGGAAGACTGGCAGATCATATGGGGAGTGCAAAAACATTGTGCTTAGGAATTGGGATTATGATAGTTGGTTGTCTCATTACTTTAGAGAGTAGTCTATATGGGAAAATAATTGGTGTAGCTATTTTAACCTTTGGTTTTTTTGGCAGTCATTCAGTGACTAGCAGTTGGGTAGGGAAATGTGCAGTTTCACATAAAGCTCAAGCATCTTCCTTGTATCTTCTTTTTTATTATCTTGGGGCTAGTGTACTTGGTGCATTAGGAGGAAAGTTTCTGGCTTGGTACGCTTGGAATGGAGTGGTATTCTTACTTGCCCCTTCCCTTGCTTTAGCTTTACTCCTTGCTGTGATTCTTTTCATTAAAGAAGAACGTTATAAAGTTTGCATAGGGAATGAAAGTTGATTTTTGATTGTATTATCCTCTGATTAAGGTTTGAAATACCTTTTTATGGGAATAATTACCCTTAATTGGGGGTAATGCAATGACGAGATTTTTTATAAGTCTATGGATTATGGTTGTCCTTTTATTTTCTATCCATACGGCAGTATACGCAAACTGGGGCTGGGAAAGTACTGATGATCCCCTTCCTTATTATCATCAAGAATGGGGAAAATGGTATCAATATGAGGATTCTAAAGTCTTTATGGTTCAAATTGGTGATAAAACATATAAATATATTTTTGATTGTAATGAAAAGTTCATTAGCGGTTGGATGACGTATATGACGATGCGTTTACCATAAGTAAAAAATAAAGGCGACTAAGAAGCAGAGGAATTTTAGTCATCTTTATTCAGAGTCTTAGTCATGGATAAAATCCTGGATGGTAGCAATGCCTTGCAGGATTTTTGCATTTTAATGGTAAATATAATCATATAGTGTATTTTGTTTTTTACGATGAGAGTTAAAAGTCAAAGGAAAATCCTTTAATCGAAATTTTGGAGGTGCGTCGATGTCAATTCATCTATTAGCAGGTAAAAAAGCTCCTAAGTCCATTTTGGTTAATATTCCTCGCTTGATTAGCGCTTATTATGTAAATCGTCCTGATGTGAGTGAACCAACACAGAAAGTTGCCTTTGGTACTTCTGGTCATCGTGGTAATTCTTTGAAGTATAGCTTTAATGAAGATCATATTCATGCGATTACCCAAGGAATTTGTGATTATCGTAAAGGGCAAGGCATCACTGGACCATTGTTCATTGGATTTGATACCCATGCTCTATCTGAGCCAGCGTTTATCTCGGCCCTGGAAGTGCTAGCGGCCAATGGGGTGGAAACTATGATGGCCAAGGATATGAATTATACACCAACGCCAGCCATATCTCATGCTATTTTGAACTATAATAGGGGAAAAAAAGAGGGCTTAGCTGATGGTATTGTCATCACACCTTCACACAATCCGCCAGATAATGGTGGTATTAAGTACAACCCACCTAACGGCGGTCCAGCAGATACTGATATTACCAAGTGGGTTGCGGATAAGGCTAATGAACTATTGAAAAATGGCAATCAAGCAGTGAAACGTATTCCTTATGAAAAGGCATTGAAAGTTGCCAATGTACACGAATTTGATTTTGTCACACCTTACGTGAATGATTTGCACAACATTATTGATATGGACGTTATTAAAGCTGCTGGGCTTAAAATTGGTGCAGATGCTTTAGGTGGTGCAGGTCTTGGTTATTGGATGCCGATCGCAGAAAAATACGGTCTAACGATTGAAATGTTAAATGGGCATCCAGACCCAACTTTTAGTTTTATGAATGTAGATGGTGACGGGAAAATACGAATGGATTGTTCATCCCCATACGCCATGGCTGGACTTATTGAACTAAAAGATAAATACGATCTCGCCTTTGGCAATGACGCAGACTTTGACCGTCATGGGATTGTGACTCCCAGTGTTGGACTTATGAATCCTAATCATTATTTATCCGTTGCTATTTCTTATCTATTCCAAGATCGCACAGGTTGGCGTGCAGATGCTGCCATTGGTAAAACCTTAGTCAGTTCATCTATGATTGATCGTGTAGCGGTGAGCCTTGGAAAACGGTTAGCTGAGGTACCAGTCGGTTTTAAATGGTTTGTTGATGGGTTGGTCAACGGGTCCTTTGGATTTGGCGGTGAAGAAAGCGCTGGTGCTTCTTTCTTGAAGAAAGATGGTACTGTTTGGACGACGGATAAAGATGGTATGATCCTTTGTCTACTCGCTGCAGAAATTACGGCGAAGACGGGAAAAGATCCTGGTCAGCATTATCAAGAGTTAACAGAAAAATTTGGTGCACCTGTATATGCTCGCGTGGATGCAGTTGCCAATTTGGCGCAAAAAGCAGTCTTATCAAAACTTTCCCCAGAGCAAGTAACAGCGGATATTCTTGCTGGTGAAACCATTACAGCTAAGTTGACGAAAGCACCAAGTAATCAGGCAGAGATTGGTGGTTTAAAGGTGTGTACTGAAAATGGTTGGTTCGCTGCTCGTCCTTCCGGCACAGAAGATGTATACAAAATCTACGCAGAAAGCTTCAAAGGGATTGATCATTTAGAACAAATTCAAGAAGAGGCGAAAAAAATCGTCAATGATACTTTTAAGGTTGCTGGCGTATAAGGAAAATCATTTAGTAGGGAGGAATAAGGTTTGCTGCGAAAAAAGATAATGTTTAATGGGTTAGTCATGACCATTGTTGTGATTGCTTTATCCCTATTTTTTTCATCGACCCATCCTTCTATCTTGCCAATAGGGAGGACTGTTGCAGCTGCTGAGCATATTACATTGACTTGGTCAGGGGACCCTCAGACAACTCAAACCATTACTTGGAAAACTGGATTGTCTGATGTCGCTGAGCAGGTTCAATATGCTGAAGAGATAAAGGGGCAAGCTTTTCCTCAAAATTTAAAATCTGCTATTTCTAGGACAGAGGAGTTAGTCACAAATTGGGGGCCTATGAATATTCACTCTGTGACTCTGGCAGACCTTAAGCCGGGTACTTCCTATCTCTATCGTATACAGGAAGGAAGCGAATGGAGTGAGTTTCATCGATTTACGACTGCACCGACTCAGGTAAATCATTTCAAATTTCTGGTTTTCGGTGATTCTCAAAGTAGTCATTATAATGTTTGGCAAACAACTCTTCATAAAGCATATCAAGCTAACTCTGAAGCCGTTTTTTTTACCAATATAGGAGATTTGGTCGATGTTGGGCAAGATTATGCTCAATGGAAAGCATGGTTCGATGGCGCCCAAGGGGTTGTTGAGACGATTCCTGTTATGCCTGTGACTGGGAACCATGAAACCTATACGCCAGAGCGGCGGTTTTCTATGCCGATTTTATTTACAGCTCAGTTAAAATTGCCATTGAATGGTCCGGATGGACTTAAAGGGCAAGCTTATTCTTTTGATTATGGAGATGTCCATTTTGCGATGCTTGATAGCCAAGAGGGAGAAGAAAAAAGTTTTGTCCCTGACATGCTGGAACGGCAAAGAGAATGGTTGGAAGATGATTTAGCAAAAACTCATAAGAAATGGAAAATTGTTTGTTTTCATCGTTCTCCTTATAATAATAAGGCTAAGCAGGATAACCCTAATATTCGGGTCGCTTTTGTACCTATTCTTGATAAATATCATGCTGATGTAGTTTTTACTGGTCATGACCATGTGTATGCCCATACATATCCTCTCTATCATGATGGAGATGTTGGCAGCTTTGCTAAAGGTACAGTATATGTTGCTACTGGTCGGAGCGGGACAAAAACTTACTCCGATTCAATAGCAAAGGAATGGAATGAATTTTTTTATAATCCTTTGGATGAACCTAACTATCTTACTGTTGAAATACAGGGAGATGTTTTAACCGTGAAAGCTTTTAAACAAAGTGGTATTTTGATTGACGAGTGGGGAATTGATAAAAAGCCTGAAAGTCGATAAATAGAAAAAAGCTCCTCTGCCATAAAGGCAGGGGAGCTTTTTGTAGAATTAACGGTTGTTGCTGAAACAGTCTCTGCAATAAACAGGACGGTCGCCGCTTGGACGGAAAGGAACTTGAGTGCTTACGCCGCAAGCTGCACAAGTTGCATCATGCATTTCACGTTGTTGGTAGTTGCTGTTACCGCCACGACCGCCACCGTTTCTTTGTTTGTTAGCTGCTCTGCATTGAGGGCAACGACCTGGTTCGTTGGTGAACCCTTTTTCAGCGAAGAAATCTTGCTCTGAAGCTGAGAATACGAATTGGTCGCCACAATCGCGGCAAGTTAAAGTTTTGTCTTGGTTCATGTATATAGCCTCCTTGAATGTATATTACCCAAATAGTAAACGGAGAATACTCACTTCATCTATTTAAGAACTATTAAAGTATACGATTAATTGGTTCAGAAGTAAAGTAAAATTATGCTTTTTTAAAAATAAAAGATTTTAAGCGTGAAATTTGACTCTATTCATAAGAAAAAGCACTGTTAAAAACAGTGCTTTTTTATATCAGATTAACGGTTGTTGCTGAAACAATCTCTGCAATAAACAGGACGGTCGCCGCTTGGACGGAAAGGAACTTGAGTGCTTACGCCACAAGCTGCACACGTTGCGTCATGCATTTCGCGTTGTTGGTAGTTGTTGTTACGACCACCACCGTTATTTTGTTTGTGAATTGCTCTGCATTGAGGGCAACGGCCTGGTTCATTGGTGAACCCTTTTTCAGCGTAGAAATCTTGTTCTGAAGCTGAAAATACGAATTGATCTGCGCAATCGCGGCATGTTAAAGTTTTGTCTTGACTCATGTTAAATAGCCTCCTCGAATCTGTTACTAAAATAGTCAATGGTATACAAGTAGTAAACACAATAAATCTATTTTAGGACATTTAAAGTATATAATAAAACAATATAAATGTAAAGGGTTTTAAGATCCGAAAACAAATTAATTTTACTGAGCAACAATATAGAGTTCTTTTGCAGTTACTCGTAAAAACAATTCAGTCTTTTCTAAGATTTTTTTACTGTAAAAGAGGAAATTTATCTTGAATATTGAAGTGGTTAACATTAAATACTAAATTTAATGAAGACATTCAAACTGAAGTTTATCCGATGGCTAAGTTCTTGGATAAGGGAGACTCAGATTTAGAGGAGATTCATAATGCCAGCAAGAAAAACATATTTAATTTTTGACTCAAATATTGGAAAAAACAAGCCGGAAAATATTATTAATGCAACTGCGACATGTCCATTCTGTCATCGTGAGGAATTGACAGATATTCTGGCAAGTGACGGATCCATCTTGTTAATAAAAAATAAATATCCCGTTTTAATCAATGCCTTTCAAACTGTTCTAATTGAAACAGATGATTGTAATTCCGACTTATCTCTTTATAGTAAGGATCATCTATATAAAGTAATTGGATTTGGTGTAAAGAAATGGCAAGAAATGATACGCAGCGGTGACTTTTCTTCTGTTCTTTTTTATAAAAATTATGGTCCTTATTCAGGTGGTACAATTAGGCATCCTCATATGCAAATCGTTGGCTTAAAAGATATCGATTATACAGATAATATAACGATTGAAAGTTTGCAGGGGTTCATTATTCACGAAAAAGATGGGGTTGAGTTAAATTTAGCTCAAGAACCTAAAAATGGTTTTTTTGAATTTAATGTGCGACTCGGTAGTTTAGAGTACGTAAATCAAATGGCTGATTATATACAAATTGTAATTCATTATTTATTAAATCATTTTCATAAAAATTGCAAAAGTTATAACTTGTTTTTTTATCAAATTAATGATGAAATTTCTGTTAAAATTATGCCAAGATTTGTTACATCTCCCTTGCTTATCGGCTATTCCATACCGCAGATATCCAATCGGGCAACGGAAGTGGTAACCGAGATACAACATCTATACTTTTCTTAATTTAGATAGCAGGGAATACGCTTTTGTCGAAGAATGAAGATAATACGAGAATAAATGGAGGTGTCTTATGAATTTTTATAATTGGGATGAAAAATTTTCTGTTGGTATTCGAGATTTTGACGAACATCATAAAGAACTTATTGATTTACTCAATGAAGTGTACAAAAAAGTATTCCAATGCGAGGATATTGATGAAGAGCGAATTTTGACGCAAAAAACACTAAGTAACTTATTAGAATATACAAAATATCATTTTACAGCTGAAGAAGCATTAATGAAAGAATTGGATTATCCAGAATATGAAGAACATAAAGGGAAACATGATTATTATATAAATGAAATTGATAATATCGTTCAGGACCACAAAAAAGGCGGCGTTGCCCTGTCTTTTACAGTATTTATGATGCTAAAAGAGTGGATTATGGTACATATTTTAGTTGAAGATAAACAGTATAGTCAGTTCTTTAAGGAAAATGGAATACAATAGATAAAAGTTCCTCGTCAAGAGGAACTTTTTAGGTAGAGTCAACAAGGTATTTTCATCGTTCTTCCATAAGAATGCATATAGGAAGCTGTCGGAAGTTTATTGTGATCAAAGATAATAGTGGCATGGTGGAGAAATTGTTTATTTAGAATATAACGTAAGTCATAAATGTTTACAGAGAGGGTATTAAAATGTTCGCGCTCTTCAAAATAAATAAATGGTGTAAAACTGGTAAAAAAATCTCCTAGAGGCGTTTTTCTCGCTTCTAGTGTAATTTTAGAGAGCTTTTTTTGTTTGGGAAGATTCGCATTAATTTCTAGCACTGGGTAGAGTACGCCCAATTGTCCTACAAGGTAGCAATGTTCAGTTTCCAAGACAAAATCCCAAAAAAGGATACGTTTTAAGGAAGGCATTACAGATAGTTGTATTATTTTTTGATGATCAAACAAATTTTTCAGTTGCTTTTTTGCTTTTTTGCGTAATATAATTCTGAGAGCAAGGTAGGCAATGATGACAAAAAAAGTACTAAATGAGAGTTCGAACATGGTAATGTTGAGAGAATATAGACTTGTCATTAGTACTAATAAAATAGGATCAACTACATTTAATAAATATAAACTTTTGCGCTCTTTGCGAAATGGCCACAAAATGGCTGCGCCATGGGTATTGAAGTAATCAATCATGATATGAGATAAACCACCAGCAAAGGCCCACCCCAATAGGGATAATAGATGAGTCTGTGGCATGAAAAAATGCAGAAGTATACCGATGAGAAGGGACCATATCGCAAGTCCAGGGAGAGAATGGGAAAAGGATCGATGTTGTTTGATGTAAGAAAAATTGCCCTTGATTTGCGTAATAATATCAAAATCAGGTGCTTGTGCTCCAAGAATAGTTGCTAAATAGATAGGGTCATTTAAAGATAGTTGGTGACCCGATAAACCAGCAACGGCAATGCCGATCAGTGCATGTGACAAGGAATCCATCAGTACACCTCCCTTACTATTAAGTTTACATAAAATTATATCATAGACAGGGAGGAGGTAGTACTGGTAATTAGTGCGAGTTTGGTTTTCATAAAAAAAGAGGTGCCCTTATTACCTAAGGTCACCTCAAAATGGTTAACTTATTTCTCTTTCTTTTAGGGTTGTCGCATGTTTTTTATTTAAAAATAGTAAATAGTATAAGTAAACTCCAGCTAATGCAGGAATACCAGTATATAAGACAATACGTTGTGATTCGTCAAAATATAAACTAATAATCACACCTAAATTGAGTACGAGTGCCAATATGGGGACAAGGGGATAAAATGGAGTACGAAAGGTAAGTTGTTCTAACTTTCCACCAAGGCGAATAAATTCTTTGCGGAAGTTCAGTTGGCACCAGGCGATGATGACCCAGATTAAACAACCTGTCAGACCAGTACTCGACATAAGCCAGAGATATACAGTATCAGCGGCGTATTCACTCGTCAATAAGGACATACATGCTAAGAGCACAGTGATTAAGACACCATATACGGGTACACCGCGGGAGTTCACCTTACCCAGTATGCTAGGAGCAAGGCCTTCTTTAGACATGGACCAGAGAAGACGTGAGCAAGCATATAAAGCTGAACTGCCTGAAGATAGGGCAGAGGTCATTACAACAAAAAACATGATATCTTTTGCTAATGGCAGACCAAGCATACCAAAGACATGAGCAAAAGGACTTTCTAAAACGCTGGCTTCATTGAAGGGAATGATGGCAGCCAGTACGACCATTGCGAGGACATAAAAGAAGATAATGCGAAAAGCGATACCCTTAATGACCCTAGGAACGTTTTTACCTGGGTTTTCACATTCACCGGCAGCAATGCCGACAAGTTCAGCTCCTTGGAAGGAGTAGACGACTGCGATCATAGTGAGGAAAACTGCTTCAAAGCCATTGGGAAAAAGACCGGAGCTCGTATGGAAATTTGAAAAAGCCATAGGTACAGCATTGTCAGAAAAGCCGAAGATTAAGCCACAACCGGCCACGATAAAGGCGAGAATTGCAGTGACTTTGATACTGGCAAACCAGAATTCAGCCTCTCCATAGGCTTTTACTGAAATGATATTTAGTAAGGCAAGTATTGTAGCAAAAAAACCACACCAGATCCAAATCGCAATCTGGGGAAACCAGTTATTCATGATAATGCCTGCAGCCGTAAAGTCAGCGGCTATACAAATCGCCCAGTTAATCCAATATAACCAACCTGTCGTAAAACCAGCACCAGGGGAGATAAATCGCGAGGCATAGCTCTGGAATGAACCCGATACAGGCATCGCAGCTGTTAATTCACCAAGACACAATAATACTAAATACATAATAAAGCCACCAACGAGATAAGCAAGGACGGCACCGAGAGGACCTGCTTGACTGATGGTTTGCCCTGAGCCGACAAATAATCCAGTACCAATTGTACCCCCAATGGAAATCATCATAAGGTGACGTGATTTCATATCACGTTTCAATCCTTCTTTTTGCGGACATAATTCATCTAAATTTAATGTTGATTTTGACATAAAAGCCTCCTGATTTAATAAAATAAAAAAATGGTTGTGAACTATCTCACAACCAACAAATTTACATAAATATATAAATCCCCGCTTGTATGAGATAGCTCTTCACCTGAAAATGGGAATCTTCAGGTGACAGACTTGTACTTATTCAATACAAATCCAGCAAAAAAAACCAGGTTGGTTATTTTTACTTCGGCGAAGATTCCTTTTTGTATAGTTCATCGTAACCAGCTCACTATACATACTCATAATATCCGCACCTCTATGCATCACAGCCTATTTAATTGATCTTTAGTTTAATAGAAATACTGTTATCTGTCAATATTTCTATTGAATTAAAGGTCTTTTCTCAGGAGATTCTGAAAAGAAAAGCTTACTATAACGTTATATTTTTTATGGAGGATCTAAATGGAAAATGAATATCAAAGATTAGACGCTAAATTTGCCCAGTCCTTAGTGGACATTGTTGCTGCAGAACTAAATAAAAATGTAAATATTCTTGATGATCGTGGAGTCATTATTGCATCTTTTAGCCGAGATCGCATTGGGCAGGTACATGAAGCCGGTGCGAGGATGCTCAAGGCTGAGATGATTAAAGAATTTTATGTTAGCGAAGAAGATGAATTGCACTTACGTGGTATCCGTAATGGATTTAATGTACCGATTATGTTTGAAAATAAGTGCGTGGGTGTCATTGGCGTTACGGGTGACTTAAAAACGGCGGAACCTTATGCACGACTTGCAGCACGTTTTGTGGAGGCGAATTTACAGTCCAATGCAAGACAAGAAAAATTAGTTGGTGCATTAAAGGAAAAAGAAGAACTTCAATCTATATTTCTAAATAAAATAATTCGTGTTCAAGAAGAAGAACGTAAAAAAATCTCCCGAGAACTACATGATGAAACGAGTCAATCCTTAACATCCATTATTGTTGGTTTGCGTATCCTTGCAGAACAGGTGCAAAATAGTGGGGAACGAGAAAAAATATTACAAATGCGAGATCTTGCTTTGACGACATTAGAGGCTGTTCATGATATGGCAGTACAACTTCGTCCTGTGTTATTAGATGACTTAGGATTGGTAGCAGCAGCACAAAAATACATTGCGAACTATTCAAAGCAATATAAAATTTTAATGAATATTGAGTTTAATATTCTATCTCGTGAGCGATTTGCGACTGAAGTTGAGATTGCATTATATCGAATCTTGCAGGAGGCATTAACCAATATTGTCAAGCATGCTGGGGCGACACAAGTCTGGGTCTCTTTGTATAAAAAACAAAATAAACTGATTCTAATTATTAATGACAATGGTGTGGGATTTAATCTTGATTTATTTAAAAGTACTCATAGTCGTACTTCTTTAGGCATATATGGAATGGGTGAACGTGTATCGCTAGTGGATGGAACCTTTGAAATCAAATCAGAAATTGGTCAGGGAACGAAAATTTTTGTAGAGATTCCCTTATGAAAAGAAAAAAACTGTAGGCACAATTCATGCCTACAGTTTTTTTCTTTTTTATTTTTGGCTACCAGCTTGGTAGGATCGATCTAAGACTTGGATAACATGTAAGGTTTCTTTGTCCATGTTATTTTGTACTAAACCATCCATAATATGCATACGGCAAGTACCACAGCTTGTGGCAACAATGTCAGCTTTTGTGGAGCCAATATCTGCGACTTTACGGTCATTGACTTGGCGAGAAAGTTCATAATAAGACATACTGAAGGAGCCGCCTGATCCACAGCAACGATCAGGTTTAGACATTTCGACAAAATTTAAACCAGGAATGGATTTTAAAATTTCCCGCGGTTGTTTAGTAATTTTGATACCACGAACCATATGACATGGATCGTGCATCGTGACAGTTGCATTCACTGGACCAAGTTTTGTTTTGTCGAATTTAACAACATCGACTAAAAACTCGCTGATTTCATAAGTCTTTTTAGATATTTTTTCTGCTAATGTTTTCATTTTAGGATCATCTTTGAACATATGAAGATATTCAATTTTGAAAGCTTCTGTACAAGAACCGCAAGATGCAATAATATAGTCAAAATTATAGCGATCAAAGGTTTCAAGATTGTGTTTTGCAAATAGTTTAGCAGAATCTACATCGCCGGAATAGAATACAGGTGTACCGCAGCAATGTTGCATGCTTGGCATAACAACTTCAATATTATTAGCTTTAAGAACGTTAATTGTAGCTTGACCAACATCTGTGTACATATAGTTGATTGTACAGCCAGTGAAAAAACCGACTCTCATTTTGGGGTTATCAACTTTAATGACTTCAGGATATTGACTTCTGAGAGGGTTTGCAGACATAGGAGCTGTGACCCTTTTTACATCCATACCAGGCATTGGGAAACGGGCAATAGTCCCCATTTTACCAGGTAATTTTTTAAAGGATAATGGTGCAAAGAGACCTGCCATACGCAACGAAAAATCGAATAACTGTCTGTTTTTTAGTAACGCAAAGACTTTTTTCTTAATAGGACCGAGTCCGCGAGCTTTTACGACTGCTTGACGTCCACGTACAATCAATTCATCAGCAGGTACGCCGCATGGACAGTTTGTTGCACAGGCTTTACAGGATAAACACATGGACATGGCTTTTTCAAAGTTTGTGGAAATTGGGATTGTTCCACTGAGAACGCCTTCCATAAGGGAAAGCTTACCGCGAGCTACTGCATTTTCTCTGCCTAATTCTTTATATACTGGGCAATGGGCCATACAATTACCGCATTTCATGCAATTAGCAAGGGCATCTTGGATATCGGTTAATAGTGCTTTATCGTGGTCATTAATATCCTTTACATTAATTTCATCACTCATACTAACACTCTCCTACTAACTTACCAGGATTTAAGATCAAGTTAGGATCAAGTGTACGTTTAATTGATCTCATTACGTTCATGGAAGTAGGACCATGTTGATTTTCCATCCAAGGAAGTTTACCAAGGCCGATTCCGTGCTCACCACTTAATGTACCGCCAAGTTCAATCGCTGTTTTGAACATTTCGTCCATTGCAAGGTATACGCGTTTCATTTCGACTGCATCTCTAATATCGCAAACAATTGTAGGATGCATGTTGCCATCACCAGCATGACCAAATGTTCCGATTGTAACGTTATGTTTTTTGGAAATTTCGCTCACTGAACGTAAGAAGTTAGGTACTTTATTACGAGGAACTGTAGCATCTTCTACATAAGTTGTAGGACGAAGTTTAGCTAAAGCTGGCAATGCGGCACGACGAGCGGCCCAAAGTTTATCACGTTCTGCATCGTTTTTAGCAATTTGTACAGTTGCAGCATTATTTGATTTGAGAACTGTCATTACTTTAGCAGCTTCTTGTTCAACAACAGTAGGATTACCATCAACTTCAATAAGAAGTATTGCTTGGGCATCTAATGGAAGACCGATTTTCATGTAATCTTCTACAGTACGAATTGTAGCGTTATCCATAATTTCTAAGGTAGCAGGAATAATTTTAGCAGCAATGATCCCGGAAACTGCTTTACCAGCATCATCTAGGTCATTAAAGATTGCCATCATAGCTTTTTTTGCTTCTGGTGCAGGCACAAGTTTAGCAATGATTTTAGTAATGACACATAATGTACCTTCAGAGCCAGTAAATAATTTAGTCATATCATAACCGGAAACATCTTTTACGTTTTTACCACCCGTATTCATGATATCGCCGTTAGCTAATACAACTTCTAAACCCATAATATAATGTTTAGAAACACCATATTTTAGACCGCGTAGACCACCAGCATTTTCAGCTACTGTGCCGCCTAAAGTTGCTGTTGCGACTGTACCAGGATCTGGAGGATAGATAAGACCTGATGCAGCGACTGCTGTATTTAAATCAGCAACAATAACGCCTGGTCCTGCCACGGCTACAAGGTTTTCTAAATCGATTTCCATAATTTTATTGAAACGAGTCATTAACAGTACAATGCCGCCCTTTGTCGGAACACAGCCTGCACTCAAGTTAGTACCAGAACCCCGAGTATAAACAGGTATTTTATTGCTATTTGCAAGTTTTAAAATTTGTGAAACTTCATTGGTATCTCCAGGCAAAACTACGGCATCTGGCATGTGACCATGACCAGGGGTTGCATCATAGGAATAAGAATACAAATCTTCAGTACTCGTCATAACATTTGCCTCGCCGACAATTTTCTTTAGAGCGTCAATATGGTTCTGTTGCATTTTTATAGACTCCTTCACTTTTAAAATTGGAATTTCATGGTAAGTGCAAAAAAGAACAATCTTTTCCATAGTTCTAGCAGATATAAAAATAATTACTATCTGTATTTTCACTTAAATGAAGATAGATGTAAATCAGGTATATGCAGTAAAATAGTGTAAGACTAGATCCTACAAATTTGTAGGATCTAGTCTTACACTATTTTCATAACTATAAGGCAATTAAATTGTATTGAATCGCATAATTAACTAAATCGGATTTTTTGTGAATATTGAGTTTGTGCATAATGCGAGAACGATAGGTGTCGATGGTTTTAGGACTAAGAGATAACATGTTAGCAATCTCACTATTGGTATGACCATGAGCTAAGAAACGTAATACTTCACGCTCGCGTGTACTTAATATTTGATATGGACTTTGATGATCAAGGGCATCAGTGCTAGTATAAAGAATGCTATTGAGTAATGATTGGGAAAGAGTCTCATTCAAATATTTTTTACCCGTATGAATTTTAATAATACACTCCATAAGTTCGGTGTCAGCTGATTTTTTTAGAACATAGCTGTTAGCACCTGATCGCATGACTTCGGTGATGTATTCTTCGTCATCATACATGGTTAAGACCAAAATTGGACAAGTTAGGCCCCGAGAACGGATTTCTTTAATGCAGTCGATACCATTCATATCTGGCATAGACAAATCAAGCAATAAAACATTCGGTTTGAGAGTTTCGACCATTTCGATAGCCTGAAAACCATTTTCTGCTTCGCCAATCACTTCAAATTGGGGAGAACTGTTAAGAAGAGATTTTAGTCCAGAACGTAACACGGCATGGTCATCGGCGATAACAATACGAATTTTAGTGATAAAAAAAACCCCTTTCATATAGTAACAGAAATTTACTCTATAACTGTAACATATTTAAAATGTAGAGTAAAATAGTAATGATAAAAGAGCTAAGTTATAAATATTTTGAAATTTTTCAGACAATTACTAATTTTTAGACAGGATTAGTCAAAACTTTTATAGAATAAAAATAAATAGATTAATTTTGTGATGGCGAGTGAGGTGGTTGGATCATGATTGCAAGGGATTTGTATGATTTAATGTTGCTATTATTTAGTATGGGGGCGGTATCTGTTTTTTTTACGAGTAACCACGCTAAACTTACAAATTATATTGCACATAGTCTGGCGCTAATGGGCTCTGCCTTAGCGACACTATGTGCAATTTTTGTTTTTGTGCAAGGCCAGTTCACTGTCATTTTTCCCATAGTGTTACCATTTGGTTCTATAGGAGGAACGGTTGATTGTTTGTCGGCCTTTTTTTTGCTTATTGTTGGGGTCGTAGGTATAGGGACAAGTATTTATGCTTATGGATATAGCCAGGAATATGATCAGTGTCGTCTGCCGCTCATGGCAGGTCTGTATAATGCTTTTTTATTAGCAATGGTATTAGTGCTGACTGTAAATCACGTGGTAGCCTTTATTATGGCATGGGAAGTCATGAGTGTAGCCTCGTTCTTTCTAGTCAATCATGAATACGAGAAAAAGGTCAATACTCGGTCAGCCTATATTTATATTGTCATGACTCATATTGGGACGATTTTTATTATAACTGGATTTTTATTGTTAGCAGTTGGAGCGAATAGTATGGACTTTAGCCAACTGAAAGGAAGTTTAGTGAGTGAAACCCTACGAAATGTTATTTTTGTATGTGTGCTCATTGGTTTTGGTACTAAGGCCGGAATGGTTCCTTTACATATTTGGCTGCCAAGGGCTCATCCTGCTGCACCGAGCCACATTTCGGCTCTTATGTCTGCTGTCATGCTCAAAACAGCGATTTACGGTATGTGTCGATTTTTTTTAGATTTTTTAGGAGTGGGGCCAGTATGGTGGGGGATTATGATCTTATTATTTGCCATTATTACGGCTGTGATTGGAGTCCTATATGCTTTTATCGAACATGATAGTAAACGGTTATTAGCCTACAGCAGTGTAGAGAATATTGGTATTATATTATTAGGTATTGGTGCGGGGATGGTGTTTATGAGCACTCAACAACCTATATTAGCTGGTATAGCCTTTGCTGCCGCTTTATATCATGCTTTTAATCATGCCATCTTCAAGTCATTATTATTCATGGTTACTGGGGCTGTAATGCAAGCAACTCATACTAAGGATATTGAGAAACTTGGTGGCTTGATTAAAAAGATGCCTTACACAGCTGTATTTTGCCTGATTAGCTCTCTTGCCATTGGGGCATTGCCCCCTCTTAATGGATTTGTTAGTGAGTGGCTAACCTTTCAGTCTTTATTATTTTTGCCCCAAGGATTGATTGGTATGACTGGTAAAATAGTTAGTGCATTATTAATTGCTTTCTTAGGATTAACAGGAGCCTTAGCAGCAGCGTGTTTTGTAAATGCTTTTGGTATGACGTTCTTGGCTAAGCCACGCAGTAAGAAGGCTGAGCAGGCTTTTGAGGTCGCACCGTCGATGTTAGTTGCCATGGGATTATTCGCTGTAATTTGTGTAGTGTTAGGTCTATGGCCTAAAGGGATGTTGACAATACTAGGGCAGGTTTTCATGAAGTATCCTGAAATTTCTGCGCTGGATTTAATAAATCATGACTGGTATCAGATTACCTTTATTGCGGGAACCAATCGAGGAGAATTTTCAACCATTACCTTGCTATTGGCTTTAGTGGGTGGTTTTATATTATCTATCATTTTGTATTCGATATTTGGTAGGGGAAGAGTTGAGACTGGTGAAACATGGACATGCGGTATTGTACCAAATTATCATATGGAATATACAGCCACAGGATTTTCCAAATCGATACGCATGGTATTTAAAAAAATTATTCATTCTCATGATGAAACTTTGGTTGATGGCAATGATCATAAATATCATGGACGTAAGTTGTTTTATCATGTACATATCCGCTATCTTTTTGTTTCTGTAGTCTATCGCCCTATTAATGAACTGATTATTAAAATGGCCAGATTTATGAAAAGGATACAGACTGGTAGTGTGCAATTGTATGTGGGATATATTATGGTTGTTACAGTCCTTGTTTTGATATGGAGTACAGGGTGGTGAATGAGTGATGGAACTATTATTAAGTAGCATTCAAGCAGTAGGAATGGTATTAGTAGCGCCGTTGGTCTCAGGAGTTATAAAAACAACAAAGGCAAAGTTGCAAAATAGACAAGGCCCTAGCTTATTTCAAGTGTATTTTGATTTCATAAAGTTATTATCGAAAGATAGTGTTCTATCTCCGACGGCTTCGTGGATCTTTAACGCTGCCCCATATATTTATTTTATGAGTAATGTCGCTGTAGCTGCATTAGTACCTGTGATTTCTTTTGGGAATCCAGGGAGTGGTGATGCCTTTTTATTAATTTATTTATGGGCTCTTGGACGATTTTTTTTGGTACTGGGCTCATTAGATGCGGGCAGTGCTTTTGGTGGTATGGGCGGGGCTAGAGAAATGTTTATTGCTATCTTGGTTGAGCCAGCCATGTTATTATCCTTGCTGACTGTTGCCTTTAAAGCCAAAACGACAAGTTTGGGATTAATGGTTTTGGCTGTGGCTGATAGTCCTTTTTCCCTAGCGTATGTTTTTGCAGCCATTGCCTTTTTTATGGTATTAATTGCAGAGACAGGACGTATTCCTGTAGATAATCCAGATACTCATTTAGAATTAACCATGATTCATGAAGGAATGATCTTAGAGTATTCCGGACGTCGATTGGCTTTGATTTTTTTTGCATCAGCAACTAAACAATTAAGTATGATTTTCCTATTTGTAGTATTTTTTTTACCAGGAAATCCTCTAGAAAGTTATTATTTTGGTTGGATGCTTGTGAAAGTTTTTTTTATAGCCATACTGATTGCTTTTACTGAAATAAGTACGAATAAAATGCGGTTGTTTAAGGTGCCAAATTTTTTAGCCATATCTTGTTTGTTATCATTATTAGCACTCGTAGCTTATTAAGAATTGCCATGCTAAGGAGGAGCAAAGATGAATATTCTTACAATCTTACTCTTATTTACAGCGTTATTATTGACTCGTGTATCAAGGCTTAGTACAGCTGTTAATTTAATATTAGCACAGTCTTTTATGGTAGCTTTGGCTTGTGCTGCAGTTGGGATTGAAACAGGTGCAGTTCATATGTATATTGGAGCTGCATTAACTGCTGTTGTAAAAGTCGGATTAATTCCTTATGGCTTAATGAATATTGTTGATAATTTGCAACATGAAAGTGAAGATCATCCAATTTTAAATATGAATTATTCAGCTGCTGCAGCCTGCATTGCAATTGTGTTAGCGTACAGCCTGATTGACAAAGCTTTACCTGGGGCTGGTAGTCGTGATGCTTTGGCTACCGCTGTTGCCATGACTCTCATTGGTCTGCTTTTGATTATGACGCGTAGGCAAGCTGTGATGCAAATTGTGGGGTTGATTACTATGGAAAATGGGATTTATTTGGTCGGATTGTCAGTCACAAAGGGATTACCTTTAATTATTGAACTTGGAGTTTTCTTTGACGTTTTGGTAGCGGTAGTCGTGCTAGGTATTTTAACATATCGACTGAAATTATCAGGTATATCAACAGATACTAGTATGTTAAAAAAATTAAAGGGATGATAGTGTGGGAGAACTGCTATTAATAGTCCTGTTTTTGCCGATTGTAACGGGTTTTGTATCTTTATTTCAGAGGACAACAACTGGAATACGCTGGATTAATTTGATCGGCTGCCTAGTAACAAGTTTAGTTTTAGGTATTGTTATATATCAAATTACAGTGGCAGGAGCGTTTCAATATAAAATGCTATATGTAGATCAATTAAGTGGGATACTGCTCATGATCGTTGCAGTATTAACATTAACCTCAACGTTGTTTTCTATTCCCTACATGGAAAAAGAATTGGTCCATGGCCATATTACATTTAAAATGTTGTGTCGGTATTATGGTTTATTTAATTTATTTGTTTTTACCATGATGAGTGTACTCCTTGTGGAAAATCTGGGTTTACTGTGGGTCGCAGTGGAAGCGACGACCTTAGCATCGGCCCTATTAGTTGCATTTTATTTTAATCATTCGGCTTTAGAAGCTGCTTGGAAATATGTGATGGTGTGTACAGTTGGGATTTGCCTTGCATTACTTGGGACTATTTTATTGTATTATGCTCAGGTTAATGTGGCTGGTGGGGAGTTACAAGCTTTAAGTTGGTTGGAGCTTAAAAAAATAGGCGCTCAACTTGATCCAGCCATTGCAAAATTAGCATTTATTTTCATTTTAATTGGCTATGGGACAAAAGCTGGTTTAGCACCTATGCATACCTGGTTACCAGATGCCCATAGTCAAGCACCATCACCAGTGAGTGGTTTGTTATCTGGGGCACTACTGAGTTGTGCTGTATATGCTGTGATGCGAAATTTAATTATAGTGCAGGCTGTTGTTAATCGTGAATTCCTATACTATTTATTGATCGGTTTTGGTGTATTTTCCATTGTCATCGCGATTCCGTTTATCTTAGTACAACATGATATCAAAAGATTGTTAGCTTATTCGAGTGTCGAACATATGGGAATTATTATACTGGGAATTGGTATTGGTGTTCCTCAGGCAGTCTATGGTGCATTATTACATATGATCAATCATGCCATTGCTAAATCTGCTTTGTTTTATATGGCAGGTACGATCATTCAAGAATACCAGACTAAACATATTGCGCGAATTCGTGGGTTAGTGAAAGCCATGCCCCTCATCGGCGCTTTGTTTATTATGACCATACTTGCTATTACTGGCACACCACCTTTTGGCATATTTATTAGTAAATTAATTGTAATCAAAGGAGCTTTTGAAAGTGGGTGGGTAGTATTGGGAGTCCTGGTTCTATTCTTACTTGCAGGAATTTTCGCGGGTATGATGTATTATTGCCTATCAATGTCTTTTGGTGCTAAACCCAAATCAAGAGCAGCTACGGTCTCGATTGACAAGCTGGCCTATGTGGCAATGGTCATTTCTGTAGGACTTGTTGCCGTAACAGGAGTCTATATACCAACATGGTTAAATGAGATGCTATTGATCGCAACATCTATTCTAGTGGGAGGATAATCATGTGGAATATCAAGAAGTTGCTATCTGTGATTTAGTCAAACAAGCAAAAGAAATATACTGTGGAGGCAAATATGAGCTGACCGCCATGTTTGCCAATGATGAACGTGCTATGAATCATTGCTTTGCTATTTATTGTATTTTTGCAGGGGAACATACTTTTAAAGGGCTTAAAAGTATGATAAATCCTCAGGATGGTTTAGAATTTCCTTCTTTGACGCCGCTTTTTCAAGTTGCAGCTTGGTATGAACGGGAAATTCATGATTTATTTGGTCTCGTGCCCATTGGACATCCTGATTTACGTCGTCTCGTACTTCATGAAAATTGGCCAATAGGTTTATATCCTTTGCGTAAGGATTTCTCAGTCAATAAGGTACCAGAGGCAAATGTTCCTTATCCCATGATAAGTGTACAAGGGGAAGGAATCTTTGAAGTGCCTGTTGGTCCTATTCATGCTGGTATTATTGAACCAGGGCACTTTCGGTTTAGCCAGTCTGGTGAACAGATGATTCATTTGGATGCAAAATTGTTTTTTACTCATAGAGGTATTGAAAAAGGAGTTGAAGGTTTATCGCTGGAACTCGGATTGTATCAAGCTGAGCGTATTTGTGGTGCATGTAGCGTCTCACATACACTATCTTATGTCCAGGCTATTGAAACAATAGCGCACGTTGAAGTCCCACAGCGTGCTCAATACATAAGATGTCTGGTTGCAGAGATGGAACGTTTATACAATCATATTGGGGATATTGGTAATTTGTGTGCGGGCTTAGGATTTTCTGTAGGTATTAGTCAAGGGGCTCGTCTTAAAGAATTAGTCATGCGTTTAAATGAAACGATCACTGGTAATCGTTTTTTGCGAGGAATGGTCATTCTAGGTGGGGTTAATTTTGATATTTCTATAGATATTTCCCGGGAAATTCAAAAACAGTTAGACTTGTTAGGGAATGAGTTTGTAGAACTGATGGGACTGCTGCATAATAATAGTGTTTTTCTTGATCGAGTGAAGGGAACCGGTATACTTACAAGGCAGGCAGCCCTTGATTTAGGGGTTGTAGGTGTGGCGGCTCGCTCTTCAGGAGTTGATATTGATTTGCGTCGTGATCATCCTTATTCGATTTATCAAAAATTGAATTTTTCAGTACCAGTACATGCAAGTGGAGATGTAGCGGCTCGATTATGGGTTAGAGCTGATGAAGTAGAGTATTCAATGGAAATGATTAGACAAATTATTGAAAATATGCCAAAGGAGCGAGGAGTACTTGCAGTGGATATTCCTAAAATAAAACCTTATAGTAGCGGTTTGGGCTGGAGCGAATCGGCGCGGGGGAGCAATGTTCATTGGCTTATGGTAGGAGAGAATCATACAATTTATCGTTATTTTGTACGCTCAGCATCCTATCATAACTGGCCTGCTGTTACAGCTGCCGTTCCTGGGAATATTATTCCTGATTTTCCTTTGATTAATAAGAGTTTTGAACTGTGTTATGCATGTCTTGATCGCTAAGGGGGCAGTGTAGATCATGATCAATATCTTTAAAAAAATCATTTCCACAGGTAAGGTAACTGAAAAGTATGATGATGGGCAAGTACCGACTCGTTTTCGAGGGGAAGTCGTTATTGAAGATCAGGATTGTATAGAGTGTCAAGCTTGTACCAAAGTTTGTCCGACAAAAGCTATCTTTATTGTAAATGACTCACTACATATGAATCATAATGCCTGTATTTTTTGTGGACGATGTGTAGAGCAGTGTGAAAAGAAACAAATTAAACATACGGATCATTATAAGTTAGCTACATTATCGGGTAGTTTAGGTGATGAAGCAGGTCATTTATTAAAAAAGAAAATCTGGTCTATATTAAGGCGTTCCCTTCATATCCGGCATGTTGATGTTGGGTCATGTAATGCCTGTGATTTTGAAATGAACGCTTTAAGTAATCCGATTTATGATGTGCAACAATATGGCATTGATTTTGTAGCTTCACCACGGCATGCTGATTTGCTAATGGTTACGGGGGTGGTGACTCGAAATTTAACCCAAGCCTTGTTAATGACATATGAGGCTGTGCCGACTCCTAAGATTGTGATAGCAGTTGGTGCATGTGCTGCGAGTGGTCAAGTTTTTAGTCAGAGTTATGCTCTTCGAGGAGCAGTGGATGAGGTGGTGCCAGTTGATGTTTATGTGCCTGGTTGCCCACCTAGACCTCAAGCTTTACTCTATGGACTATTATTGGCAATGAATAAATTTTGAAGGAATTTTCTTCTTTTTAACGAAAATAATAGTAATCTATATATGAGGCATTAATGAAGGTGAAAGATTAATTTTTTACTTGTCAAAATGTTTAATGCAATGTGTATACTTAAAAAGAATTGTAGGAGGTTATTGATATGAAAACTGTTATTAGTACAAATGGGGCACCTCAAGCGATTGGACCTTATTCTCAGGCTATCAAAGCCAATGGCTTTTTATTTGTTTCTGGTCAAATTCCACTAGATCCTGTAAGTGGTCAAATTGTTTACGGTGGAGTTGAGTTACAAACCTATCAAGTTCTTAATAATTTGAAAGCCATTTTAGCCCATGAAGGTTTAACTTGTGATCATGTCGTGAAAACAAGTGTATTTTTAAAAGATCTGGAAGATTTTGAAACTGTTAATAAAGTCTATGCTCAATACTTTACAACTGAACAGCCAGCTCGTGCTTGTGTACAGGTTGCTAGATTGCCGCGGGATGTAAGTGTAGAAATTGAAGTCATTGCAGTTTATGAGAAATAGGCGTTACATCTAAAATCATTAAGCCGCAAAACCCATTGGTTTTGCGGCTTAATGACTCTAAGTAGAGCTGTGGTTGATATTGACAATTTAGGTAGATAGTATAGAATAGAAAGATGATAATGGTTATCGTTAACGGAAGTGAGTTAAAGGGGACAGATATAGATGCTTATAGCACCTTTTACAGTAGATGATTTACATGAAGTTGTTGATGCGCTGGCAGCTGCAGTGGACGCAAAGGATAGTTATACCTGTGGACATTCTGAACGAGTCGCTGAAATATCCTTGGCCATTGCAAAAGAGCTGAATTTGTCAGATGAAGAACAATATCTGATTCATATTGGTGCCCATTTGCATGATGTAGGAAAGATCGGAATACCAGATGCTGTTATCAGTAAACCAGGGCGGTTAACAAATGAAGAGTTTAAGCTGATAAAAGACCATCCTATCATTGGTTATCATATTGTTAGTAAAGTTAAAATCTTACAGAGTGTATCGCTCATTGTCCGTCACCATCATGAACGCATTGATGGGGGGGGATATCCTGACGGTTTGCGAGGAGAGGATATCCCATTAGGAGCACGTATTGTTGCTGTGGCAGATGCTTTCGATGCCATGACGACGAACCGTACGTATAAGGTGAGTATGTCGATCAGTGATGCATTGCAAGAGTTAACACGTTGTAGTGATACCCAATTTGACCGGCAAATCGTTGAAGTTTTCGTTCGAATGATGAAAAGAGATAAATTATCTTTTTTTCAGACTGCTTGATTGCTTTTTTACTGGTTCTATGGGCTTTTTGCGTAGACCACACCAAATAAATAAAATGATGCCCAAAATGATGACTGTGAGACTTGTCAATTGGGCTGATTTTAATCCTAAGAATAGAGTGCCATAGTCGCCACGTAAGTATTCTAGAAAGAAACGCGCCACGGAATATAAAACGGCGTACAAAATTAAAACCTGGCCTTTGGCATGATTTGTTGTACGAAACATGAGTAAGAGGACAAAGATAATAATATCAATTTGTCCTTCCCAAATTTCAGCAGGCCAGAGCGGTTGATTACCATACACTTGGTACGCTAAGGTTGTCGCTGGATAGATGATACCAAAAGGGCCACCAGTTGGATTGCCGAAGGCATCACCATTGAGTAGATTGGCCATACGACCAATGGATTGTCCAATAATAATGGCAGGAGCAACAATGTCAGCAAAGGCCCAAGTGTCAATATGATGACGTTTAGTATAGATACATCCTGCAATGATACCAAATAATATACCACCTTGGATGGCCATTCCTCCTTGCCAGACAAAAGGGATTTCTAATAAGTGATGTTGATAATAACCCCAGTCAAAGAAAAAAACGTCCCATAAGCGTGCGCCGACAATTCCTGCCAAACCACCAACAATTCCTATATCAGGCACATGTTGATGCCAACGACCATCTTGTTTTGCTAAAAAATAAGCTGTGCCTGTTGCTAAAATAATACTCAGGCTGAGTATTAAACCATAAGCCCTAATCGGAAAATCACCGATAAAAAAGAGATATTGGTGCATAGAGTCCTCCTCGTGATATTAGAATACTAAGTTATAGTATAACAAAATATGGCTATTTAATAAATATAAAATAGATTGCAAAGTTTTTTAATAAAAGGAATTAAGAGCGTGCTTGGCGAAGGATGAACTAGTTTTCCATGCAGTCAGAAGGGGATGATTATATCAATAGAAGAAATATAATCTTTGCAGTTTTTCTTATTATGTTAGCTTCAGGTTACTATTGGTATTCTCATTTTGATGGGAATACTAATAAGACGTCAGCGAGTCCTGGGATTGGTGTCAGGGTAGGACAAAATTTAGCTCCTTTTAATCTGGATAGTTTGACGGGTTCAGAAGTCACAGTCGGACAATCTGGAAAAATCATAGTGATCAATTTTTGGGCAACTTGGTGTCCGCCTTGTCAAGAAGAAATGCCTGATCTCGAAGTTTTCGCTCAAAGAAATCGACAAAAAATTGATTTTTATGCTGTGAATTTGCATGAATCTGAGGGAAAAATCAAAAGTTTTATGAATGCAAATCACTATACAATGCCAGTATTGCTTGATAAAGATGGAGCAGTTGCAAAAAACTTTCAAGTCACTGCCATTCCCACGACAATTATCATTAATAAACATGGTATGATCAAATATCGTAAATCAGGTGCCATGACAATCAATGAATTAGAAGGCATAATCAATAGTTTATAAAATGGTGGTGTGATGTATAAAATTTTATAGTCGGGAGGAAGGTAAGATGTCACATACGATAAGTTCTGAACGATATCAACACATGAAATATAATCGGTGTGGAAGCAGCGGTTTGAAAATCTCGGCAATTTCCCTAGGGCTTTGGCATAATTTTGGTGGTGTGAATAATTATGAAAATGGACGTGCGCTTGTTCGGCGTGCTTTTGATTTGGGAATTACTCATTTTGATTTGGCTAATAATTATGGACCACCGCCAGGATCAGCAGAAGAAACTTTTGGGAAAATATTACATGGTGATTTTCAGAAGTATCGGGATGAAATGATCATCTCAACAAAAGCAGGGTATACCATGTGGCCAGGACCTTATGGTGATCATGGATCGAAGAAATACCTTGTCGCAAGTCTTGATCAAAGCTTGAAACGGATGGGGCTGAATTATGTAGATATTTTTTATCACCATCGCCCTGATCCTAATACGCCTTTAGAAGAGACCATGATGACTCTTGATCTGTTAGTACGTCAAGGAAAAGCCCTATATGTAGGCCTTTCAAATTATCGCCCAGATCAAGCTAAACAAGCTTTTGCTATATTAAAGGCACTCGGTACGCCTTGCCTCATACATCAACCACGATATTCCATGTTAGATCGATGGGTTGAGGATGGATTGCTAGATGTTTTAAAAGAGAATGGAGTAGGTTGTATTGCTTTTTCTCCTTTGGGGAAAGGAATATTGACTGAACGATATTTGAATGGTATACCTGAAGATTCACGTGCCGCTAGTCAAAGTACTTTCTTAAAGTCTGATGATATTACTGATGAATTAATGATGAAAGTCAGAATGTTGAATGATCTTGCAAAAAAACGGGGTCAGAATCTCGCTCAGATGGCATTAGGCTGGGTGTTGCGCGATGAACGAGTTACCTCTGTCTTAATTGGGGCCAGTAAAGTTAGCCAAATTGATGACTGCGTAAGAGCGTTAGATCACCTTGATTTTGAACAGGAAGAACTGGCACTTATTGATGAAATATTAAAATAAACTTTGCATATGGCATATGCCATACGCAAAGTCAAATCAAAGTCTCAATTATCCTTACTTATGATCCAGAATGTGATACATTTTCTGATTTTTTAAAAAATAATTCAATAAATTTTAAAATTCATTGAATTCAGAAAGGTTTTTTGTAATTTATACCGAATACTTAGTTAAACACTAAATAAAGTATTCGGTTTTTTTGTAAAAATTATGCAATATGAGTTAACAGACTCTTTCGTTGATTCATTGTTAAAACATTAGATAGGAGGATAAAAATGGCTGAACTCCGATGGAATCCTTTGCTACAAACATGGACAATGGTTGCATCAAATCGGCAAGATCGACCACAATTACCTAAAGATTGGTGTCCTTTTTGCCCAGGTTCTGGAAAAGTACCTGATCAATATGATGTACATACTTATGATAATGATTTCCCGGCATTAACACCGATGCCCGAAAAATCTGATAGTCCTCAAAGTGGATTGTATAAAATTGCACCCAATTATGGTAAATGTGAGGTCGTTTTATATTCTCCTAATCACCACAGTACGTTACCGAGTTTATCTGTTGATCATATTCATAAATTAATATCTCTCTTAGCTGAGCGATATCAAATATTATCTCAAGATCCTAAAGTCAAATATATTTTTCAATTTGAAAATAGAGGAGAAGAAGTGGGGGTTACGATGCCCCATCCTCATGGTCAAATTTATGCTTATCCTTTTTTGCCACAAAAAATCCAAGTTGAACTTGATAGCTGCCGACAACATTATCAAGATCAGGGAAGGTGCTTGATTTGCGATATGAATCAAGAGGAAATGCAAAGCAAGCAACGCATCATTGCTGAAAATCAAAGCTTCCTAGCGTACATTCCATTCTTTACAGATTATCCTTATGGCGTATTTATTGTAAGTAAAAATCACAAAGGCAATATTACTGAATTTGATGAACAAGAAAGACGGGATTTAGCATTGATGCTTAAAAATATTACAGGTGCTTTTGATCAGTTGTTTGACAAACTATTTCCGTATATGATGTGTTTCCATCAAACACCAGTCAACAGTGATGATTATCAAGATGCCGATGACTATTATCATTTCCATATTGAATTTTATACACCCCTTAGAGAAGCCAATAAAATAAAGTATTATGCTTCATCAGAAATGGGAGCATGGGCGGCCTGCAATCCTCTGGCTGTGGAACAAACTGCTGAAATGCTGCGCCGGGCTTATGTAAAAGTGGTGAATATGCAGGAGGAATCTACATGATGGAGATCGATCAACTAAAAAATGCATTCGAGGAAGAATTTGGTGTTAGTGACCAACCTATGCAGTGCTTTTTTGCTCCTGGTCGTGTTAACTTGATTGGTGAACATATTGACTATAATGGTGGCGTTGTATTTCCTGCAGCTCTATCACTCGGTGTTTATGGTATCTTGCGCTTTCGTTCAGATCAAGTGGTTCACTTGAAATCTATGAATACTCCACTTAAAGTGAGTGTGGACCTAAAGACACCTATACTCTATGAGGGGAAAGATGGGTGGGGTAATTATCCGAAGGGGGTTATCAAATTTTTATTAGATTATGGTCATTCCATAAGAGGTTGTGAAATTTTATTTTCAGGCAATCTTCCCGATGGCGCTGGGCTTTCTTCTTCCGCTGCGATTTTAGTTTTGACCGCATATATGCTGCGCTATGCAAATGGTGATCATACGATTGATTGTGTAAAATTAGCTAGATTTTGTCAGAAAGTAGAAAATGAGTTTACAAAAGTGAATTGTGGTATTATGGATCAGTTTGCCGTGGCTATGGGGCGTGAAGAGTGCGCTATACTCCTTGATTGTCAAAATCTAAGCTACAAATACATTCCATTTGTTCTTGGTGAGTATCGTTTAGTGATTATGAATACGAATAAAAAACGGGAATTAGCAGACTCGAAATATAATCAGCGTCGAGGAGAATGTGAAGAGGCCTTGGAGCTTATACGAAAGCATCGCTCAGTAGACAATCTTTGCCAGGCATTGTTGACAGACGTTGAAGCATACATTGAAGATTCAGTTCTGCAGCGTAGGGCTCAGCATGTTATATCAGAGAATCATCGTGTTTTATTAGCAACTGAGTTGTTAGCACAGGGAGATCTAATAGGATTTGGTCATTTGATGACACAGTCACATTTATCTCTAAAAAATGATTATGAGGTGACAGGATTAGAGCTCGATACGATTGTTGATTGTGCTCTTGAGTCAGCGGGATGTATTGGTGCACGTATGACTGGCGCAGGATTTGGTGGTTGTGCAATTGCTCTTGTTAAAATGGAAAAGATCGAAGAATTTAAGCGCACGGTATATCAAGGATACAATGAAATTACAGGTTTAACACCAGATTTTTATGTAGCGAGCATTGCTGATGGTGTAAAACTGATAACGTGATAGTTTAGTGACATAAGGTAGGAGATGAAATGGAAAATGTGATTACACATACTTTTAAACAGGCAAACGGTAGTAATGATGAACAGATTGTGAATGTCATTCGGCGTCAAGGCTTGATATCGAGAGCCGATATTGCAAAGCTGACAGGATTGACTCCTCCTACGGTGACGAATATCACGTCAAAACTGCTTGATTTAGGGATAATTTTAGAAGATAGCATTGGAGAGTCTAGTGGGGGGCGACGTCCTTTATTACTGAAGGTTAATCCCAAAATTGCTCAGATTATTATTATCCATATTCGGTCTGAAAAGATGATTGGCTATTTGGTTGATTCTAGCTTTCAGATCCACTATAAAGAAAATAAAAAAATCAAAGGCATGACAAAAGAAGAAGTTATTGAGCTGATGTTACTAATGATTGCTCATTGTAAGGAATCAGCTACTGCCATTGTGCCAGCAATTGGGGTTGTTGTAAGAGGACCTGTTAAAATTAAAGAAGGTATTTCAGTATTTGCACCGAATATAGGATGGAAAAATATACCGATTAGAAGGATTATTGAAGAAAAAACAGGTATTCCAACTTTTGTTGAAAATGATGCCAAAGCCTTGATCAATGGTGAGTATTACTATGGATCGGTGAAAGATGCTGATAGTATGATCTTATTAAAAGTAAGCCATGGTATTGGATCAGGCATTATGTTTAATGGAAAAATGTATCGTGGTATCAACGGTAGTGCGGGGGAAGTTGGTCATACGACTATCGATATTTCAGGGCCCGTGTGCAGTTGTGGCAATTATGGCTGTATGGAAGCCTTGGCATCTGAAAATGCCCTGGTTGATATGGTAGTAAAATCAATAAAAGAAGGCCAAAAATCTTTAGTTTGCGATCTCGTTAATGGCGAACTCACTCTCGTTACTCCTAATATTATTTATCAGGCTGCAACTGAAGGTGATGAAGTTGCTATTCGTATCTTAGGTCAGGTAGCCCGTTATCTAGGCATAGGTATTGCCAATTTAGTGAATATTTTCAATCCGAAAATAGTTGTAATTGGCGGCGGAATTGTTAAAGCCCGTCAATTTATTGAAGATATAGTCAGACAGACTGTCGGCGATCGATCTTTTGAAAGCTGCAGCAGTGTCTTAGAAATCCGTTTTTCCGACTTAGCTACCGAGAATACAATGAAAGGTGTAGCTGATATGGTATTTGCTGAAATTACGCAATCTGTATGGCTTGGATCTAGGTAGCATGCACAATGGTGGCAATGTTATAAAGCAGAAGTCATTTTAGGTAAGGAGAACTGTTTTGTAGCATAAAATATTCCACAAAAATATTTTAGGAGGGTTATCTGTGAAAAAGAACTGGAAAGCGCTCATGATGTCAACCTTATTAGCTGGTGTACTACTGACTGGATGTTCGAGCAATGCACCTGCAACTGATGCAAGTAAAGGTGGAAAAGATTTAATTGGTGTAGCCATTTATAAGTTTGATGATACTTTTATGAGTGGTGTACGTAGTGCAATCTCCAAGGCTGCAGAAGGTAAAGCTCAATTAGAAATCGTTGATAGCCAAAACTCACAGCCAACTCAAAATGACAAAGTTGATTTGTTCATTAACAAAAAAGCAAAAGCTCTTGCGATTAATCCTGTTGATCGTAATGCTGCTGGTGTTATTATTGACAAAGCCAAAAAAGCTAATATTCCTGTTGTATTTTTGAATCGTGAACCTTTAACTGAAGATATGAAAAAGTGGGATAAAGTATATTATGTTGGCGCAAAAGCTGAACAATCTGGAATCATGGAAGGGCAATTGGTCGTAGATTATTTCAAAGCTCATCCAACCAAAGATGGCGTGATTCACTATGTAATGCTTAAAGGTGAACCAGGTCACCAAGATGCTGAAATGCGTACTAAATTTGCAATTAAAACAATTGAAGAAGCAGGTCTAAAAATTGAAAAAGTTGCTGAAGATACTGCTATGTGGGATCGTGTAAAAGGCCAAGAAAAAATGGCAGCCTTCTTAGCTGCTAATGAAGGTAAAATTGATGTTGTACTTGCTAATAATGATGATATGGCTCTAGGCGCTATTGAAGCATTAAAAGCTAAAGGTTATTTCAAAGATGGCAAATATATGCCTGTAGTTGGTGTTGATGCTACAGCTCCTGCATTAAAAGCATTAGAAGAAGGTACATTGTATGGTACAGTTTTAAATGATGCAAATAACCAAGGTAAAGCAACTTTCAGCCTTGCAAGCGTACTTGCTAAAGGTGAAAATCCTACTAAAGAAAATACTGGTTATGTTATCACTGATGGTAAATATGTATGGATTGACTACAAAAAGATTACGAAAGAAAACATTAACGACGCTAAATAATGTTTAGCAGAATCAGAAAATAAAAAATTTTCTTGATTCCAAACAAGGAAAATAAGGCTTACAGTAAGTTCAGTTTTCCTTGAAGTAAGTGGATTAGATTGTTCTTTAAAAATGGCAAGGGCCAATGTATTGAGCGTTGTACCCTTGCCATTATTATTCTATACAATGTAAAAAAAGCCTTGGAGAGAAAGAGAGGCGCTATTATGGTGGACACTGCATTTTTATTGGAAATGAACAATATTTCGAAAGAATTTCCTGGCGTCAAAGCCCTTGATGATGTGACATTGAAAGTACGGCCTGGCACTGTTCATGCCCTGATGGGAGAAAATGGTGCAGGCAAATCAACTCTTATGAAATGTCTTTTTGGGATTTATAAACAAGATGTTGGTGAAATATTTTTGAATGGTCAAAAACTAGAAATTCATAATTCTAAAGATGCCCTTAATTATGGGATATCCATGATCCATCAAGAACTTCATCCCATTCCTCATCGTGATGTAATGGAAAATATTTGGTTAGGACGTTTTCCGATGAAAGGGTTTGGACCTTTTCAATTCGTAGATCATAATAAAATGTATACGGAAACTGAGGCTTTGTTTAAGCAACTTGAAATTGACATCAATCCAAGCGCGCTAGTTAAAACCTTATCTGTATCCAAGATTCAAACAATTGAAATCGCAAAAGCTGTGTCTTTTAATGCAAAAATAATCGTTATGGATGAACCGACATCATCATTGACAGGAACAGAAGTAGAACAATTATTTAAAATTATCCGAGACTTAAGGCAACGAGGCGTTTCAATTATCTACATATCCCACAAAATGGAAGAAATTCTCCAAATATCAGATGATGTTACAATTATGCGTGATGGTAAGTATATTGGCACCTGGAATGCCTCAGAAATGACAACGGATCTCATTATTTCTAAAATGGTTGGACGTGATCTGACAAATCGTTTCCCTGATCGGACTCACGTACCTGGTGATGTGGTACTGAGAGTTGAAAATTTGACATCAACAAATCCGCGCTCTTTTAAAAATGTGACTTTTGACCTTAAAAAAGGGGAAGTATTAGGCATTGGTGGCCTTGTTGGTGCGCAGCGGACTGAACTCGTTGAAGCAATTTTTGGTCTGCGTGCAGTGGAAAAAGGGAAATTTATTATGAATGGTCAAGAGGTCAGCATTAAATCACCAGCTGATGCTAAAAAACATAAAATTGCCTTACTGACAGAAGAACGACGTGTTACAGGAATCTTCCCTGTGCTTCCGATTACAGAGAACACGGCAATTGCTAACCTTGATGCTTACCAAACTTCTTATTTCTTACTTGATGAAGAGAAGATGAAAAAAGATGCAACAAAAAGTGCTGAAAAACTCAGAGTCAAAATGCCTTCAGTCAATGAGTTAATCAAAAATCTATCAGGAGGAAATCAACAAAAAGTCTTGATAGGACGCTGGCTTTTGACTGACCCAGAGATCTTGCTCCTTGATGAACCAACACGAGGGATTGATGTTGGGGCAAAGTATGAAATTTATACCATTATTCTTGAACTTGCTAAACAAGGAAAAAGTATCATTATGATTTCTTCTGAAATGCCTGAAATTTTAGGAATGTCAGACCGAATTATGGTGATGTGTGAGGGTCGATTAACAGGAATTCTTAATCGAGACGAGGCTACTGAACAAGAAATCATGCGTCATGCAACCCTATATATGGACTAAACGAAGGAGGTAACATCCCATGGAATTTAATATGAAAAAAATGAATGAATTTGCTTTGCAGTATGCAATTTATGGCGTCTTGCTTGTTTTAATTGTTGCAATCGCCATATATAATTCTAACTTTTTATCGATCAATACTTTACGTGATATACTGATGCAGTCTTCCACACGGGTTATTATTGCTCTTGGTGCTGGTTTTGTACTCATTACCGCAGGGGTTGACCTTTCGGCAGGACGTGTCGTTGGTTTGGCAGCCGTATTATCGGCCTCTATGCTCCAAGTTGCTGATTATTCACGTCGGTTCTTTCCTGATTTACCTGATATGCCAATATGGATACCGATTCTGATTGCAGTAGCCGGTGGATTACTTGTTGGCTTAATCAATGGATGGATTGTTGCTAAGTTTAGTGTACCGCCTTTCATTGCGACATTAGGTACTTATGTTATGGTATATGGTGTAAATTCTATTTATTTTGATATGAAACCAAATGAATCTCAACCAATCGGTGGCTTGAGGATGGATTTTACTGAGATTGGTTCCGGATCGATCGGAACGGGCCCTTACTCAATTCCTTATATTGTTATTATTGCTTTAGTTGTATCGTTTATTGTATGGGTTATTTTTAATAAAACTAAACTAGGGAAAAATATGTATGCCATTGGTGGCAACATGAATGCTGCGACTGTTTCAGGGATTAATGTTGGCCTTAATATTATCATGATCTATGCAATTGCTGGAGCTCTTTATGGTTTCGCTGGAGTTCTAGAAGCTGCAAGAACAGGTGGTGCCACGAATAATTACGGTAATATGTATGAACTTGATGCTATCGCCGCTTGTGTTGTTGGTGGTGTATCAACAACTGGTGGTATCGGTACAGTACCTGGCATTTTAGTTGGGGTCGTAATTTTTACGGTTATCAATTATGGTCTGACTTTTGTTGGTATGAACCCATATTGGCAATTGATCATCAAAGGCTTAATTATTGTTGCGGCTGTTGCTGTCGATATTCGAAAATATATTGCGAAAAAATAAAAAATTGAATTAGTATAGAAAAAAATATATAAAACAAGCATATTTTAGATAATATATTCTTATCTAAAATATGCTTGTTTTTATATTTAAAATATCTGATTTCATTAAAGGAGTTTTTGGATTACTGTAGTGCAGAGAAATTTCAATTATTGGGATGAACTGTTATACTATAAATATGTAGGAATGTGTCAGCGTAAGAATTTCTTCGAATTTCGCCAGAGGAGGATCGTAACATGGCAGAAGATAGAGTGATAAAATTAACAGCCGATTTTTTTAAAACATTAGGCCATCCAGTGCGCATTAAAATACTTCATTGTTTGGAGCATGGTGAACTTTGTGTCTGTGACTTACTTGAAGAAATTGGTATTGAACAGTCTAATTTGTCTCAACATTTGAGTATGATGAAAAAACAGGGAATTATCGATTCGCGGAAAGAAGGACAGAAAGTCATTTACCGAATTGTATATACATCTGTGATGGACGTGATTTGTGCTGCAGAGAAAACATTGAGTCAGCAAATTGGACAGAGTCAAAGTATATTGAAGTTTTTCAAGTAGTGGAAAAACCTTCAATTTGAAAAAATAACGATTGAGAGCGAGTCTTTTTTGTTATATTATCATGAATTTTTAATTATTAACATGGCTTTAAAAGTTACAGTATAATTTTGGTAACAACTTATAGACTATGGCGTTCGCCGTTACTCCCGTGAAAGCGGTAAAGACTCCTACCATAAAGCTGGTAGGAGTCTTTTGCTATGGGAATAAACCGCCTGCGAGATGAAAATTTAGCGAGTACAGCTACTGGCGATTACTTGTTACTTTATTAATCGTCGGTGGGATTAGTTTAATTTTTTATGTAAGGAATATGTCACGAGTAAAAAATACAAGCGAACCAATGGTGGGTGTGGGCATATAATAAAATAATCGAGACTAGAGGAGTGATTATAGTGTCTGAAACATAGTATCCAATTATAAAATTGGAGAAATGTTCAGGGGCGGTAGGTCTGAGCTGCTATTGACACAAGGTAGTTATTAATATATTATCATATTATAAAAATGTAATATAATAAGGAGGTGCTGAATTTGTTTCAAACTTTTGCAGATTATATGACTTATGAAATTTTTAAGCTTGAGCCTGGAACTGGGCTTGCTGGTGCAGTAGATTTTTTTATTTATGATACTCTAAAAATATTTTTTATGTTAATCGTGATTATATTTTTTGTATCGATCATTAGGACTTATTTTTCACCTGAACGTACCAAACAACTCTTAAGTCATAAAAGAGAATTTTGGGGTAATATTATGGCGGCCTTACTAGGAGTCGTTACGCCTTTTTGTTCTTGTTCGGCAGTACCAGTGTTTATTGGCTTTGTGGAAGCAGGTGTACCACTTGGGGTAACCTTTTCCTTTTTGATTTCCTCTCCTATGGTGAATGAAGTGGCTCTAGTATTATTATGGGGAATGTTTGGTTGGAAGGTGGCAGCTATCTATATCACGACTGGGCTCGTGGTTGCGATTGCCTCAGGATATATCATTGGTAAACTTAAACTTGAACATCTTGTAGAAGAATATGTCTATCAGATGAAAGTTGGACAAAGTGAGATTGTTGAAATGAACATCTCGCAAAAAATACACTATGCCATTGATTATACTAAAGAGATCTTGAGTAAAGTCTGGCCATATGTTGTTGTTGCCATTGCGATCGGTGGCGGGATTCATGGATATGCTCCCGAAGATTTTTTGGTGGCTTATGCGGGGAAGGATAACTTTTTTGCGGTGCCAATTGCTGTACTTTTAGGGGTTCCTTTGTATTCGAATGCGGCTGGTATTATTCCTATCGTATATGTCCTAATGGAAAAAGGAATGAGTATGGGAACGGTGCTCGCATTTATGATGGCTGTTACAGCTTTAAGTTTTCCTGAAATGATTATACTGCGCAACGTACTTAAACCTAAATTAATTGCAACATTTATTGGTATTGTATCTGTTGCAATTATTGGTACCGGTTATCTATTTAATGCTATTTTGTAAATAAGATACAATAAAATTGTAGGAGCGATGATGATGAAAATTGAAATTTTAGGTATGGGTTGTAAAAAATGTAGTGATTTGATGGAAGGAGCAAAAAAGGCAGCAGCCGAGTTAAATGTTGAGGCAGAATTTGTAAAAGTAGAAGATATCAAAAAAATAATGTCTTATGGTGTAATGACGACTCCAGCATTAGTAGTGGATGGTGTGGTTAAGGTAAGTGGGAAAATACCTAGTGTAGAAGAAATTAAAGCTCTATTAAGATAAATGTATGAAAATCCCTCTACGATTGCTATACAAATCCAGTAAAGATTCACTAGAAAAGAGGCGGAATATACCTCTTTTCTATGTATATCTGACGAAAGTATAGGAAAATTCATTTAAAATTGTGAATTGAGGAAAGAAATAATGCACTTATTTCCTTGTTGAAATATATACTGGAATTATCTCTACAAAGAAGAAGAACGTGAATTCTTGATAACTTGATAAAATGGAATGAATCAGAAAAACTTAGTTTTTTTCTTATATTGACAGGTTCTAAAAAGTAAAATATGATTATAATTGAATATGGTAATGTTATAATTCTGAAAACCCAACTAAACTGATTATAGACTAATTTTTATAGTGATTGATCGCAAGGGAATAAAAATAATTAAGTCTAATACAGATACTAAAAACCCATAGGGATGAAACTAGAGTTAGCACTATAGGCGCTGAGTCAAGGGTAAGATAAAAAGTTTGTTCTAGATTATATATGCGTATATTCGAGTGCGAGCATATGCATCATAATATAATAAATATAAGGGGAGATAAAAAAATGAGTAAAATTGAAATTTTTGATCCAGCAATGTGTTGTTCAACAGGAATTTGTGGACCTGGTATTGACCCAGAACTGCTAAGGGTAGCTACGACGATCAATACTCTTACTAAAAAAGGTGTCTCGGTGATTCGCTATGGTCTTTCAGGCGAACCACAAGCTTTTGTCGATAATAAAATAGTAAATGAGTATTTGATGAAAGAAGATGTAGAAATTTTACCCCTTACACTCGTCGATGGGCAAGTCGTGAAAACCAAGGCATATCCTACAGATGATGAATTTGCTAAATGGGCAGGTTTATCAAAAGAGGAAATTGCGACAGTGCCTGCACCGAGCAAAGGTGATTGTTGTTGTGAAGGTGGATGTTGTTAATTTTTAAATCGGAGGCGTTATATGTATAAAGTCTTTAATCCTGACAATATAAATTTGACTAAGTATTTGTTTTTCACAGGGAAAGGTGGGGTTGGTAAGACTTCTACTGCTTGTGCGACAGCCATTACCTTAGCTGATCAAGGCAAAAAAGTATTTCTTGTTAGCACTGATCCAGCTTCGAACTTGCAAGATGTATTTGGTATAGAACTGACTAGTAAAGGTACTCTCATTGAGGAAGTTCCCAATCTTGTGGTGGCGAATCTCAATCCAGAAGAAGCGGCGAAAGAATATAAAGAATCGGTGATTGCGCCTTATCGGGGTAAACTTCCGCCAAGTGTTTTGCGCAATATGGAAGAACAGCTTTCAGGTTCATGTACCGTAGAAATTGCTGCCTTTAATGAGTTTTCTAACTTTATCACTGATGAAAAAATGCAAGCCGAATATGACCATATTCTATTTGATACAGCACCAACGGGTCATACCTTGCGGATGTTGCAATTACCATCCGCGTGGAGTAACTTCATTAGTGACAGTACCCATGGCGCATCTTGCTTGGGTCAATTATCAGGTCTTGAAAGTAAGAAAGAAGTATATAAAAATGCTGTTAGCACTTTAGCTGATGGTAATTTGACAACTCTCGCTTTAATATCTAGACCGGAATATTCCCCGTTACAAGAAGCTGAGCGAGCTTCCAATGAATTAAAGGAACTTGGGGTTAATAATCAGCTATTAGTGATCAATGGTGTACTCCAATTAGATATCGAAAATGATGAAATAGCAAATACATTGTATGGTAAGCAACAAAGTGCCATGCAGAATATACCTCAATCTCTGCAGGGTATTCAAACCTACATCATTCCCTTACGTGCTTATAATGTAACAGGAATTAAAAATATAAGGCTGTTATTAAAAGAAAATTATTTAGAAACTCAAGACTATAAGCTTGCGAAAGCTCAGCTACCCAAGGTGAAATCCTTAATAGAGGATCTTTATGCATCTAAGAAAAAAGTTATTTTCACTATGGGAAAAGGTGGCGTCGGAAAAACTACCTTAGCAGCGGCGATTGCGATTGGTCTTGCCGCAAAAGGTGTAAAAGTTCATTTAACAACCACTGATCCAGCAGATCATCTGAAGTTTGTCGTGGAAGAGGGCCATGGTATTACCTTAAGTAAGATCGATGAGAAGGAAGAACTTCTTAACTATTCAGAAACTGTTCTGGCAAAGGCAAGAGAAACCATGGGTGAAGAAGATATCGCCTATGTGGAAGAAGATCTTCGTTCTCCTTGTACACAGGAAATCGCTGTATTCCGTGCATTTGCTGAGATTGTAGATAAGGCGGATAATGAGATTGTCGTGATCGATACAGCGCCGACAGGCCATACTTTATTGCTACTAGATGCCACACAAAGTTATCATAAAGAAATACAACGCTCTCAGGGAGATATTCCAGAATCAGTGAAGAAGTTATTGCCAAGATTACGGGATGAAAAGGAAACAGAAGTCGTTATTGTCACACTTCCTGAAGCGACTCCTGTATATGAAGCCATGCGATTGCGTGAAGATTTAATAAGAGCAGGAATTAATAATAAATGGTGGGTTATTAATTCGAGTTTACTTATGACAAATACCCAAAGTCCATTATTAAAAGCGAAATCTTTAGGCGAAATTCAATGGATCAATAAAGTAGATGAAATTTCCGAAGGCAATTTTGCAGTGATACCATGGAAAGGTGAAGAAATAAAAGGCGAAAAATTAGTAGAATTAATTCAGTAGAGAAATATCGTGCTTTAACCATTGCTTTCAATTCATAGAAAATATATAATATAGGTAATAGCATAATTCGCATTTTGGAGGAGTCTGTCACTGACAGGCTTCTTTTTGCATTTTTGGAGGAGCCTAAGGAAAAGAAGGGGTTGAAGTTAAGTAATTAAGAAAAAAATGCAATGAATTGATAAGTTATGATTATAATAACGATAAAAAGGAGCGTTACTATGGAAAAATCACTCATTGCGGTCATTGTTTTTTTATTGGCCTATGCATTAATTATCTCAGAAAAGATCCATCGCACTGTTACGGCTTTAGCTGGCGCTGTGCTGTTAATTTTATTTCAAGTCATTAGCCAAGAAACAGCTTTTCATCATATTGATTTTAATACGATTGGTCTGTTAATTGGGATGATGATTATGGTTTCAATTGTCAGTCAAACGGGCTTATTTAATTATTTGGCAATTATGGCAGCTAAAAAAGTAAATGCTGATCCTGTTAAATTACTTGTTTCTCTTGGTGTTTTAACTGCTATCGCGTCAGCGCTGTTAGACAATGTAACAACAGTACTTCTCATGACTCCAGTTATTTTCAGTATTACAGCTCAATTAAAAGTGAATCCAATTCCTTATCTGATTACAGAAATTCTTGCGTCAAATATTGGAGGTACGGCAACTTTGATTGGCGATCCGCCCAATATTATGATTGGTAGTGCCGTCAAAGAATTAACTTTTTCAGCATTTGCCAATAATTTAGCCTTAATTTCATTTTTCATTTTGGCGAGTACCTTATCAATCTTAGTGGTCATTTATCGTAAACGTCTAAAAACTACGGATGAACTTAAGTTTAAAGTGATGGCACTGGATGAAAGAAAACAACTTCAAGACATTCCTTTATTAAAAAAATCCTTATTTGTCCTTGCGCTTACGATTGGTGCCTTTTGTTTTCATCAAGTTCTTCATTTGGAGTCAGCTACAGTTGCCCTTTCAGGAGCAGTCTTATTGCTCGTCATGACCTATGCAAAATCTGAGCATGAATTAGAGCGGATTTTTCACAAAATTGAATGGTTGACGATCTTCTTCTTTGTAGGATTATTTGTACTGGTCTCTGGATTGGTGGAGACAGGTATCATTTCTATACTTGCCCAGGATCTAATGAAATTAACAGAAGGTAATTCTGTGGCGACTGCTATGCTCATTTTGTGGTTAAGTGCGATTGCTTCGGCTTTTGTAGACAATATTCCCTTCGTAGCCACCATGATCCCTTTGATCAAAGAAATGGGTACGATGGGAGTTGCTAATCTCGAACCTCTTTGGTGGAGTTTGGCATTAGGGGCTTGTTTGGGTGGAAATGGGACATTAATTGGAGCCAGTGCGAATGTCATTGTCATTGGACTGGCCGCTCAAGAAGGTCATTCAATTTCATTTGGTAGCTATTTTAAAGTAGCATTTCCTTTAATGTTATTATCCATTGTGATTTCTAGTATATATGTTTATATCCGATATTTGATTTAACTAACGTTATTATTTTAGTGTCGTACTTTGCTGTGTTAAATTTTAAAATGGTACTATGATTAAAGATGTAGTACAATAGAAAAATGTACTGTAAGTAATAGTATTGATGCTCAATATTCTTTTTGCTAGGATGATCGTTTTATGAGTCGCAATGTGGTTTGGCATTGGTACTGTAGTGATCAGTTTATATAGACAAGGAGATATAACTATGATAACTAGACGTCAATTTCTAAAAGGGTGTGCTGGTGTTGCCGCAACGATATCGGGTATATCTCTTTTTACGGAATACAAGGAAATCAATCAATTTATAAAAAGTATACCCATATTGTTATATCATCGTGTAGGATCAGAACCTGATGACTTAACAATTAGTGTTAAACATTTTGAACAAGACATGGAACTTTTATCTTATGGAGGATATAATGCATTATCCCTTGAACAAGTGAAACAACATTTGCAAGGGAATTCTTCATCACTTCCAAGCAAACCGATTGTCATCACTTTTGATGATGGTTACTTGGACAATTATATAAATGCTTTTCCTATTCTTCAAAAGTATTCTATGGTGGCTAGCTTTTATATCATTACAGGGATGGTTGGAAATAATGATCGATTAACAATCCCCCAAATCCGTGAAATGCAGGCTGTAGGCATGGATTTTGGATCTCATACGATCACACATCGATCACTTGGAGAATTAGTCCCTAAAGATGTAGCAACAGAACTAAATCAATCAAAGTCTGACTTGGAACAAATCATAGGAAAATCAGTTGACTTTATATCATATCCTTGTGGAAGCTATAAATCTGAAACACTTCAAATTGCTCGTGAGGCTGGGTATCTTGGAGGATTTTCAGTGCAAAGTGGTTTTGCAGAGTTTTCTAACCCGCTGACAATCAGACGAATCCCGATATTTCATCATGATCGTTCTATTGCTTATGTGATGGCGAAAAAAGGATTTCTTCCCCGTATATTTGGTTAAGAACGATTAAAGTGACAATGTAAATACGACTTATTGATCGATTGCTAACGGAAAATAATAAATTTTGTACATTGAATGGACCCCTTGTATTGGACTTAAAAAAAGTTCTAATACAAGGGGTTCAATTTTATTCGAGCACTTGTTTAAATTTCTTTTTTATTATACATACTATGTAATGGTGAATGCTTTCGTACAGGGAGATCTTTTTTAGCTCTCTAGTATTTCAACTCCAGAAGGCAAAGCAAAACATAGTTTATGTTTATAATTAAATTTTAAAATAAGATTGACAATTATTTATTTTGATATTATTATTAAATAAGTTATTAAAAGATAATTATTATTAGTTAATAGAAACATTTATCTTTAAAATCTGCTTGAGATGATTAAAAGATAAAAAATAAAACGATAAGGAGGATTCTTAATATGACCACAAAAACTAGTGAGGTAAATGTTCCAGATTGTAGTACAGCAGGTAAAGGTTTCGCCCGTACAGAAAATAGTGATATTGCTTCAGAAAGTTGCGGTTTACCACCAAGAGGATTTGCCACGACTGACTTTGGTAATCGAGATGAAGTTGCAAAACAAGATGATAGTGTAGTCGATTGCAGTACTGCAGGTATGGGATTCGCTCGCACAGACAGAACTAAAATCGCCCCAGAGAATTGCGCCTTCCCAACTAGAGGATTTGCCACAACTGATTTCGGTAAAGGAAAATAAGTTTCGGAGTGATAAGTATTCATGTGAGTGTATACTCCTAGGAGTTTTATTTTTATTATGATCGTTCTTTCAAAAAAATGCTCACTGCAATATTTATAGTATTAATGATATGAAATACAATAGGCGCATCTAAAATGACTTGTCGTTATTTTAGATGCGCCTATTGTATTTATTTTACTTCACCATATTTCTAAATGTTGTTGTGCGATCAGTGATACTAAGGCCACCATGATCCAGCAACATAAGCCGAGCAGTATGGGTTTCATGCCATGGTGAATCAGTTGCTTAAGATGGGTGTTAAGACCAATGGCAGTGAGTGCCATGATGATGAAAAACTTTCCGCCTTCAGCAAGGATTTTACAAAGTGAGGGAGGTAGAATTTCTATTGTACTGAGAATAGAAGTCATTAAAAATCCTAAAATAAACCATGGGAATATTTTAAATAGGTTGTAGTCAATATGAGAAGCATTTTTTCTTGCAGTAAAAAGAGCAAGGGTTATAGTGACGGGAACGATCATAAGGGCGCGAGTTAATTTAACGATGGTGGCAAAATTTCCTGCTTCATGACTGTAAGAATACCCTGCAGCCACAACCGAGGAAGTATCATTGATGGCTGTTCCTGCCCACATGCCAAACCCCATATCGCTCATGCCAAGTAGATGTCCTGTAAAAGGGAAGATAAATACAGCAGCGATATTGAATAAAAATATAGTAGATATGGAATAAGCAACATCTTTATCACTGGCGGATATAACAGGCGCTGTAGCTGCAATTGCCGAACCACCACAGATTGCCGTGCCCACACCAATCAAAATACTTGTATGTTCAGGTAATTTTAAATAACGACCAACAAGCCAAGCTGTTAAAAATGCAGCACTGAGTGTAAAGATCATGATATAGAGAGATTGACTGCCGACCTCAAAAACCTTTACTAAATTCATTTCAAAACCAAGTAAAATAATCGAAAGTTGTAGTATTTTTTTGGCCGTGAATTGAATTCCTGCATCATAATGTATCGGCCTTTTCCACAATGCAATCATCATGCCGAAGAGAATTCCAAAGACTGGGCCTCCAATTAAAGGTAGGAATGTTCCGAGCCACCAAGCTGGAATGGCAATGAGTGTAACAATGGAAATGCCTGGTAGTCGATTCCTAAGAGTGTTATTGCCGGTCATATGTATCTCTCCTTTCTTTAATGTAATCATAACATTTGAAAAAATATATGTAAAATATTATAATGTAATCAAAAAGATAGGTAATTGCCTATAGTAGAAAGGAGAATATATGACCTTACGACATTTGATGATTTTTTTATGTGTTTGTGATGAAGGAAATATGACGGCTGCTGGGGCAAAGCTTTACATTGCTCAGCCCTCTGTCAGTCAGGCAATCAGAGAATTGGAAGAACACTATCAGATCAAACTATTTGAGAGATTAGGGCGGAAGTTGTTTATTACCCTTGCTGGTCAAAAACTAATGACTTATGCTAGACATATTGTGCATCTGAGTCAAGAAGCAGAGGATGCTATGGGAGAAATGCAGCATAATGGAGTTATTCGGGTTGGTGCAAGTGTGACTGTTGGGACTTGTATCTTACATGAGATTATTATAGCATTTAATAAGAAAAATCCTCATGTAAAAATAATTTCATCAGTTTATAATACAAAAATAATCGAAAACATGTTGTTGTTAGATGAATTAGATATTGGTTTGGTCGAAGGTAAAATTCACTCTTCGGGTATAGAAAGCCAATCTTTTATGGATGATGAACTGATGCTTGTGACTACTCCATCTCATCCTTTAGCCAAAAAGAATAAAGTAGTACATACAGACATTGATCATATGGAGTTCATTGTTAGGGAAGAAGGTAGTGGGACTCGTGAATTATTTGAGTCAGTGATGGCAAGTAGGAATTTACAGTGGCAAGTTGCTGGAGTTTATAACAATGCTGAGACCATTAAGAATTTTATTGCATCGGGGCTGGGAGTTTCAGTGATGTCAAGATTAGCAGTGGAGAAAGAGGTAAAGAGAAAGGAATTGGCGATTGTAGAAATCGAGGGCGTGTATTTTAAAAGACAATTTAGTCTGATTCATCATAAAAATAAATTTATCTTGCCTGTATTAGAGAAGTTTATCCAAGTGTGTTTAGAGCACTCGTAGCAGAGTAAAACCGCTTAAAAACTCAGTGTTTTAAGCGGCTTTACTCTGTATTTTTATTAGATAAATAGGTTGACGTTAGAATCTTCTGCTTCACTGAGATAGTAGCCGACGCCACCTACTTTGACGCCATCGAGGAGTTCTTCTTGTTTTAGACCCATGACATCTAGGGACATTTGGCAAGCGACAATCTGGATACCTGCATCCATAGCGGATTGAATCAGCTCTTCTAAAGAGGAGACGTTTTTATTCTTCATGACCATTCGCATCATTTGAGTACCCATACCTAGCATATTCATATTGGACAGCTTCAGCGCTTTGCTACCCCGCGGCATCATAAAGCCAAACATTTTATCCATAAATCCTTTATGGATGGGAATGTGTTCTGGTTTACGCAGAATATTTAGTCCCCAAAAGGTGAAGAATAAGGTAACTTTTTTACCCATAGCAGCGGCGCCATTTGCAATGATGAAGGCAGCCATGGCCTTGTCGAGATCGCCACTAAAAACAACAATGGTCTTATTGTCCTTGGCTGGAGCAAGGGTTTGCACGGGAGTTAGGTCAACCAGAGGAAGGCCGCCTTTTTTGATGAGAGCGGTAATTACACCTTTGGTCTTGCTTACCTCTAATAGGTGGTTATGAGTCCGTAAGCACCAAGCTTTCACATCTTCTGTAAAACCTGGATCAGAAGCAGTTACTTTTAGAATTTCATCCGTCTTCATTTCATCCATGGCCGATTTTAATTTCATCAGTGGCCCAGGACAAGACAATCCGCAAGCATCAAGGCTGCGAGTCACAGAAGTGGACGATGGGGTGGAGGCGGTTACTTTTTCAGTGGTGATTGTTTTTTTTCCCCTAGGCAAGAGGGGAGTAGCTGATTTAAAGCCGCCTGTCATATTTTTTACCTTAAAACCATTTTGACCTAGGATGCAAGAGGCAAGATAACCTTGTAGACCCATTTTGCAGTAAGCTAGGATGAGCTTATCCTTATCTAGTTCAGAGAGGCGTTGCCGCAATGTATCCAAAGGAATATTGATAGCTCCAGGTAGAGATGCGTTAGCAAATTCTAGGGGAGAGCGAACATCGAGCAGGATGGTCTCTTTAGGATCATAGTCTTTTAGGGATTCGTAGGTAAAGACTTCTGTGCGGTTGGCTAAAATATTTTCGGCGGCAAAACCTAGCATATTGACAGGATCTTTGGCTGAGGAATAAGGGGGAGCGTAGGCGAGTTCTAATTCAGTAAGGTCATAGACCGTTCCGCCGAGACGCATGGTTGTTGCAATGACGTCAATGCTTTTGGCAATACCTTCTACGCCGATTCCTTGGGCGCCAAGGATATGCCCTTCCTCATTGAAAAGGAGCTTTAAGGAAAATTGTAAGGCGCCAGGGTAGTAAGTGGCGTGGGAGAAGGGATGAACGTAGACGACTTGATAAGGAATACTTAGACGTTTTAAATTTCTCTCGTTATTGCCAGTAGTGGCACCCGTTAAGGAAAAGACTTTAATGATAGAGGTTCCTTGGGTTCCTTTAAAGGCGGAAGGGATACCGCAAATGTTATCAGCAACAATGCGTCCTTGCTTATTGGCGGGTCCCGCCAGAGGAATCGCGGCCCCTTGTCCGTTAACGAAATCTTTTACTTCGATGGCATCGCCTACGGCATAGATGCCGGGAATGGATGTTTCCATGTGGTCGCTGACCAGAATATGTCCGCGAGTACCGAGCTTTATGCCACTTCCTTTTATGAAACCAGTATCGGGAGCAACGCCAATGGCTAAGATGACAAGATCGGCAGTTAAGGTAGTTCCGCTTGCGAGTAGAACATCAAGAGTAGTGCCCTTTTCATGAAAAGATTTTACGCTGTCATTAAGGAGTAGGTGAATGCCGCTTTCTTCTAGTTCTGTTTCTAGCATAGCTACCATATCAGAATCGAAGGGGGCTAAGATATGAGGAGCCGCTTCGACCAAGGTGACTTCCATTCCTCGTTCTTTTAAGTTTTCTGCCATTTCGACGCCGATATAGCCGCCACCGATGACCACAGCACGTTGAATATTTTCTAGATTAACTTGTTCTTTGATGCTGTCCGTATCGGAAATGTTACGCAGGGTGAAAATTTTCTTGCTGTCAATGCCAGGAATGGGTGGTTTCAGAGGTTTGGCTCCAGGAGAAAGAATGAGTGCATCATAGGATTCTTCATAGCTCCCTTTAGTCTTACTATGGATTGTAACCTTTTTACTTTCAGGATGAAGTGCCATGACTTCACTATTGATTCGTACGTCGATATTGAAACGATCCTGCATTCCCTTAGGTGTTTGAACGATTAACTTTTCTCGTTCCTGAATCGTTTCACCGATATAATAAGGAAGACCGCAATTAGCAAAGGAAATGTGATCATCCCGTTCGAATAAGATGATTTCTGCGTGTTCATCTAGACGTCTCAGACGGGCAGCAGCAGAGGCACCGCCAGCTACACCACCCACAATGATTACTTTTTTACTCATGATAATACCTCCCTATTTTTTTAAGGAATATGATACTTTGGCCGTTGTTCTTTGTTTGGATCAGTTTTCAGTGGACTCGGCGAATAAAACCTTGACTAGCTGGACGACTCGTTGATCACAAATTTTATAATTAATTTCCAGGCCATTTCGTACGCCGATAATAATATTAGCTGATTTTAATTTTTGTAAATGTTGGGATACGGTGGATTGAGGCATCGCAAGACAATGTTGCATATGGGTGACGTTACACTCGCCTTTTTCAATCAGGCCTTTGACGATGCAAAGTCGAACTGGGTGGGCGAGAGTCTTAAGAATTTCGGCTAGTTCCGTATATTTTTGTAAATTGAGTTCCACGATTTTTTCACCTCGATAAATCTATATATTCGTATATTACGATATAATAATATAATTAAAATATAAGAATGTCAATAAAAAAATCTTCTTTGTCAAGTTGGCAAATTTTCAAGATACAATGCAAGATGGTAATATTGTTAAAATTTGTTCAGAAACATTTTAAAGGCTCGGCAATACCAGCTTGGTAATGTATAATAATCATAAAGTATTTTTAAAAAGGGAGTTTATTATGAAATTTGAAACGAAAGCCATTCATCTTGGCCATGAAGTTGATCCACTCACTGGAGCAATTGCAGCGCCATTGCACTTATCAACGACCTTTGAACGGGAAGCAGATGGAAGCTATCCCCGTGGTCATATTTATAGTCGCTTAAGTAATCCGAATCGAGATGCCTTAGAACGAAGTTTAGCGGGACTAGAAAATGGTGAGGGTGCGATTGCCTTTGCTTCAGGATTAGCAGCGATTACAAATGTATTTCAAGCATTATTGCCAGGTGATCATGTGATTGCTTCTCAAGATTTGTATCATGGAACAACACATATCCTGCAAGATATCTTTGAGCCATGGGGGCTAGAAGTTAGCTTTATTGATGTTACAGATACTTCTCAGTTAGAAGGGGCTATTCAGCCTAATACAAAGATGATATTCTTAGAAACACCTTCCAACCCACTGCTGAAAATCACAGATATTGCTGCAGTGGCAGACATTGCCCACAAAGCGGGAGCCCTTTGTGTTTGTGATAATACCTGGGCAACGCCTCTTTTACAAAGACCTCTAGACCTTGGTGCTGATATTGTTGTTCATTCAACAACCAAATATTTTGGCGGACACAGTGATGTACTGGGTGGGGCTACTATTTCTAAAGTTAAAGATGCTTTTTTTGATCGCATGCGTATGTTGCAACAGATTGGCGGAGCTGTTCCAGCCCCCTTTGATTGTTGGCTTGTATTACGAGGTATTCAGACCTTAAGTTGTCGTATGAAAAATCAATCAGAAAGTGCGTTTGCCATTGCTAAGTTTTTGCAAAAGCATCCTCATGTGGAGAAGGTATATTATCCTGGACTTGTAGATCATCCTGGACATGATATTGTGCTGAAGCAAATGAGCCAATTTGGCGGTATGTTATCATTCCAAATTAAAGGAAATAAGGAAGAAGCCTTAGCGTTTACTGGAAGACTAAAAATTATTCGTCGAGCAACTAGTTTGGGTGGTGTGGAGAGTTTAATTGAGCATCGCGCTTCGATTGAAGGACCGAATAGTAAAACACCTGATAATTTATTGCGCTTTTCCGTAGGTCTAGAAAATTTAGATGATTTATTGACTGATTTAGATACTGCCCTGACTCATAAATAAAAGAAAAGACAGAGATTGCTTTTGCGATCTCTGTCTTTTTTCTATTAATTATGTCCCATATGCTGCATATTCATAGGTGCATTGGGCATCCAGCCCATGATGGTTGGATCAACCATTCCGAAGACCATTGCTACATGAGCGACGACTAAAAAGATAATAATAAAGATGAAGTGAAGTTTCATTTTTTCATCATCAGATTTTTCTTTTCCGATTACGCCAAGTTCCAAGAGGGCGATACCAAAGAGGGGAATGACACCGCTCAGATAAGAACCAACGGCCAGTATATCTGCCATTCCGCGCCATTTGATGACTGGCACAACTGTTAACATTAAGTTCAGGAAGACCCCAAGGAAATAAAATCCTAATACGATTCCCAGTCGTTTATTCCATATTCGCCAGCTTCCGGCATGAGAACCGCGTAAATATACGGTGAAAAACTCCGTTGCTACAAGGGCTTCTGCTAAGGCAACAGGTATCACCATGTAAATAATTAAATTCCAAGGTTGATTGACCATTAATAATTCCATGTAATGAGTCATATTCACAATAAAACACCATCCTTTAAAAGATTTTCTTTAGTAAGTATACCGTTTAATTGTGAAGAAGTTGTGAAGAAGTGATGAATTTTTTATGCTTTTTAATAAAACATTCCTTGTTTTTAGGATTGTATTCGATTAAGATATTCAATAGTAACTTGATTAATATTGAATATGAAAAGGGTGACGATATGTTACATCAGTTCTCTAGAACAGAATTACTCATCGGAGAAGATGGGTTAGAAAAATTAAAACAAAGTAAAGTAGCTATTTTTGGCATTGGTGGTGTGGGATCTTATGCCGTGGAAGGTTTAGTTCGGGCTGGTGTAGGTAAGGTCGTACTCATTGACGATGATTGTGTTTGTCTTACGAATATCAATCGTCAATTAATTGCGACTCGTAAAACTGTGGGAAAACCGAAGGTCGATGTGATGAAAGAACGTATCTTGGAGATTAATCCTGAAGCTGAGGTAACGACTTTCCAGAAGTTTTATATGCCAGATACTGCTGAGGAATTAATTTTGGACGACTATGATTATATAATTGATGCCATTGATACGGTAACAGGGAAAATTGATTTGGTAGTCAAAGGTAAGGAAAGAAATATTCCAGTCATTAGTTGCATGGGGGCGGGTAATAAATTAGACCCAACTAAATTTGAAGTCGCCGATATCTCTAAGACATCAGTATGTCCTTTAGCGAAAGTGATGCGTAAAGAACTAAAAAAACGCGGTATTAAAGGATTGAAAGTGGTCTATTCGAAAGAAATTCCCCTCTCTCCAGAAGAGACCGAAGGGTCCAGTTGTGCAACATCCTGCATCTGTCCATCGGGCACCACGCGAAAATGTACGACTCGCCGTCAAATTCCAGGTAGTGTATCTTTCGTACCATCCGTTGCGGGCTTGATTATTGCGGGCGAAGTCATTAAAGATATTATTGCTGGTAAAAAGTAATTTTATAACTTGACAATAGAATGCTGATATGATAAATTCAAAATATAGTTTTTGATTACAGATTCTATTTGTAATTAAAATATTGTATATAATGTACAATATAATAAAAGAATTTATTTTAGTTGGTCAGATAAACTGAAGGCTGAAAATGTTTTATACATTTTTCGGCCTTTTTTTGTTTGCTAATAAATGGTAATGATAAATTGGAGGAATGAAAATGAGTAAGGAAAAAGAATTAAATCATTTAAGTTGTACAGATTGTAGTATTTATAATTGCAAAACTAGGAGTAAAACATTTCCTGGTTTCTGCTTAACGACAAAAGATAATGAAGGACATTCGATTGCAAATGATATTGAAGAAATCAAAGATTATTTACAAGGTGATGAACAGGATGCGATCGTAGCGAGAGCATCAGCTCAAGTCGAGGGATTGTTTTATGGGAAGCTAACTAGAGTCGAAGAAATTATTGAATTTGCGCATCGGATTGGTGCGAAAAAAATTGGTATTGCTACTTGTGCTGGTTTAATTGAAGAAGCTAAAATCTTTGCAGAGATTTTAAAAGCGAAAGGTTTACAATCCTACAGTGCAATTTGCAAAGTTGGCTCGGTGGATAAGGTGGAAATTGGAATATTAGAAGAACACAAAATTAGACCAGGTACTCATGAAGCCATGTGCAATCCCATATTACAAGCGCGGATATTGAATTACCAAAAAACAGACTTAAACGTAGTGGTTGGACTATGTGTTGGGCATGATTCTTTGTTTACAAAATACTCAGCTGCACTGGTGACTACCCTGGTTACCAAAGATCGAGTGACAGGACATAATCCAGTGGCTGCCTTGTATACTGCACATTCTTATTATAATCGTTTACGGCAACAAAAAGATTAAATGATAATGGGGGATATATTATGAAAAAAGCAAAAATAATGACCATCGGATTACTCTTATTGAGTATGATCTTGCTTTTAGCAGGTTGCCAATCATCTACAGTAGCTGATTCGTCAAAAAATGGCGGTAAAAGTGTAAAAAAAATAATTATAGGTACAGGGAGTGAATATAAACCCTATTGCTTCTTAGATGAGAAAAATAATTTAACAGGATTTGAAATTGAAGTTTTGAAGAAGGTCAATGAAAGGCTTCCTCAATATGAATTCGAATTTAAAAATTTTGATTTTAATGCAATTCTCATCAGTCTTGAGACGGGGAAAATAGATTTAGCAGCCCATCAATTTGAAGTCAATGCCGATCGAAAGAGTAAATATCTCTTTGGTGATGAAGGTGTGACTCTCTATGATCTTAAACTTGTTGTAAAAGACAGTGATAATAAGATTAATTCACTTGATGATCTTGCTGCGATTGGTGGTACTGTAGAAGTTGGTAAAGCTTCGTCCAATAAAACTGCCGTAGTCGACCGTTGGAATAAAGAACATGATAATAAATTAAAATTGATCCTTGAAGCGTCAGATACGACCATCACTCTGCAAAATATTGACTCAGGAAAGACAGATGCTTTTGTCAATATTCAAAGAAATGTCGATGCGTATAAAGCAACCTATGGTGCAAAAATTAAAACTGTAGGAGAACCCATCAGTCGTTCGAATTCCTACTATTTGTATCGTAAAAATGATGATACTGGTGCACAACTGAAAAAAGATGTAGATGCCGTATTAAAGACTCTGAAAGAAGATGGCACGCTTACCGAACTTTCGAAAAAATGGCTTGGCGGTGACTATATTCCTAAAAAATAAACAAGGGGTGGGTTTAGGGTGGAAAATATATTTCTATTGAGTTTATTTATGGATAGTTTTCCAAAACTACTATCCCGCCTGCACATAACGTTATACATTGTAGCCATTGCTCTCATATTGGGGATGTTATTAGGAACTTATATCGCGGTCGTACGTTTGTATAAAATACCTATATTATCACAATTGGCTGCCGCTTACGTCTCATTTGTAAGAGGGATTCCCATATTAGTTCTGCTATATATCGTGTATATTGGATTGCCCTTAGTCGTTGGTTTTTTTGGTCCTAATATTAATCGGTGGGATACTCTTATTTTCGTTATGCTAGCGTATGTTGTAAATACATCGGCCTTTTTATCGGAAATCATTCGATCCGCTGTTGCTGGCGTTGATATTGGCCAGACAGAAGCTGCGTATTCTGTGGGGATGACGCGTTGGCAAACCTTCAGACGAATTATTGCCCCTCAAGGGATACAGATTGCTATGCCAGCCCTAGGAAATACAATTGTATCTCTGCTTAAGGATACATCCTTAGCCTATACTTTAGGGGTCATTGATCTCGTTGGTGTTATCAAAGCCATTAGTAGCCATACCTATCGTTCTCTTGAAGCATATGCAGCAGCGGCCATTATTTTCTTTGTTTTGAGTTCTATACTAGAACAGAGTTTTAAATGGATTGAAAAGAAAATAGGTATAAGGAAACAAAATACGATGATTGGCAGGTGAGACCATGGGTTTTCAATTTGATCTTGCATTTTTGGTTTATGAACTGGGAGTGGGGATAAAATATATCCCCATTGTTCTTTTGTTGTCAATCGTACCGCTGATTATAGGGCTATTTTTTGGCACTGGGATTGGAATTATCAGGTTGTTTAAAGTGCGGGTGCTTGCACAGGTGTTGACGGTCATCGTAGTTTTTTTACGAGGAGTACCTCTATTGTTACAACTGACCATACTCTATCTAACGGTCACTTTGAGTTTTGATTCCTTTGCCCAATCTGTTGGTCTTACGATGACATCCAAGGATATTTCCTATACTTTGGTCGCTGTAATTGGTTTATCAATAAATGCCACTGTATATCTCTCTGAGGTTGTGAGGACAGCGCTGCAATCTGTTAATAGTGGTCAGTATGAAGCTGCTTATTCTGTTGGGATGACCTCTTGGCAAATGCTACAAAGAATTGTCATTCCCCAAGCTATGCCTGTAGCCATACCTTTAATCGGTAGCCAGTTTATTAGTCTTATTAAAGGATCAGCCATTGCTTCTTTGATTTCTGTCGTTGAATTGGTTAATGCCACACTCTTTGAGGCGAGTGGAAATTATAAATTTCTTGAAGCTTATCTAGCTTCGGCCATTATTTATTGGGCGCTGTGTATTTGTGTAGAATGGTTGGTCATATTTTTGCAGAATCGAATTGGAGTATATAGTAAGGGCGGGGTCGTATGATTGCAGTGAAAGGATTACAAAAAACATTTGGTACACAGCAAGTTTTAAAGGGGATTGACCTGACAGTAGAGAAAGGTGAAGTGATTGTACTTTTAGGTCCGAGTGGTTCTGGCAAAACAACTTTTTTGCGATGCCTAAATTTTTTAGAACGCCCTGATGAGGGCGAAATTACAATTGGAAATACTCATGTTGATTGTAAACATGTGACTAAAAATGAAATACTTAAAATCAGAAGAAATACAGCCATGGTTTTTCAATTGTATAATCTTTTTAAAAATAAAACAGCGCTTGAAAATGTAATGGAAGGGCTGGTCATTGCCAGGAATATGGCAAAGGCAGAGGCTGAGAAGATAAGTCGAGAACTTCTTGACAAAGTGGGACTTTTAAATAAGTATGATGCATATCCCAGCCAATTATCAGGTGGACAGCAACAACGTGTTGGCATCGCAAGAGCCCTAGCTTTGAATCCAGAAGTCATTCTTTTTGATGAACCGACTTCTGCCTTAGATCCTGAACTTGTTGGTGAAGTACTTAGTGTCATGAAAAAAGTAGCCAAGGAAGGCCTAACGATGATTGTTGTTACCCATGAAATTTCTTTTGCGCGCGATATTGCTAGTCGAGTCATCTTTATTGATGGTGGAGTCATTGTAGAACAAGGTACACCTAAAGAAGTTCTATCTCATCCTAAAGAAGAACGAACAAAGCAATTTTTAAAAAGAATTTTACCTGAATCAGATTATTCAATATAAAAATAAGTGAGGATATTGTAAGATGACAAGAAATAATGGAATTTCTGACTTTGATCAAATTATATCTCGTCAAACTACGGGGAGTGTGAAATGGGATGCCTTAGGTAAGATATTTGGCAGTGAAGACTTATTGCCTCTTTGGGTTGCTGATATGGATTTCCCGTCACCTGAAGCTGTAATTGCCAAATTAAATCAGCGTGCGAGTCACCCCATATATGGGTATAATACGCAAGAAGCATCTCTCTATCAGTCAATCATTGATTGGGTTAAACGTCGCCATGGCTGGGAGATTGAAAAAGACTGGATTTTAGTCGCTCCAGGGGTTGTACCATCAATTGTTTTGTCAATCCTAGCTCTCTCTGAGCCCGGTGATGGTGTAATCATTCAGCCTCCCGTATATCCGCCTTTTTTTGCCTCGATTAAAGATAATGATCGTCAAGTCATTGAAAATCCCCTTATTAATAAAGGGGGGCACTATGAAATTGACTTTGAAGATTTGGAAAAAAAGCTTTCAAACCCTAGTAATAAGTTATTCTTATTGTGCAGTCCTCATAATCCCGTTGGACGTGTGTGGACGAAAGAAGAACTAAAGAAAATTTATGAACTATGCCAAAAATATGAAGTTGATGTTTTATCCGATGAGATACACAATGATTTAGTATTTCAAGGACACCGCCATACTGTATTTGCTTCCCTTGGCACGCCAGTTTGCAAACAAAGTGTGACTTTTATGGCTGCTAGCAAAACTTTTAATGTTGCAGGACTCAACTTTGCCTTTATGATTGTTCCGTGCAAGCGTAGGCGCGGACTGATTCAGGGGTGGATGAATCGATTGCATTTGAATCGCAATAATCTTTTTGGCGTCCTTGCCACTGAAACTGCTTACCAAGAAGGTGAGCAGTGGCTAGATTCCTTGCTTTCCTATCTTGAAAAAAATGCAGATTTTTTAGTTGAATTTGTTCAAACAAGATTACCTCATATCAAAGTGACTAAACCGGAAGGAACTTATTTGGCATGGCTTGATTTTCGCGCATATTTTACAGATGCAAAAGAATTAGAAGATTTTCTTGTGCATACAGCTAAAGTCGGTTTGAATCCAGGCAAAAATTTTGGCAGCCAAGGTGAGGGGTTTGCTCGAATTAATCTTGGGACGCAGCGCAGTGTGTTGCTGGAGGCATTAGAACGAATCGAAAAAGCATTACGAACAAAAAGTAGTACTAATGATTGACATGGATAAAAAAGGATGATATAGTTATATAAAATTACACATTTAAAGCTGATCAGAGAACTGAAGGCTGAAGAATTTTTTCGTATTTATGCGAAAAAGATCTTCGGCCTTTTTATGTTTCTAAAAAAATGGTCATCGTGTATGTTGCTTCTGGTGGTATGATTAAATAAATTATTGGAGGAGATATTATTATGGCTTTACCTGAAAATTTACGATTTGCGACTTTATCAGTTCATGGAGGGCAAGAACCTGATCCGACGACAGGATCTCGGGCTGTACCGATTTATCAAACCACATCCTATAATTTCCGCGATAGTGAACATGGTGCTAATCTTTTTTCTCTCAAAGAATCAGGAAATATCTATACTCGTATTATGAATCCTACCACTGATGTATTTGAAAAACGGATTGCCAAATTGGAAGGTGGCGTTGGAGCCCTCGCTTTTGCTTCAGGGCATGCAGCTATTAATGCGGCGATTCTTAATATTGCTGGTGCTGGGGATGAAATTGTTAGCTCAGCTAGTTTGTATGGCGGTACATATAATATGTTTAGTTATACCTTGCCCCGTCTGGGTATAAACGTAAAACTTGTTGATCCTAGTGATCCAGAAAATTTTCGACTTGCCATTACTGAAAAAACGAAAGCAATCTATGCTGAAACAATTGGTAATCCAAAGATTGATATTCTTGATATTGAAAAAGTGGCTAACATAGCTCATGAGCATGGCATACCGTTGATCATTGATAATACTTTAGCCAGTCCATATTTGGTTCGTCCGATTGAGTTTGGTGCAGATATTGTTGTACATTCTGCCACTAAATTTATTGGCGGGCATGGCACCTCTATGGGCGGCGTGGTTATAGACGGTGGGAAATTTGATTGGGCAAATGGTAAATTCCCTTCTCTAACGGAACCAGATCCTAGCTATAATGGTTTAGTTTATACGGAAGCTTTAGGAGCATTAGCCTATATTATACGTCTTCGTATTCAAGTTTTACGAGATTTTGGAGCGACAGTCAGTCCTTTTAACAGCTTCTTATTTTTACAAGGATTAGAAACTTTGCATCTAAGAATGGCTCGTCATAGTGAAAATGGCTTGGCCGTTGCTGAATATTTATCCACTCACGAACAAGTTAGCTGGGTTAGTTATCCTGGTCTCAAAGGGAATGAAAGTTATGAACTAGGACAAAAATACTTACCGAAAGGGGCAGGCGCTATCTTGACCTTTGGTATTAAAGGTGGCTTGGAAGCCGGTAAAAAGTTCATTGATTCCTTAAAACTATTTTCAATTCTTGCTAATGTGGGAGATTCAAAATCCCTTGTGATTCATCCTGCTAGTACGACTCATTCTCAGCTCACTTCTGAGCAACGAGCAGCTGCTGGGGCTCCTGATGATATGATTCGTTTATCCGTCGGAATTGAGGACGTGGCAGATGTCATTGAAGATCTTGCGCAGGCCTTAGCAAGTGTTAAGTAAAAAGTCTGTTTTTCATGAAAGTGGTTTATTACACTGATGTAGTAAAAGGCTAAGAATAATACTCTTAGCCTTTCCCTTTTCTTCACAACGGATAGATAGGGGGAAAGAACGTGATTCAACCAAGAAAGAAGGAAATGTATGATGAGTAACTTAGAGGAAATAAAGCAGCAGATTGTTGAATACGCCAAAGGGATGGGAGCTAGTTTGGTTGGCTTTGCACCCCTAGAAAGATGGAAAGAATCGAATGAAGTACATCCGAGTTATCATCCAGATGGAATATGGTCTGAGGCTAAAACCGTCATCGTTTTAGGAGTTCCCATCTTGCTTCCGATTTTAGAGACTACACCTTCAATCAATTATGTAGAACAATATGATACATCGAATGTCATGCTTGACCAAATTGCGTATCGTTTAGCAATCTATTTAAATGATCTAGGCCATGCATCGATTTTTTTACCTCGTGATGGTTATGGAAATATTGAAATCTTAATTGATAAACCAGTAGCAGCCTTTAGCCATGTATATGCGGGAAAGTATGCAGGTTTAGGCACAATCGGCTACAATAATACCTTATTAAATGAAAAATATGGCCCTCGTGTGCGGTATGTTTCAGTTTTTACTGATCTTAGTTTACCTGGGGATTCCTTAGTGGAAAAAGAACTTTGTAATGGATGCCGTGTATGTCAAAAACTTTGTCCGTCTAGGGCTTTTACAACTCGTGATAACGAAGTTGTTGCCAAAATGGATAAAGTGGCTTGCGCTCGTTATCATGCAGATCTTAAACATGAAAATCGCTATCCCTGTGGTATTTGCATTAAAGTCTGTCATGTTGGCAAAGATCGTCAACTATATAAAAGTAACAATATCAAACTTTACTTAGAGGAAAAAGAAGCCATTCAGAAAAATCCAGACGATCCTCGATATCGAGGATGGGTTCATTGCCGAACTCATGGTTCAAAAGGCGATCGGAAATTTTAGTTTGCAAAGAAAAATCTAGGGGGTGAAAGTTGTGGGGGACTTATCTGTCGAAGGTGCTAATATTATTGTAAAAAACGTTAATAAAAATTTTAAGACAAAAAACAAAGAAGTGAATGCCTTACAAAATGTAAATTTGCATATTCAAAAGGGCGAAATTATTAGTATTATTGGTTCTAGCGGTTGTGGTAAAAGTACCTTGCTTCGTATTATTGCTGGCCTAGATGTAGAATATGATGGCGATGTGCAACTCAATGGACAAAGAATTGTCGGTCCAGGAATCGACAGAGGTATCGTATTTCAAGAACATCGATTATTTCCTTGGCTTACAGTCGAAGAAAATATAGCTTTTGGTTTGCAAAGTGTACCTGTAGCCGATGCAAAACAGACGATAAAAGAACATATTGAACTGGTAGGTTTGCAAGGTTTTGAAAAATCATACCCTCATCAATTATCTGGTGGGATGGCTCAAAGGGCATCGATCGCTAGGGCTTTAGTGAATCGTCCACAAGTATTGATCTTAGATGAACCTTTCGGTGCATTGGATGCATTAACAAAAATGCAGATGCAGCAAGAAGTTTTGCGGATTTGGGAAGTTGAAAAGATGACAATGATTTTGGTAACTCACGATATTGACGAAGCTGTATTTTTAGGTGATCGAGTTATCGTAATGTCTGGAGGGCCAGGGCGAATCAAAAAAAATATCCCTGTAGAATTACCTAGACCTAGGGATCGCAATAGTTACGAATTTAGTCAATTTCGTAAGATTGTCTATCAGGAGTTTTTTGCGGAGCAGCAACAGCAACCCTTTGCATATGTGATTTAATTGAAAAAGAGAAAGAGGTAATGGATATGTTTAAAACGATACGATCATTGGGAAAAAGAGTAATACCAGCGGCATTTTTATTAATCTTAACGGTGCTCTTGCTAACAGGTTGCGGCAGTGCAACGACTAAAGACAAAACAGCGTCAATTAAACTTGATTATGCATATTATAATCCGTTGAGTTTAGTGTTAAAAGAAAAAGGCTGGCTCGAAGAGGAATTTGCTAAAGATGGAGTTAAGGTTGAATGGGTTCAGAGTTTAGGTAGTAATAAATCATTGGAGTTACTCAATGGAAGTAGTGTAGATTTTGGCTCGACGGCTGGTGCTGCGGCTTTAATTGGTAAAGCGAATGGTAACCCCATTAAGTCTGTATATGTATATTCTAAACCAGAATGGACTGCCCTCGTGACAAGACCTGATTCTGGAATTAAAACTGTCGCCGATTTAAAAGGAAAAAAAGTAGCAGTGACGCGAGGAACTGATCCTCACATTTTTCTGCTACGGGTATTAGAACAAAATGGTTTAACGGATAAAGATATTCAACTCGTTGCCTTGCAACATCCCGATGGTAAAAATGCGCTGGAAAAAGGTGATGTGGATGCATGGTCTGGGCTCGATCCATTAATGGCCCAAGAAGAAGTAGAAAAAAATGGTCAGTTATTTTTCCGCGATGCGAATCTAAATACTTATGGAGTTTTAAATGTGCGTGAAGCCTTTGCGCAAAAAAATCCTCAATATGTGGAAAAAGTATTACGTGGTTACGAGAAAGCACGCAAGTGGGCTCTTGCAAATCCAGCAGAGTACCAAAAGATCGTAGAGAAAGAAGCAAAATTGAGTGAAGCAGTTGCTGCCAAGGTCTTAGGTCGAACAGATTTGAGTAATTCAGTCATTGGTGAAGAACAAAAAACAGCCATAATTGCAGCTGGTAATATACTGTTGAAAAACGGTATTGTCAGTCAGGGGACTGACATAGGAAAAGTAGTCAGTGATTTAATTGATTCTCAGTATATTAATAAAATCTCGAAGGAGTAGGTGAATCGAATGGTGGAAAATTCGGAGCAAGCTACCCGCCAAGGGAACATTCATTCATTAACTACTAAAGGGAAAACAACCGGATTTTTGCAACCAGTCCCAGAAATTCGCCTAGGATGGTTATTAGGATGGATTGTACCATTCATTAGTTTAATCACGTGGGAATTGTTGTCTAGAAATGGTGTAGTACCGACTAATTTATTGCCAGCGCCATCCGTTGTGCTGAAGGCAATCTATGATTTAGCAGTGCGTGGAGAACTCGTCAATCATATTACGATTACTCTTTTTCGTGTGGTCGTCGGTTTTGCGATTGGCACTGTCATTTCAACTATATTAGGGGCAGTGACTGGTTATTCTTCTCGATACCGGCGTTTATTAGATCCCACATTACAGGCGTTACGTAATATTCCTTCCATGGCGTGGGTACCCTTGTTTTTATTATGGATGGGTATTTATGAAACTTCAAAAATCACATTAATTGCTGTCGGTGTATTATTTCCAGTCTATCTCAATTTGATGAGTGGAATTCAAACTGTAGATCGTAAACTCCTTGAAGTTGGTAAAGTATTTGGACTCAGTTCTTTTCAGATGATTAAACAAATTATTATACCAGCTACCTTGCCGGCATACATTATTGGGCTGCGCAGTGGTCTGAGTTTGGGCTGGATGTTTGTTGTCGCAGCAGAAATTATGGGAGCTAGTCAAGGCATCGGTTTTTTAATGATTGATGGGCAAATGACTGGTCGGCCAGCTATTATCTTAGGTAGTGTTATTTTATTTGCGATTTTTGGTAAACTGACAGATATGGCGCTAGCTTATATAGGTAGTTATGTTATTCGGTGGCAAAAAATATAAATAGTTAACCAATGTGCTGGTCAGTAAAGACTGAAGGCTAAAGAAGGCGAATGCCATTTCTTTAGCCTTCAGTTTTTTGATTTTATAAAAAAGAGGAGATTGTTTAAGATGTTAAGTTCTAAAGAACGATTACTCACAGTGCTAAAGGGAGAAAAAGTCGATCGTCCACCAGTGATATGTACGGGCGGAATGATGAATGCGGCTACCGTTGAGATTATGGATAAGACTGGTCATACTCTGCCAGAAGCTCATAGTGACTCACAGTTAATGGCTGATCTTGCTGCTGATATCTATGAACAAACTGGGTTTGAGAATATTGGAATTCCCTTTTGTATGACAGTTGAAGCCGAAATTTTGGGGAGCGAAGTCACTTATGGAACGTTAGCGTGTGAACCCAAAATTACTAAAGAAGTTTTTGCGACAGCGAGTGACGTTACTATACGAGATATTGATGATATGTTAGGTAGTGGACGGGTTGGGACAGTGGTGGAAGCTGTAGGGATACTCGCCAAACGCTATCCTAATGTACCTATTATCGGTAATTTGACAGGGCCTATTAGTACCGCAGCGTCTTTAGTCGATCCAGTATCTTTGCTCAAAGAATTGCGCAGAAAACCCGAAGATTGCCATAAGGTATTAGAGTATGTGACGCAACTATTAATTGCTTTTGCTAAGAAAATGATTGCAAATGGTGCTACGGTTATTGCCATTAGTGATCCGACTGCTACGGGTGAGATATTAGGACCTAAGAACTTTCGAGATTTTGCTCTTCCTTATATTAATCGTATTGCTGATGCAGTACATGAAGAAAATGTTCCCATATTGCTACATATTTGCGGCAATATGAACGCTGTACGTTCTCTTATAGCGGAAATAAGAAGTGATGCGATCAGCACGGATGCCATTGTTAATTTGCGAGAACTCAAAAACCATATTCCGAAACTTACGACGATGGGGAATGTGAGCACCTATCTATTGGAATTTGGAACAAGTGCAAACGTAGGGAATCAGGTTCGACGTTTGGTGAAAGATGGAGTGAATATTATTTCTCCTGCCTGCGGATTAAGTACATCAACTTCACTAAAACTGATAAGGACTATGACGGATGCCGTTAAGGAGGGGTAAAGGCGATGGGGAAAATCACATTTCATTATGCAAAACAGACGACGAGTATTGACGTTTATGCAGATGAAACTCTTTTGTCAGCTGCAAAACGAGCGGGACTTATGATTGACTCACCTTGCAATGGCAATGGAACATGCGGTAAGTGTAAGGTAAAGGTGTCGGTTCCTGGTAAACCGCAAGAGATCGTGCTAGCTTGCAACACGGATGTTCAGAATGATGCAGTGGTAGAAATTATTGAATGCCAAGATAATGGAAATCTTCAAATCAAGCATGATGGTTTGGCATCAACTGTAGAAATCGACGCTAGAATTCATAAGGAATATAGTAGAGAGAGGGATGTAACTCGTGTTTATCGCAATGGGCAATTGATTGTTGAAGAACGCGGTAATACAGAGAGAGAAAGTTATGGTTTGGCAATTGATATTGGCACAACAACATTGGTTGTTGCTCTTGTTAACTTATTAACTGGTCAAGAACTTGCTACAGTAGGAGCACTTAATCCTCAAAGTCGGTTGGCGCAAGATGTATTATCCCGAGTTCGATATGCTTCAAAGGAAGAAGGTTTATTGGAAATGAATCAACTTTTGATTGAAGAACTCAATCAGATGATTGGGCAAATAACGACAGACGCTCAGATTTCTTCTGAGCGTATCTATGAACTAGTATTCAGCGGTAATACTTGCATGCTGCATTTAGCGACAAATACCAATCCAGTCACCCTTGGAAAGTATCCATACACTCCTATTGTCAGAGGTGGAAATTCCTTGTCAGCAAAGGAACTGGGATTTTATCTTGCAGACGGTGCACAAGTGTATTTGCCGCCGATTATTTCTGCCTATGTAGGAGGCGATATTACATCTGGGATTCTTGTTGCACGTTTGGCTGAAAGAGAGGGAACTAGCTTATTTATCGATATTGGAACGAATGGAGAAATTGTATTAGCAACCAATGGAAAATTAGTTGCTACGTCAACTGCTGCTGGACCGGCTTTTGAAGGAATGAATATTTCTTTTGGTATGCGGGCTGCTCCAGGTGCGGTCGAAGGATTTGAGCTAACTTCAGAGGGGCAAAGTATCGTCAAAACGATTGCAGATCAAGTGCCTGTTGGGATATGCGGTAGCGGTCTACTCGATATTGTAGCTGCTATGGTAAAGAAAAAGATAATTAGTAAAAATGGGAAATTTAATAAAGAGATTACTGAACCATTTAGTCCTTTCGTAACAGAGATCAATGGAAAAAAAGTTTTTAATGTTGCAGAAGGAGTATTCTTATCTCAACCTGATATAAGGCAGGTACAATTAGCCAAAGGTGCCATCCGTGGTGGAATCGAAGCTCTTCTTGCCTATCAGGGGTTAGTCGGTGCACAGGTAGATAGAGTACTCATTGCTGGATCTTTTGGTTATCACCTTAATCCGGAAAGTTTGATCGAAATTGGCTTGCTACCTGAGGCGTTTAGAGGCAAAATAGAATTTTTGGGTAATACTTCGAAGAGTGGTGGTCAAGAACTACTTATCAATAAAACCTCACGACTAGAAATTAAACAAATTGTTGAGGAGATTGCCGTATTAGAATTAGCAACGATTGATAACTTTGATCGATTGTTTGTTAAATATTTAGAGTTTACCATGGCAAGCTAATAAATCAAAAACAGGAGGAGATTTTATGAATCGACGTAATGTTGTTTTAGAAACAATTAGTGGTAAAAAAAATAGAAAATTGAATGACTATCCTTTTTCAAAAGCTTTATTATCAGGTGGAACATGGGCTTTTCATCAGGAGGGATTAACTCTGCGGGCAGGACTTGATGTGCCCGAAGAAGCAGCACGAACGATTGTAGAAATAAATGAAAAAGTAGAATCAGATATTGTCTGGCCAGGGTCAGGTTATCATAATTTACTTGTTGAAGCATTGGGAGGGAGTATAAAATTTCGTCCGCAAGGAAATATTGATGTAATAGCACCATTGCTGAGCTGCGCTAAAGATCTTGATAAGATTGAGATTGATTCTTTAGATAAAAATATATGGATTTCTGCCGTGCGACAAATGGTTGAAACGGCCAATGAACTCGTAGGTAAAGAATATTTGGTTGGGACGTCAAGTTGGGGACCCTTTACTTTAGCTGGACAATTTTTGGGTGTTGAAAAACTAATGATCGGTTTATATAAGGATAAAGCAAGTATTCATGCTTTAATGGAGTTTTCTAGTGAAGTATGCTTTCAATATTTGGCACCTGCAGTAGCAAGAGGGGCATCCATCTTATCGATTGCTGAACCCACAGCTTCAGGTGATCTTATATCATTAGGGCATTTTGAAGAATTTGTTGCTCCCTATTTGGCTAAAGTCAATGAACGTTTGAAACAATTAGGTACGGTTATGACTCTTCATATTTGTGGAAATATTACAGATCGATTGCCTGTGATTCCTCATTTGGGGGTTGATTTATTATCGGTTGATTATAAAGTGAGCCTTGAATATGCTAAAAAAATTTTGGATAATAAAGTTGCCCTTGCTGGAAATGTAAATCCTATGATACTAAGAGATGGTTCGATTGAAGAGATTGTGTCAGCAGTGAGGCATTGTCTCGCGGAAGGTGGAAACAATGGGAAATTTATATTAATGCCTGGGTGTGACATCCCTCCGAGTGTGCCACTAGAAAATATACAAAGATTTCTTAGTGTGGAATTTGAAAAAAATAATTAATGATTCATCTGAAAATAAATTGACATTTATATAATTGTATGTTATAGTTGTATAAAATAATTTAAGTCTTAATTTAGCTGATCACAAAAAAGTGAAGGCTAAAGTTTTTCATAGTAAATGAAATTCTTTAGGCCTTTTTTTATTTTTCGAAAGCTGACTGGATAACCAGAGGCTGGTTTTTTCGCACATGCGAAATACCAGCCTCTTTTTTTTACTATATTTTTTATTGCAAAGGAGGTGAGAGTATGTCAGTTATGCTTGTTGGCGCAGATCATTTGGGTGGCATTGAAAAAAACTTGCAGATGATGGGAATTAGTTCGATTGATCACATAACTGGCAGAAATGTTGGCGATCGAAAAAAATTTAAATTTCCATTATCTACAGCTTTAATTGTTGTTTTCATTGATTATATCAATCATACAACAGCTAAAAATATAAAAAACATGGCTAAATCTCAAGGCGTACCACTCATTTTTGCTAATCGCTCATGGAGTTCGTTGCAAGATAAACTAGTTGCCTTTAATTTAAGGGAATTGGGATAAGCAAAAAGAGATTGTTTGATGAATGGAAAGCACTTGAAATGAGTGCGTGGAGGGAAATGGATGAGTAATTTTGAACTAAAAGAGCCGCCACGGCGGGAACATCGTTTAAATGCTTGTATTGCTTCAGGTGGTACTTTGGCTGATATGACCAATCGAAAAATGAAATGTTGTGTTCAGGATGGGGAAAGAAGTTTTTCTCAGAATAGTATCTGCTTATTGTTACCTGCACTCGGTATGATGAATAGTATTCCCAATAGTGTTGTTTTGATGCACGGCGCTGTTGGGTGTGGTTCATCCGCTCATGGTGGTAATGCAGGAGTGCGTTCTGGTAATACTCACCGCTGGGGTGCGGTGAAAGATGGCACGTGGCTATCGACAGCTCTTGATGAGCGAGATGTGATTTGTGGCGGTGAAGAGAAACTAGAAGATGCCATTCGTGAGGTTGATCGTCGTTATAAGCCACTTATTATCTTTGTTGTCGCTGGTTGCGTTCCTGGGATTATTGGTGATGATGTTGATGGGGTAGCTGAACGTTTGCAATCTGAAGTTGCGGCAAAACTTCTTCCCGTTCATTGTGAAGGGTTTAAGACCAAGATATGGGCGACAGCTTATGATGCAGTGTATCATGCCCTAGGGCGGGTTATGCTGCAAGAACCCCCCGAAAATATTGCCCTTGAGAGATCTAAAAAACCAACAGTAAATTTAATGAATGTATCTTCTATGGGGCGTGTTGATGAAGTAGAACTAGAACGATTACTGACAGCTTTGGGGCTGGATGTTAATATTTTTCCTGTATTTACAAAACCAGAAAAAATGTATTCTATGACCCATGCTGATCTCTCAATTAGTACGTGTCCTACTCATGATGATTATATGCTTACTTATTTAAAAGAGAAATACAATATTCCTTACATTATTAAACATATGCCGATTGGGATTGAGAATACCAGTGAGTGGCTACGCGGTGTCGCTGAATTTTTTGGTTTAACAAGGGAAGTCGAAGAATTTATTAAGATTGAAGAAGCCGAATTGAAAAAAGCCTTAGAAGAATTTAAGCCCTTATTTAGTGGTAAAAAAGTATTTGTAAGTGCTGGAGAATTTAGGGCTCTTTCCACGGCGATTCTGCTTGCAGAACTTGGTTTTGAGGTCGTAGCGGTCCGTTCTTATCATCACGATGAATTTGCAGATTCAGAATACGAGAAACTTGCCAAAATCACGGAAAAAGATTTTGCACTCAATATTGCCAACTGCCAACCTTTTGAGGAAGCAAATTTGATCAAGCGAGTTAAACCGGACATCTTTCTTGGGCATATGAATGGCAATGCTACTGCTGCAAAACTTGGTGTAGCAACCACTGTTATTTATAATGTTGGTCTCCAGTTTGTTGGTTATCAAGGGGTGTATCAATTGGCTCGTCGTTTACATCGCCAATTAACGAATCCTAATTTTAACCAAAATATGAGTAAGTGGGTTAATTTGCCTTATTCTCAAGAATGGTATGAGCAAGATCCCTTTACTTACATCAAAAAAGGGGAGGACCAAGGCAATGAGTAATTTTATTGAGCGACCGCGCTTTACCTGTGCATTAGGTGGAGCGATGGCGACAGTGACTGCTTTGCCTAAAGCAGTGCCTATCTTGCATGCCCCATCAGGATGTGCAGGTAATAATGCATGGACACAAGCAGGAGGGTGCGGTCTACAGGTAGGAGGCTATTGTGGTGGACTTAGTATACCAGGCTCTAATATCCAAGAAAAAGAAGTTGTTTTTGGTGGTACGGATCGATTAGAAGAACAAATCAATAATACCCTAAAAGTCATGGGCGGGGATTTATATGTTGTTCTGACTAGTTGTGTTACGGATATTATTGGTGATGATGTGGCTTCTGTTGTTCGGCCACTACGGGATCAAGGGATCGATATCATTCATGCTGAGACTGGTGGATTTAAGGGGAATTCCTATTTGGGATATGAATTAGTATTAGAAAGTCTGTTAGGGACATATATCTCTAAGGGCGAGACCCAAAAAGGGCATGTGAATGTGTGGGGGATTCCACCTTATTTTGATGTTTTTTGGCGCGGTAATCTAGAAGGGATTAGAAGTCTACTAGAAAAGTTAGGTCTTACAGTCAACACCTTCTTTACCATTGATGATAGTCTTGAAGGCATTCGCCAAGCCGGTTCTGCCGAATTAAATATTGTTATTTCTGACGTTGTAGGGAAGAAAGCAGCTGAAATGAGTCGTGACGTACATGGAATTCCTTATTTGACGAGCATTTTGCCTGTTGGTCCTTCGGCGAGTGATGAATTTTTGCGTGCTGTTGGAACTGCGCTCAGTCTTGACCCAATATTTGTGGAAGAAGTTATTACTCGGGAAAATCAACGCTACTACCGACTTCTTGAACCCATTACAGATTGTTTTAATGACATGGATTTGCAACGTTATGCAGCCGTGATTGGTGATTCTAATTACGCAGTATCCATAGCACGTTTTCTCTCTGATGATCTAGGTTGGTTACCTGAAACGATCGCGATTACTGATGTGCTGGATGAGGAAGAACAAGCAAGTGTCTTGTCGAAGTTGACTCATTTTGCATTAGGTTCAACTGCAAGTATCATTTTCAATGGTGACAGCACAGAAATAGCAAGGCAAGTTAAAGAACATTGGGCTAGACAACAAGAGAAAGGTAACAAATACAATAATCCTTTAACTCCAGCCTTTGTCGTTGGCAGTTCATTGGATCGTCCATTGGCTGCAGATTTGGGTGCAGCTCATCTTAGCATAAGTTTCCCTGTAGCGAATCGGGCAGTGATTGATCGAGGCTATACAGGGTATCGTGGTGGTTTACGTCTGATTGAAGATTTGATTAGTACGATTATTATAAATCGATAATCATGATAATAAGGATAAGTGAGTATCGCTGATCAGGAATAAACTGAAGGCAAAGGAGTTCTGAAAGGAGCAGTCTTTGCCTTTTCATATATCTTTGCATATATAAGGAGGATTCTTATGGTGGAATTTCTTGTAAACAATCGAAATGCTGTGACAGAATTAAATCGGGGAGGGGCTAACGTGGGAAAAATGAGTCAAATAAAACCGTTGCCGTCTCAGGTATTCGACATTATAGAATGTTTCTTATATACGGTACAATATGGGCAACTGATTTTAGTCATACAAGATGGAATTGTTGTCAAAATAGAAAAAATAGAAAAATTCGTAATATCTTCAAAAAATAGAGATGCAAAATGCCTAAAAGTGGATAAATCTTTAAAGAAACATCCGCTACAAACAAAAATTTTAACTGAATTACAGAGTATACGCTATGGACAATTAGTCATTCGTCTTGATAATGGGCAAGTTGAGCAAATTGAAAAAACCGAAAAGAGACGTATTAACGAACTTGAAGGATTGTATGGGGATGGTATATAATCTATTTTATAATAAAAACAACAAGCAAAATTTTGCTTGTTGTTTTTATTATGTCTTATAGAACTGGATAATTATTTGGAACTATACAGCGACTTCGATTGGAGCGCTTACGAGTCTTCGTGCGAGCTTTACAGCATCCGCAGCGTTGATCGCATAGCCATCTGCACCTATTTTGTCAGCGAAACTCTGGGAAATCGGTCCACCGCCAATGATTACTTTATATTGGTCTTTTATATTTTCTTTCTTCAAAAGCTGTACAACTTCGCTCATTCCATCCATGGTTGTAGTCATCAGTGTTGCTAATGCAATAATATCTGCATTGACTTCTTTTGCCTTGTCGATGAATTGTTGAGGTGGAATATCTCTGCCTAGATCGAAAATTTCAAATCCTGAAGTCTCAAGCATTATTTTTACTAAGTTTTTTCCGATATCGTGGGTATCGCCTTCCACAACGCCAATTATGACTTTATGTTTTACGCCATGATCATCTACTTTGATGTGGGGTTTTAAGACATCAAGACCAGCATACATTGCATCTGAGCATAAAAGTAACTCGGGGATAAAATATTCTTCTTCCTCAAATAATTTTCCCGCTTGTTCCATACCATGAGAAAGACCTTGATCAATGGCGTTATAAGCATCAATTTCTTGTGCAACAATTTCATTTGAAAGTATGATAACCTCATCCTCATCCATTTGAACAACAGCATCGGATAGTTTCTGGAAAATTTCGTTATGATTAATTGACATATAAAGACCCCCTTATTTATTTAATGTAATGTAATCAACTCCTAAGAAGGCATTGATTATTTCCAAGCAACAAAATCTTTATTTTGTTGCTTGGAAATAAACTTGTCATTCTTAATTCCTCATATCGCAAATGCCGAATAATTCTTCCTCGATGGTTTCAAAGGGGGCAATATGAATAAAATGATCTTCGTCCCATGGACCATTGACGATTTTTTGGAGATAGGCATCATTGCCTTGTGTAGTATGATAACTTAAATTTAGTAATTCGGCGATTTCTTTAGATTGCTGTATTGTAACGTCTTCCACGGTACAAGCAGTGTGGATAAACAATACTTTTTTATAACTATCATACATTCGGTCAAGGATTCGAAAGGCTTTTTTTTCTCCATACATTTTGAAAACTCGCTGGTGTTCGGAAAGAATATTTTTTTCCGAAATCATCCATCCACAGGACAAATAAAAGGTTCCTTTTTCTTCATTAACGAAATTTTCATACCTTCTTTTTGAACCAAGGAGGATGGGAAGGCAATCGTGAACTCTAGGGATAATTACAGCGCATTCCGATGCTTTTAGATTCTTAGCTGCTCCTCCGCAAAGACCAAAGGCGAGAATAACCTTTGAATACCCTAAGCAAAGGTCTAAGACATCTTGTAATTCCTTGTGTAATTTCTGGGGATATAGGTGAAGCTTCATGGGAATGAATTCATATTCAACTTGATGATTGGGATTTATTGCGAGTAATTCTTCTTTCATTACTTCACAAGCGATGATTTTAACAGTCATGAACCTCTACCTCCATATTTTATAAAAAATAAAAAAGACTAAGTATCACTTTGCAGTGATAACTTAGTCTCCGTTTTCTTCGGCCAACTAAAGAGTATGATATGTAGTTCGCGATTAATCTTTAGATTTAGATAATCTATATACAATTAAAATACTATATTTAAGTTGTATTGTCAATTGTTTAAATCTTAAAAAGAACAATATATTTTAAACCGATATGTTCTATTGACAAAATAATAAAGTTGAATATAAAATAAAATCAAAAGGTTGAAAATGTCAATGATGACTGGCCGTAAAAGGAGGTCAAATTCTTTCTGCAACGAAAGGGTTTGTTCTCCTTTATTTTTAACTTCAGCAGTACGAAAAATAAGGAGAATTACGTTATATGCTTAAAATACCTCATCCTGATACGCAAATTTCTTCCCTTTTACACTGTAAATCTTACGTATATTTCTGGTTCGCACGTGTCTTGACAACTCTCGCGTATCAAATGCTCGCTGTTGCTGTCGGTTGGCAAGTTTATGAACTAACCGATAGTCCTTTCTATTTAGGAATGGTCGGTCTTGCTCAATTCCTACCAATGTTTTTGCTAACTCTTGTTGTAGGGCATGTAGCTGACCGCTTTGATCGTCAAAAAATTATTTGCATTTGCCAAATTACAGAGGGAATTGGCGTGGCCTTGTTAGCGATTGGAAGTTATGCTGGTTTTCTTACTAAAGAAAGTATCATTATCACTGTATTCTTGATTGGAGCTGCCAGGGCTTTTGAAGGACCGACAATGCAAGCTTTTATGCCAGGGTTGGTGTCAGCTAAGATTTTTCCCCAAGCCTTAGCATCGGTTAGTTCGGCAAATCAGACTGCAAATATTATAGGCCCAGCACTTGGTGGACTGCTTTACGCTGCAGGCTCTATCTATGTTTATTGTGCAATCAGTGTACTTTTTCTGGGTGCTAGTTTTCTTATTTCTAGGATTAGCATTGAACATGAAATCAGGAAGGTTCATCCTGTTAATCTACGAGAATTATTCGCTGGAATTATCTTTATTCGCCGCAAACCGACGATACTTGGTGCTATATCCTTAGATCTCTTTGCCGTTTTATTAGGAGGAGCAACAGCTCTATTGCCTATTTACGCTAAAGATGTACTTTTTATTGGACCAGAAGGAGTAGGAATTTTACGCTCGGCACCGGCTGTGGGAGCCTTATTAATGTCGGGATTTTTAGCTCACTATCCTCTTCAACGTAAGGTTGGTCGAACTATGTTTAAAGCTGTATTTGTATTTGGGCTGGCGACTATTGTCTTTGCTTTATCGACATCTTTTCTTTTATCTCTCGGTTCATTAGTTGTTCTTGGTGCTGCTGATGTCATCAGCGTTGTCATTCGTTCATCCCTAGTGCAGTTGCAGACGCCAGATGAAATGCGAGGGAGAGTGAGTGCGGTTAACTCCATGTTTATTGGTACTTCAAATCAATTGGGAGAATTTGAGTCTGGTTTAACGGCAGCATTTTTTGGTACAGTACCTGCCTTACTCATTGGTGGAATTGGCACTGTGATGGTTGTAATCATATGGATGAAACTGTTTCCTGAACTTGTTCAAGCTGATCGGATTGCATCATGATACATGATGATTGTTAGTTGTATTCTAGTAAGTAAAGGCCAAGAAACATTCTAAAAGAATTTTTCTTGGCCTTTTGTTTAGAACGGATCTATAAAGGGTCTTCCACAGGTTCAACAATTGTTGATACCACTGCGAGACAAAGGAAGGAGCCAAGGGCTAAGGCCATGAAGACAACGTCCCAGTTGAATTTATCCAAGATCATTCCTACAAGTAGTGGAGCACCGACTCCGCCGAGTTGACCACCAGTATTTACGACGCTAAAAGCTACTGGATAGGTTTCTTTATTTGTTCGTCCCATGGGATAAACCATGAATGCTGAGTAGCCCAAGGCGAGTAAAATACCAGTGGCGAATAGCAATAAAGCTAATAGATAAGGTTCTGCTGGTGCATTGATTAAAGAGTACATCATGATAGTTGTTGAAAAAGCCGTCACTAGCATCATTGGTTTGCGGCGTTTATTTAAAAATTTATCAGAAATCCAACCACCAATAAAATTTCCAATTACTGTGCCAGCAAAAGGTGCTGAAGAAACAAAAGCAGTATTCATAATTGCGAATTTCTTTACCGTTACTAAATAAGTGGGCAGCCAAGACATCAGTACACTCACAATCCCGACCATAAAGAAATATCCAATTGCAGCACCAAAAATGTCCCATGATTTAAATACTTGGGTAGAACTTACCAAGGGATCAATTTTTTTTGCACGGACAATTTTATCTAACCACCAAAGTTTATATTCTCGTTTTATTTCTGGATCTTTTTTTACTATTTCTAGGGCTGTTTTATCTGCAATGTATTCGGCTTCGGTTGCTGAAACAAATTTACTTGCAGAGGGTTTGTTATTGACTAAGAAAAACCAAGTCATGGATAATAATAAGCCTGGAACCATGAAAAAGTAAAAAATTTCTCGCCAACCCCAGACTGAAATAATCCAGGCGCACAATGGGGGGACAATGAGTGGGCCGACTTTCGATCCTGCAAGGAAAATACCAGAAGCCGTTCCTTGTTCCTTGGCTGGAAACCAGTTGTTAATAGTAGTTGTGCAGGCAATGGCAACAGGTGCTTCTGTCGCTCCGATTGTTAAACGAAGTACCTTTAGGCCGAATACAGAACTAACTGTTCCGAGCATTCCAGTAAATAAAGAAGTAAAAAGCATGCCGATTGTAAACATGATTCTTACACCGAATTTTTTAACGAGGAATCCTGATGGAATCTGCATTGTTGCATAGCCAGCAAAAAATAAACTGATGAGGGCTCCAGCTTCCGTATTTGTCATTGTCATTTCTTTTCGAATATATGGCAATGCAAAACCGATATTTGCTCGGTCGGCATTCGCGACAGTGTAGAGGATAAACAAAATCCCCATTACGACCCAACGATAGTTAGTCATTTTCATTAAAACTACTTATCCTCCATTTTAGAATTCATACTTTGATTAAACTAGGAAATGAAAACCTTACAATAGTTACATAATTACACCTAAAACATATAATTCCTGCAAAGGAAGTTCTTGTTTTTTTGTAGGAATTATTTAAATTTAAATTTTATAAAGAAAATATCAGTACAAAATTAAAGGAAAATACTGATTTTATACTGAATTATGGAATTTGTAATGAATCATATTTTAAATTTATATATAAAAATTTAAAATATGATTCATTACAATATTACACTAAGATTAAAGAAGTTATTGAAGTTGCATCTAATTGTTTTCTTTCTAAAGGACTTTTCAAACGGTAAAGTTTATGTAGCTGGATCTTGACAAAATCTTATAATCAAGGATATGATATACCTAATAAAAGCATTAAGCTGATCAGTAGTGTTGACTGAAGGCAAAGAAAGATTCCTGATAAGGGGATTGGTCTTTGTCTTTTTTTATTTCTAAAAAATAGTAATACAGAAAAGGAAGTGTGTAGTATGTCTAAAGTTGCTGTTGCGAGTACTGATGGAGTAGACATTAATGAACATTTTGGTAGAGCGGAAGAATTCTGGATTTATGAAAAAAATGAAGAAGGAGCTTATCAATTTCTTGAACGCAGAAAAAACAATCTGGAAGAAAGTGGTGATCATCGTGTTGCTACAGTCCAGTTGCTTACTGATGTTGAAGTTGTGCTAGTCAACAAAATTGGTCCAGGAGCTGAAAAAGAATTGCGGCGCGAAGGGATCATTGCTTTAAGCATATCTGGTTCCATTGAGAGAGCGCTCATTGCTTATGCCAAACGAGGAAAATTTATTAAAAATAATGCACTATTGGGTGGAGTAAAAGGTTGCCAACCATCTAATGGCCATGGTGGTTGTGGATGCTCTAATGGGTGTAAATGAGTAAGAAATAAAGGCCGAGTTTCTTTTAATGAAACTCGACCCTTTAATTTCGTAATCAAAGAATAGTTGTAGGATCAATTTTACTTTATGTCGAATGTTAGATTATTGTTATAGTAGTAAACAGAAAGGAAAGAAAAAAATGATTCATTATAAGCCGATTGGCATCGTTCATTCTCCGTTTAAAGAGGCAAAAGGGACACCTATCCAATCTGTTGCAGCCCAGGAAATTTTGGGTAGTATCGAAGTAACTCCAGAGTATATTGAAGGTCTAAAAGATATTGAAGGGTTTTCACATCTTATTTTACTGTATCACTTCCATTTGGTAAAAGAGTCTTCTTTAGTGGTAAAACCTTTTCTAGATAATGAACTACATGGAGTTTTTGCCACGCGGTCTCCAGGTCGGCCTAACTCCATTGGAATATCAATAGTACGTCTGATTAAGGTGGAAGGGAATACGCTGTACATTAAAGATGTAGATACAATCGATGGAACTCCCCTACTCGATATAAAACCTTATGTACCAGAATTTGATAGTAGAGAAACTGAAAAGATTGGATGGTTTCAAAAAAACATACATAAACTTTCCTCTACAAAAGATGATGGGAGATTTATAAAATGAGTGATCGGTGGTCATGGATATGAAAATCAAACAAATATTTCGTTCATACAAGGATGAAAAAAAAGAAAGTTAATGAAGTGATATTAAATAATTTTAAGAAACTGTGCGATCAATTTCCAGAAATAAATATTATTGTTAGAACACCAGTCATTCTAGATTTTAATGACTCAAATGAGGCGATTACTGCAATTGCTAATTATGTAAAAGATAAGCCCAATGTACGTTATGAAATTTTACCTTATCATCGATTAGGACAACCGAAATATGAGTACCTTGTTAGAAAGTATAGTTTAGAGGGAGTCAAGTTGGATGGGGAAAAAGACTTACGGAAAATCATAGAATACTAGGGCTCTGCTTTTGGCAGTCACCCTAGTAACGGGGAAGAACGGATCCGTAATTATAGAATGTCCACAATTTGCATAATTTATACCTTGCTACAAATTTATTCGACGAGTTAGTCATAAAATAGAGAAAAATAAGAATTAATCAGATGTAGGTGATTAAGATCATATTTTACCAGTACTAGGCTTTTATACAGGAGGAATTGCTGGGGGAACACATACGGATCAATTTAAGATTGTTGATGAAGAGGAATCGTATATCACCGCGGCTAAAATTTTTGCTCTCTCAGTTTATAAATTGTTAAAAGATAATGCCGCTCGTGCCCAAGAAATAAGTAGACAATATAAGGTGGTTTACATGAAAGAACAATATATTAATTTTATGGAAAGTTTAATATTATATGGTTTCTAAAAGAAATAGTTGCAAAATACAACTAATTAATGGTAATATACTACTAGGAGGTGTATTGTATGAACTTTCCTAATCCTAGTCAACGACTCAGAGAAACGATACGGTTGTTAATCCGAAAGCTTGGTGTGTTAGAACGGAGCGAAGCAATTTGTTGTGGTATTACTTTAACTCAATGCCATACAATTGTTGAAATAGGTAGAAAAAAGCAAATCTCCGTTAATGAACTAGCGGAATTACTCAATCTTGATAAAAGTACAATCAGTAGAACTGTAGAACAATTAGTGACTCATGACATGATCGTGCGGGAACCTGATCCGAATGATCGGCGCTATGTCACTTTGCAGCTTACAAGTAAAGGTGAGCAATTATTTGGCGATATTGAGGAACGAATGCAAGCCTATTTTACAGAAATATTAGAAATCATACCAGAAGAAAAAAGGGAACAAGTGATAGACAGTTTACAGATTTTTTCAGAAGCACTACATAATAAACGATGTTGCTAAATGAATTAAAAGGATAATCTTCGTTTAAAAATAGTAAGGGAGATATGATGATGACATCAGATATTCGGGAAGATGTGAGAAAAAAATATGCCCAGGCTATTACTAATAAATTAAATTGCTGCGGTAATGAGGCATCTGATAATCCAGTAACAGGAAATTTATATGAAAAAAATAAGAGCGAAGGGTTGCCTGATTGTACTCAAGCAGAGCAGGAAGAGCTAGGTGGAGCATTAATTAGTGCGTTTATCCGGGCTAAAAAACCTAAAGAAAGTTTGACTGAGGGGCAAGACTATCGCATTCGCAATGCTCAAGAGGAAGATTTACTTCTTATCCATCAGCTATTGACGGATAATGGATTGACTACAGAGGGAGTGAAGGAGCATTTACATGATTTTCTAGTAGCTGACGATCAAGGGATTATTGGAGTGATTGGCCTTGAATTTTCAGATACTGCAGTCATGCTCAGATCCTTGGCAGTAGATAAAAAAATACGCAAACGAGGCATCGCGTCAGCTTTAGTAGATCACGCTTTAAATATTGGGCGGGCAAAAGGGAGCGTAAGCGCCTACCTATTGACAACTACAGCCGATCAATTTGCAGCTCGTTGGGGTTTTAATAATATTGAACGATCAGAAATACCAGAGATTCTTCTACAAAGCTCAGCGCTCAATCATTTTTGTCCAGATAGTAGTATATGCATGAAATTATCCTTTTGAAGGCTATCACTTTATCTATGATATTTATTTTTCCAAAAGCAGAATATGAGATTAAAAGGCTCACCAAACAGTATCACTGCTTGGTGAGCCTTTTGCCGAGAAAACTTTGTATTGAATTTTAAAAGTAAGGTTTCTTAGTTGCTTCTTATTTAATGATTGTTACAGTATTCTCTTTTCGTGGAGCGGCTACTGGTATTGAACCGGCATTATAACCGAAGGCACCGGAGCCGATAATGATATGGTCTTCGGGAATGTTTAATACTTTATTTAATTCTTTACCTTCTTTTGAATCAAATAGGCTACGTAAGGAATGAATCCAAACAGAACCAATGTTAAGGGCATGTGCTGCGAGGAAGAAATTACCTAATGCCAAAGCGCCGTCCTGGTGTGGAGCAATTGATTTTTCGACAGCAGAAACAATAATTAATGTTGGTGCATGATAGAATGGGCTGAAGTTTTTGATTTTAGCTCTTTCTACATATGTGTCAATGCCAGAGTTTAAAAAGATTTCTTTTATGATCTCATTGATTTTACCAAGGATTTCTTTGTTTTGTACGACAGTAAAATGCCAAGGTTGTTCATTTCTGGCACTTGGAGCAAATTGTCCTGCTTCGATGATCGTGTTTAATTCACTTTCTGTGATTTGCTCTGGTTTATAGCTGCGGATGCTTCTACGCGTTACTAAGTCTTTTAACGTTTCCCCCATGTTGTTTTCCCCCTAATATTTTGTACTGATTCTATCTGATGACCAAGTACTCTAAAATTCCATCTGAATCAAGTCTTATTTATTGTTAATCATTAGCCTTACATCTATTCCCCCTTTCAAATAAAGAAAAGACTAATTTTTTGGCCCATGTGAAAGGGCAAAAAATTAGTCTCTATAACTTCATATAGTCAACTAAATATCCATTTTAAATTACTTATTGTTATAGTTAATAATAGAGTAATTGGTAAAACAATTCAAGTGTTATTTTGATGAAATCAAATGATATTCACTACACCTATATTATCTACACTAAATTAGAATTGTATTGACAAAAGTTGTAATCTATTATAGACTCAAAATAATAAGTACAAGACTGACTAGTCAAATAACTAGAGGCTGTATCCCGTAACTGGGATGCAGCCTTTGAATTTTAATGATATGAAACATGTAAGAATTTAATAAAGGAGATGTAAGAGATGAAGCGTTATCTTATATAACAGGCTGATTTGAAAATATTACTTGAGGTTCAGCACATGTATGGGATTAGCGCGTAATTAGAATATGAAAAATAAATATTTATATATATCTGATCTTGATGGCACACTACTAAATGGTCATAAACAAATTAGTGAATTTACCAAGCAAACACTAAATTCTTTAATTGATAAAGGAATTGATTTTTCTGTTGCTACAGCCAGAAGCGCAGCTTCAGCAGTGAAGATCTTGTCAGATCTACAGCTGAAAATACCAATAATTTTACTGAATGGGGTAGGTATTTATGATGTTTTAGATCATCGATACCTAAAAATTGAAAAGATAGAGACAAATACTGCATATGGTATTTTAGATGTTTTAGAAAAATATAATAGCACTGGTTTTATGTATAATATTGTAAATGGTAAATTAAATACATATTATGAATGCTTAGCGACTCCTTATTTACAAGAATATCATGATGAACGCGTTATAAAATATGGTAAAAAATTCAAACATGTTAGCAGCCTGACCGATGTTATCATGGCGGGGGAAGTCATTTATTTTACTTTAATGGGTGAACAACAATATTTAGAAATGCTGATCGATGATTTGAAAAAACTGCCGGCGATTGATGTGATGTTGTCTAGTGATGTTTATCGAGAAAATTTATGGTATTTAGAAATACACAGCACTAATGCATCTAAGTATAATGCGGTAAAATACCTTCGTGATCATTATGGATATGATAAAATAATAGGTTTTGGTGATAATTTTAATGATATTCCTCTGTATAAAGCTTGTGATGAGTTTTTTGCGGTACAAAATGCAATCGGTGAATTAAAAGACATTGCGACTGGTGTCATTGGTGACAATCATTCAGATGGTGTCGCAAAGTTCATTGCCGCACGAGAAAGCTTAACGAGGTTGTATTGATGACGTATCGAGTATTTCTTTTTTATGAGAGAATTGGTCTTTTTAAAAATGCAAAATGTTGCGTAATTATAAGTAGTTAAAGTGTTATCCATTTTCTACGTAATCAAAAAGTATAACACCTTCTAAGGATGTAAGTAAGGGCAATTAAAATTTTGGTCTGAACTGAGGACTAAAGTCAAGTATTCTTTATCCTATACCAATACTGATAGATTTCTTTATAGCCGAGACTAGTATATAGCTTGATAGCAGGTGTGTTCTTTTGTAATACCTGCAAATATGATTGTTTAGCACCAGCCTTGGCTCCGAGTTTTAGAATATTGGCAATTAGTTTTTTCCCATATCCTTGATTTCTGTATGCATCGTCAATGACGATATCATATAGACCTATGTATTCATCCTGCAATACGCCCAGGCCACAGCCAATGGTTTTAGAATCCAATTTTAAAGATACGATGTATTTATGAGGAATTATATTTTCTAGCATGTATTGTAACACTAATTTGTTATGTTCAGCAATATGGTTGAACTGGCAAAAAAACGTTAACCATTCTTCGGTAATGGTGCTACTGTAGGTTATGTTTTCGTCGATTGTCTGATTACTTTGATTGAGTATTAATCCTAGTACACTGGCAGGGGAGGCAATCTGGTAACCACGTTCTTCTAACAATGAATCTAAGCTATTAGGAATGGAAGCAGATGTTATTTTAAAAATGGTTTCAAGATTTTTTTCTGAATAGAGCTGCTCACAGTGCTGTATTTTTAAAGATAAATCTTGTATTGAAGAATAGATAGGATTTACGCAATTGGCTCTTTTGGTATAACCTTTGCCAAAACGTAATACCCATCCATCATAGAGCATGGTCTGGAGTGCAGGCAGTGCATTTAGTGAATATTCCTCAAGGGTTCTTATCATCCTTAAACTCTCCTTTATATATCTATGAATCATTAGTAATAAATTTTGTGTTGTTATCTATTGTATAAGAATGACTATACTTCTGCAATCAGATCGTATATAGTTACAATTGATGTTTATCGTTCTATGCTATAAGGAGATATAAATAACGTTGATTGTTGATTAGTCACAAACTAGAAATTGTCTTATTGATTGACGATTGGTTATTATCAAAAGTCTTGAAAATAAAATAAAGGGAAGTCATTATAGATGGCATTTTGGATGGTGACCAAGTCTTCATCTTGACATTTTTATAAGTGGGGGATATGATAAGGAAATACGGGAATAAAATTCTAAACTTAATAAAGTAGCATTATTGAGCTGATCAGTAATTGTGCTGAAGGCCGGGCAAATCTAATTTGCACCGGCCTTCTTTTTTATTATGTTAAAGGAATCTGGCACTACGCCCCCAAGAAATAGTAAGAAAATCTAAAGTTTTCGAAAATACATTGAGTATAGAGGAGGAATTGTCATGCCTATTAATTTAAATGTGACTTCAGCAGGCACGAGAGAAAATCGATTAGGGTCAATTACAGGGTACACAGGTGATCTACATGATTTGGTTCACCAAAGTAAATGCGGAACGGTAAAAGAAAGAGAACGATGTTTTAGTCAGTCTAGCTCTTGTGATGCAGGTTGCGCATTGAGCCAGCTTGCCTATATTAGAGATGTTGCAATCATTAATCATGCTCCTTCAGGCTGCACGGCAATGGCTTCACCAACAACAGTGACTCACACTCAACTTGCAGTCAAGAGAGGTTTAGAGTACAATACTGTTTTTTTAGGGACAGATATGGATGAAACGGATACAATTTTTGGTGCAACGAGTGGTCTGCGAGAAATTATCATCGAGACTTATAAAAGATATAAACCCAATGCAATTTTTGTAGGAACATCATGTGTATCGGGCATTATCGGCGAAGATGTGGACAGTGTTATTGCCGAGCTGGTAGAGGAAATTCCCATACCAATCGTTCCAGTTCACTGCGAAGGATTCAAATCAAGAGTATGGGCATCAGGTTTTGATGCAGCAGACCATGCCATCCTTACAGGGATTGTAAAACCACCGCAAAACAAGAATTCTGTGATCAATTTTAAGAACTTTAATGAAAGTGCAAGACAAGAGATTATTGATATTTTTGCTCGTTTTGGTGTAGAACCTTTTTTCCTATATTCAAATTCAACAGTCGAAGAACTTACCCATTTATCAGAATCTCTAGCGACCGTATCCATATGTGGTACTTTAGGTACTTATTTGGGTAATGGGCTAGAAGAAAAATATGGAGTTCCTTATATTAGGACAATTAATCCACTGGGAATTGTTGGTTTTGAAACATGGCTCAGAGAAATTGGTCATGTGATTCATAAAGAAGCAGAAGTGGAAGCGTATATCGAGGAAGAAAGAGCAAAATATTTACCCAAAATTGAAGAAATCAAAAAAGAACTCAAGGGACTTCGTGCAGTACTTGGTATGGGATCCAGTTATGCCTTCCAAGTCACTCGCGTTTTGCAAGAACTTGGTATTGAAGTGGTATGGGTAGCTTCATGGCATTATGATGCCAAATATGACAATGGTGAGATTCCACCTTTTATTGAACAGTTAGCAAAAGACAGTCCTTATAATTTTAAGGTGAGTGTGAGTGATCAACAAAACTTTGAAATTCTTAATATCTTACATAAATATAAACCAGATATTTATATAGCGCGGCATCCGGGTACAACTGTTTGGGCAATCAAACAAGGAATTGCAGCTTTTTTCCTTGCTGATGAATACAAAACCTTTGGTTATCGGGGAACTTTGGATTTTGCCTATACCATTCTTGATACCATTCGTAATCGCAGTTTTGAAAAAAATCTTGCAGCGAGAATTAGTCTTCCTTATTCTGATTGGTGGTATCAACAAGATAGTGGATCATTATTAAAAGAGGAGACAAAATAAATGCCAAAAATATTAGATCAACCCAGATACAAATGCGCTCTTGCCGCCATGCAAACTGTTCATGCCATTAGTAAAGCCTTACCAATATTACATTCAGGTCCTGGGTGTGCTGATAAACTTTCAGCAACGCAAGGTGGTTCAGGTCATTTTGCGCCACGAATTTTTCCCTGCACCAATATTAATGAAAAAGATGTAGTGTTTGGTGGAGAAGAACGTTTAAAGGAAACAGTTGAGAATGCCATCAAAATAATAAATGCTGATTTATATGTTGTATTAAGTAGTTGTTCCTCTGAAATCATCGGAGATGATATGGAAGAAGTCGTCAGATCCTTTCGAAATGCTGAAAAACCCGTCGTTTTTGCATCGACTGCTGGATTTAAAGGGAATAATTTTCAAGGACATGAATGGGTTATTGAAGCAATTATTGAACAATACTTAAAACCTACAGATAAAAAAACAAAAGGTCTTGTTAATATATGGGCTGGTATTCCTCAACATGATCCTTTTTGGTATGGAAATTTATTTGAATTAGAAAATCTCATTGCTCAGCTTGGTCTAATCCCCAATACTATTTTTGGCTATGATCGAGGTATTAAAAATATTGATAAAATACCTGAGGCTGAATTTAATCTTCTTGTATCTCCATGGGTAGGACTCCGGAATGTAAAATTATTAGAAGAAAAATTTGGTACTCCTTATATTCACCTTCCTACTCTCCCTATTGGAGCTTTTGAAACTGGTAAATTTTTACGAGCTGTGGCTGAATTTGCTGGTATCGATAAAGAAACAGTGGAAGGGATTATTACTGAACAGGAGAAAAAGTATTATTATTTTATTGAACGATTTGCCGATGTATTTCTTGAAACACGTGTCATGTCAAAACGATTTGTCGTGATTTCCGATGCGCAATACTCCTTAGCCATCACCAAGTTTTTGGTAAATGATGTTGGTTTATTTCCTTCCAAACAGTATATTACGGACAATACACCTGAAGAATATCAGGAAAGTATTCAAGGATATTTTAAGGAATTAAATTATGATATAAAAGCAGAGGTTGGTTTTATATCCGATGGACATTTGATACAGGATGAAATTAAGGAGAGTTATTTTAGTGGTTATCCTTTAATCATTGGTAGTTCATGGGACAAAAAATTAGCACAGCAAACCCAAGCACATTATTTATCTGTTTCATGGCCCCTTAATGAGAGACTTGTCATCAATAGCTCTTATGTGGGTTATGGTGGTGGGCTTAAACTGTTGGAAGATATCTATTCTGTAGTTTTGACTCGATTTAATTAATCATTCTAATACAAAATCACAATGTTGTTGATTTTTTTTCTAACTTGATGTATAGTAGTGAATACAATATATAAGGCAAATGTTTTCGCTGATCAGCAAACACTGAAGGCAAAGAAAGGCTTCGTTACGAAGTCTGTCTTTGCCTTTTTTATGTTGTCTTTTAGTATACTAACAAGTCAAATCATATAATGAGGAGGATATCATATGAAAGAAATTCTAAAAAAACTAAATAACTGGTTACCTGTATTATCAGCAATTTTGGCAATCGTTGTCGAAGTTGTCCTTGTTAATGCAAGCAAGCATACACCAACAAAACAGCCTTATTTCATTTATTTATTGGCAACTATTCTTATCATTTTTACAATCATTGCTTTAGCCGCTCATTTTAATAAAAAGGCAAAAGACTGGATCATAGAAAATGCCTTGTTTGTGGGCGTAGCTATTTTATTTTTAAATTTACTCAATATCGCCACCAAAAAATTGGCCCTTTTTCCAGTCATCTACTTCCCATCCCTAGATAAAATACTGGGAATTATTGTAGAAGAACGGGAATTTCTTGCCTTGTGCCTTGCCTCTTCGGGAAAACTGTTGTTTACAGGATATTTTTTTGGTGCCATTGCTGGGTTTGCGACAGGTATCGGTGTAGGCTTTAGTAAATCAGCAAGTTATTGGATTAATCCGCTCATTCGTATTTTGGGTCCGATTCCTGCTACAGCGTGGATTCCGTTAGTATTAATCAGTTTTCCGACTACATTTACAGCCAGTGCTTTTCTAATCGCTCTTGCTGTATGGTTTCCAACAACGGTTATGACCAGTAGTGGGATTTTAAATGTGGAAAATGCCTATTTTGAAGTATCAAGTACACTCGGAGCAGGAAAGTATTATCAAATTTTTAAAGTAGGCGTTCCTGCCGCTATGCCTCATATGTTTATTGGTCTTTTTAATGGTACTTGCGCATCCTTTATTACTTTGATGACTGCAGAAATGTTAGGAGTTAAAAATGGTATCGGTTGGTACATTAACTGGCAAAAAGAAATGATGTCTTATGCCAATGTATATGCAGGACTTATCATCATCGCCGTTACTTTTTTTATTCTCATTACCCTCTTATTTAAAGTACGGGATTATGTGCTAGTCTGGCAGAAGGGAGTTATAAAATGGTAGGGGAAATCAAAGTTGAGCAAGTTACCAAACGTTTTAGGCAGATGGATGGAGAAGATATTATTGCCCTTAATGGTGTTGATCTTAAGATTCATGGTGGAGAATTTATATCCCTCATTGGACCTTCTGGTTGCGGAAAATCCACACTGCTTCGCTTAATTGCTGGCCTAAATGGTGCGGATGAGGGGAAGCTGTACATTGATGATAAAGAGATTCATCAGCCATCACATGAAAGGGGGTTGGTATTTCAAAATCCTATGCTTTTCCCTTGGCTAAGTGTCCATGATAATGTGGCCTTTGCCTTAAGGGCTCGTGGCATCTATAAAGAAAATAAGGGAGAGGTTGATAAATTTATTGAATTAGTAGGATTATCTGCTTTCCACAAATCCTATCCGCATCAACTGTCTGGTGGTATGGCACAGCGGGCATCCCTTGCCAGAGCCCTCGTCAATCATCCCAAAGTTCTCTTATTAGATGAACCTCTCGGTGCTCTGGATGCCTTCACGCGTATGAACCTGCAGGATGAATTGATCCGCATTTGGAAGGAAAGAGCCACGACCATGATCATGGTCACACATGATGTGGATGAAGCCATTTATTTGTCAGATCGAATTATCGTTATGACACCACGGCCTGCAAAAATTGAAGCCCAAATTGAAGTCAAACTTTCCAGACCAAGAGCTCGCAGTAATTCTGAATTTCTTAAACTGCGCACGCAAATTCTAGAAATATTAAATTATGCTGGTCATGAAGAAGAACCAAGTTATTATTTATAAGGGGATGATATGATGAAAAAGAAAATGATCATGTTGATAGGAGTGCTACTTTGTTCATTATTATTGACTGCATGCGGGCAAACAACAACAGCGCCGGCAACTACAGCAGCTAAACCAGATGATTATGTAGTGAAAATCGGTTATAGTGGAAGTTTATGCGAAGCGCCTATACACGTGGCTGCTGCCAAGGGATTTTTTGAACAAGAAGGTTTGAAAGTTGATCTCATTAAATTAGCACCAGGAACGGCTTTTGAAGCCGTTACAGCAGGAAAAACAGATGCAGGATTTGGCTTATTGGCAAGCCTAATTCAGCCCCTATCCAATGGTTTACCGATTAAAATTACGACAGGTTTGCATACTGGTTGTGACAAAGTACTAGTTCCTAATGATTCTGCGATAAAAACACTAAAAGATCTAAAAGGTAAACGTGTCGGTGTTCCTAGTATGAGTAGTAGTCCAATTATTTTCGCTAAACGTGCTCTTGCTGATGCAGGTGTAGGAGTGAGTGAAAAAAACATGGAAGTAGAATTTATTGTATTTAGTGCAAGTGATCTGCCGATTGCACTAAAAAATGGAGCAGTCGATGCTTTAGCCATGAATGACCCGACGGCAGCCGTTGCCCAAAAAGAGTTTAATTTGCACACTTTAGTTGATTCAGCAGTGACTGAACCTTATAATAAACAATACTGCTGCTCAGCCTATGTGAGTGATAATTTAGCAAGCAGTAACCCTGAAGCAGCTGCCAAATTTACCCGTGCTGTACAAAAAGCAAGTGCTTGGATACAAAAAAATCAAGATGAAACAGCAAAACTTCAAGTTGATAACAAATGGGTAGCAGGAGACGCTGCATTTAACGCCGCAGTACTAAAAACTTACAACTATATTCCTTCTGTTAAAGGTGCTTATGATGCTTTTGGTGTGACAGCCAAGCAATTACAAGACGTAGGTATGTTAGATAAGAGTATAGATGTTGAAGCATTGCAGAAAAAGAGTTTCATATTTTTGAAGGGTGTAGAAGATACTGTTAAGTAGCCTGTAAGTTCTCCACAGAAAAAACAAAAAATATTGACGATATTTTTAACTAATGGTATACTCTAATCAATTACAGCTGATCAGAGAACTGAAGGCTAAGAATTCCGAGGGGATTCTTAGCCTTTTTTTATTTTTACAATTTTTAGTATTACATATTAAGGAAGGAATGGAATATATGGAATTTTTAGTAGCTAAAGTTGAAAAACAATCAAGTGTAGAATCAGTTCCCTGGTATTATCATAATGCGCTGCAAGCTGGATTAAAGCCTTACTGGGCTATCGGCGGTTTTATTTTATCGTGGATTGCTTTTTTTGGAATCATACATTTTGTACCAGTCACAAAAGAATTTAGTTTTTCCGCTAAAGCTGTTTTGGCAATTACAAGTTGGGTTATGATTATTTGGATATCAGATGCTTTGCCCAAAAGCATTTCTGGACTTATGATACCAGTTTTGCTAGTGGTAAGTGGTGCCTTACCAAAAACAGAAGAAGCTTTCAGTGGTTTTACTAGTAATGAAGCTTTTTTGTGTCTGGGTGCTTTTATCCTCGCTGGTGTGATGCAAGTGACAGGGGTAGATAAAAGAATTGCAATTTCTATTCTGGTAAGAGTCAAACCGAAAGTCCCTAACCTACTAGCTGGTTTGTTTACCGCTCATGTGGTCAGTGCACTGCTTGTTCCTGCTACGGTGGCACGCGCGGGGATGTATTTGCCTATTGTAAAAGGTATCAATCGGTTAATGGGCGATACTCCAGAAGAAAAACGCTCACGTAAAGCGTTGGCTATGGCTGGGATTGGATTCGGTGCAATCTTTGCCGCTCCCCTTTTCTTAACAGGGCATATGCCAAATGTGATTATGATGAGTCTTTTAAATAACAAATCCAATGCAGGGATTACCTGGGGCAGCTGGTTATGGCTTCATTGGCCCATGCTTGGGATGTTTCCTCTTATGTGGTGGTGGATTATAAAACATTTTGATTTGAAAAATGTCAATGTTTCCAGTAGTTCTAAAAATATCCAAGAACAACATAAAAAACTCGGTCCAATCAATAAAGTCGAGATTACAGTCATTAGCTGTTTTCTAATTGCGGTTGCATTATGGGCTACTGGTAGCTATCACAAAATTCCTACGGGTATAGTAACCCTGATTGCCGTTTCTTTGGTTTTTATTCCTGGGCTATTGCCTTTGTCCTGGAAAAATGTTCAACATAATACGATTTGGGGTACTTGGTTGTTGTTGGCCGGAGCATTATGTTTAGTTACGGCATTCGGAAAAACTGGGTTGGATAAATTCATGGCGGAAAGAATGGTAGAGATTGTACCTGCATGGGGATGGTTAGGGATAGTGGTATTTGTTGCTATCTTAGTACAAATTCTCCGGTTAGGGATTATCAGTAATGTGGGAGCTGTTACGTTGATGGCACCGATTATATACGCTATGGCACCGTTACTTAAACTAAATTCCGTCGCATTTACTTTAGCTATACTGAATGTGGATACGTATGCTATGATTATACCTATGGAAGTTACCGCCTGCTTAGTGGCATATGCTTCAGAAGAATTTACATTTACCGAATTTATGAAAACAGGAGCACCATTAACCTTATTAGCGATTATTTATATTGCATTAATAATGGTTCCTTGGTGGGCATTTTGTGGTTTTCCCCTTTGGCAGGCGTGGTAATTATATATCATTATAAAGTGAGGAGGTCATAGTATGGGTGTGCAAATACCAAATACTTTACACGATATCGGAGAAGTTTATATAGAAACAGATCTTTTGATTATTGGTGGCGGGAATGCAGGATGTTTTGCTGCAATTGAAGCAAAACAAACAAACTCGAACCTAAAAGTGACTATTATGGAAAAAGCTCATATTGATCGTAGTGGATGTTTGGCTGGTGGAATGGATGCCATTAATACCTATCTAAAAAAGGGACGAACAATAGAGGAATTTGTCCGGTGGAGTCGCTCTCAAGCGGGAGGAATCATTAGGGAAGATTTGAGTATAACGATGGCTGAATTACTCAATAAGCCTATTGAAGACTGGGAAAAATGGGGTATGCCGATTAAATATGATGAAGATGGCGACGAGTATAAAGCTCGTGGCAAATGGGATATAACCATATCTGGATCTGAAATGAAACCAATTTTGGCTGAAAAGACAAGAGAAAGTGGTTGTGAAATTATCAATCGGGTAGTTGCTACTAATTACATTGTCCAGGAAGGAAAAGTTGTTGGTGCTTACGGATTAGGAATCAGAGATGGAAAATTTTATATCATTAAAGCTAAGGCTACAATTATTGCGACTGGCGGAGCCGCTGGACTATATAAACCTTATCAGGGGGATGGTCAAGATAGCCATCATCAGTTGTGGTATTGTCCTTATAATGTAGGGTCTGGCTATGCTATGGGTATTCGCCAAGGAGCAGAAATGACTACTTTTGAGATGCGATGGTGTGCAACTCGAACTAAAGATTTTAACGGACCTATCGATACCATTTCATTGGGGTATAAAACGCCCATGATTAATGGCAAAGGAGAAAAAATTCTCGAAGAACGTTATGCTCATCTTGGTGGTGACGCTGCTCCACGTTTTATTCGTGCTAATGTCCCAATGGAAGAGTGGCGAGAAGGGAGAGGGCCTTGTTTTGTTGATACCACAGTTATGACACCTGAGCAAGTGAGAGAAATGAAGTATGACTATCTCAATGAGCGCCCAACTTTCGTCCTATTTCTTGCTAGTCAGGCACAGGACATCAGAAAAGAACCGATTGAAATATATGGCTCTGATCCTTATATTGTTGGTGGTCATACTGCTAGTGGCTATTGGATTGATGTCAAAAGAGCCACAACTTTGCCAGGACTTTATGCTTGTGGCGATGTGGCTGGCGGAGCACCCAATAAATTTGTCGGTGGTTGTGCTGCGGAAGGTATTATTGCTGCTAGAGCTGCTGCTGAATTTTGCAGTCAGCATGCTGAAGAATCTAGCATTTCGAAAGAAAAAATCGCAGCAGAAAAAGCTAGGGTTTTCGCACCAGCCCTGCGATTTCAAGATGTTGGCGATGGCGTAAAACCTGGAGAAATGGAAGAACGGTTACAACGACTAATGGATGAATATGCTGGTGGTGTGCATCAATTCTTTCGGATGAATAAAGAGGGATTGCAATATGCCCTTCGTCATATCGCACGTCTAAAAGATCAAACTAAATATTTAATTAGCAGTGACTTACATCAGTTAATGGCAGCCCACGAAATTATTGATCGATTGGATGTTGCCGACGTACTCGTTCATCACCTTCTGTTTAGAGAAGAAACGCGTTGGCCGGGTTGGCAGACACGCACAGATTTTCCAGAAAAAAATGATGAGGCATTTGATTGTTTTGTTAATTCTCGCTATCATGCAGACACAGGAAAAGTGGAGATTTTTACTAAACCCTATGAACAAATTATACCTGGAGATAGGCTAAAGCCATAAAAATTTAAGCAGAGGTGAAAAAAATGCCCCCTATCATAAAAACGCCAAAGTGCACTGGGTGTGGAGCCTGTGAGAATATTTGCCCTGGTGACTTAATGGTAGTAGAAGAGGGAAAAGCCCTTTGTCGATCACGACGTGATTGTTGGGACTGTATGTCTTGTGTAAAAGTATGTCCAGCGCAAGCTTTAGAGATACGTATTCCGTATCAGCTTGGTTATTATCCGGCTAAACTTGTTCCCGAAATGCAGGGGAAAGAGATTATCTGGACTGTAACTGATTTGGATGGAAAAGAAGAGAAATTTACGGTAAAAGTTCGTAATTAGGGAAGAATACATTGAAACATACAATAATATGTAAGAACATTTGAATTAGAGTTAAGTAACTGACTGGTTAATCATTAAGAACAAAAACTCATTCATGGATTACTGGTTATGGAAGTGAAACGATTGTTCACATTCAAGGTGGACAGTGATATTGAGATTTAAGATTGCATAAAATACATACAAGTGAAAACCAAGTAAGAGACAGATTTTTTTCATGGAAAAAATCTGTCTCTTTGACATAATCGGAGTCTTTATAATCATGCTAAATTTGGTACAATTACCCGTTTTGTAACGTGAAGACTTCATCGGCCCGAGCTCCTAAGCTGGAGAAAATTTCTATATCCCCCAAACACTATTTTATGTAAAATTTATACATAATTATGAATGTATAATATCATCGTAAGGATATCCAGTTATATAGGGTTAAGCATCCATAAAACCATATTCCATCATAATTTCTTCTAGTCTATCTTGTGTCATTGGCTTAGGAATGACAAATAATTTATTCGTATCGATGGCTTTAGCTAGTGCACGATACTCATCAGCTTGACCTGATTCAGGATCAAAATCCACCACTGTTTTTTTGTTGATTTCTGCACGTTGCACTAAATTGTCGCGAGGTACAAAGTAGAGTAATTGGGAACCAATTTCCTCTGCAAATGCTTTTAAAAGTTCATATTCTTTATCGACTTTACGGCTATTACAAATAATACCGCCTAACCTTACTTTACCGTTAGCAGCATATTTTTGAATACCTTTTGCAATATTATTGGCAGCATAAAGGGCCATTAATTCACCAGAGGCGACAATGTAAATTTCTTCTGCTTTACCTTCACGAATTGGCATGGCAAAGCCACCACAAACAACATCACCCAGTACATCATAAAAAACATAATCAAGATCTGGGGTATAAGCACCTAAAGATTCTAGCATATTAATTGAAGTAATGATACCACGACCTGCACAACCTACACCAGGTTCTGGGCCACCAGATTCAACGCATAAAGTACCAAGATAACCAGGCTTTAGAATATCATCTAAATCAATGTCATCTCCTTCATCCCGTAAGGTATCCAGTACTGTTTTTTGGCACAATCCATGTAGGAGTAAGCGAGTTGAATCGGCTTTAGGATCGCATCCAACAACCATGATTTTTTTACCGGCTTCAGCGAGTGCACCGACTGTATTTTGTGTAGTGGTTGATTTACCAATACCACCTTTGCCGTATATTGCAATTTGTCTCATAATTAAAATCTCCTCCTTGTAAATTTAAATGTTTTTCAATCATTGTGATGGAGTGATTGAAGCCATGGAAAAACAAAAAAAGGCCTATGCAGATATAGATATCTACATGGCCTTCAGTTTAACGACTGACCAGCACTAACAAATAAATTGTTGATCATGATTAAATTATTATTTTTCCTAGACAAAACAATATCATTATCTATAAATCGTGTCAAGTAGGAAAAAGTAAAAAATAAGAATTGACACTCTTTGATTTTAATGATAGTATCTACCTATAAAATTACATATAGCCACCGAGTATTCCTTAAATGTGAATACAGGGGGAACTGGTCAGCTGATAAACTGAAGGTTAAAGAATAAAAATTCTTTGACCTTTTTTTGTTTGCCCAAGAATGTTAGACTTTGCTACATTGTGAAAAATTCATTAAAAATAAAGAAGGGGTTGAATCGTATGTCAATTAATCTTAATACACCAGAAGCGCAAATCAGAGAAAATCGCTTATCATCCATCACTGGATATAAAGGTTCTATAAAAGATCTGGCAACGCAAGCTGGTGGATGCTCTCTAAAAAGTGGAGAACGAGGTTTTACTCAGACAACTGCTTGCAGCTTAGGTTGCGCGCAAGGTCAATTAGTATTGGTTAAAGATGCTGCGGTCGTTGGTCATAGTGCCATTGGTTGTGGATCAGATACGATACAAGCTAATATTAACAATCGTAGAGGACAGTTTTCTAGAGAATGGGAACACACTAATATTAACTATATTAATACCAATATGACAGAAGAAGCGACAGTTTTTGGTGGTGCTGCCAAACTTCGTGAGGGGATCAGAGAAGCGTATCGTCGTTTTAATCCTAAAGCTATATTTGTGACAACATCCTGCGTATCTGGGATTATTGGAGAAGATGTGACTGGAATATTGGAAGGATTAGCAGAAGAAATACCTGTTCCATTAGTTCCTGTTCACTGCGAAGGTTTTCGGTCCAAATTGTGGGCATCAGGATTTGACGCTGCTTTTCACGCGATTTTAACTTATATTGTTAAACCCGCAGAGAAAAAGGATCCTAATCTAGTCAATATTATTAATTTTTCAGGCATTGGTAGAAAAGAGGTTATCCGATTGCTGGGTCGTTTAGGCTTAGTTCCCCAGTTTCTCGTTCAGTTCACTACTGTGGCGCAACTAGAAAAAATATCTGAAGCGGCGGCAACGCTCAGTTTCTGCGGAACTTTGGGAAGTTATCTAGCTAGCGGTCTAGAGGAACATTTTGGTGTTCCATATATAAAATCCTTGCAACCACACGGAATTGCTGGGGTAAACAGCTGGCTAAGAGAATTAGGTAAAGTACTGGGGAGAGAAGAAGATGTCGAAAAACTTATCGCGGAAGAAACGGCTGCAGTCGCTCCAGAGCTTGCTGAATTACGGGAAAAGCTTCAAGGTAAGCGAGTCGTCATCGGTATGGGACCTAGTTTTGCACAAAATTACGCTAGAGTTTTGCAAGAACTCGCCGTTGAAGTGGCATGGACAGCAAGCTGGCACTTTGACCAACGTCACGATTACGGTGAAGTTCCAGCTGCAGTTTTAGATTTAGCTGAGAAGAAAAAGGATATTCCTGCTTGCGTCAGTGAGCTTCAAGTCCATGAAATAAACAATTTATTGACAAAATTAAAACCTGATCTTTTTGTTTGCCGACATCCAGGTATGGCAATTTGGTCTGCTAAATTAGGAATACCTACTATTTTTATTAATGATGAATATCAATCCTTTGGTTATAATGGTCTGATTAGTTTTGGCAATCGTGTTGCTGATACCCTAGCCAATCCGACTTTTGTGAACTATCTTGCGAGTAAAATTAAATTACCGTATACAAACTGGTGGTTAGAACAAGATGCGTTTAAATTTTTGGGTGAAGCACCTCAGAAAAAACAAAAATTGACTAAGGCGGTGGTGTAGTGGCTAAAGTGGCAAAGGCTCCGAAAACGGTTAAAGTAATTGAGCAAGTTAGATATTCTTGTGCTCTCGCGGCTCTACATTCTGTTTTAGCTATTGATCGAGCAGTACCTATTCTTCACGCTGGACCTGGTTGTGGTCAGCGGTTATCCACTGCAATGAGTATCACGAATGGATACCAAGGTACTGGTTATGCAGGTGGTCATGCCATGCCATGCACCAATAGTACAGAAACAGAAGTTGTATTTGGTGGAGAAAAAAAATTAAAAGAGTTAATTACTCATAGTCTAGAGGTTATAGATGCTGATCTCTATGTAGTTTTGACTGGGTGTACAGCTGATATTGTTGGTGATGACTCTGCAGAAGTGGCCAGAAAGTTTCAGCAACAAGGCAAACCTGTAGTTTGTGCACAAACAGGAGGCTTTAGCGGTAATAATTTTGTTGGGCATGAATTAATATTAGGTGCCATCATCGATCAATACTTACAGCCAGCAGAAGAAATAGAATCTGGTTTGGTCAATATTTTTTCCGTAGTCCCTTACTACGATGCTTTCTGGACTGGTAATCTTCAGGAAATCGGAAGTTTACTAGCGGCAATCGGTTTAAAAGCTAATATTATTTTTGGACCTGGTGGTGGAGTCGATGCATTGAAAAAAGTACCTAAAGCCCAGTTTAACCTACTAGTATCACCCTGGGTTGGTTTGACTAATGTTAAACAATTGGAAGAAAAATTTGGGACTCCTTATTTACATTATCCAGTTCTACCAATTGGTCCTACTGAGACAAGTAAATTTCTCAGAACGGTTGGAGAATATGCAGGATTGCCAGCCGAGCAGGTGGAAAATTCCATTAAAGAGTTAGAAAAACCTTATGATTATTATATTGAGAGATCGGCAGATTACTTATTGCAAGCACGGGTTGGACTCCCTAGCCGCTTTATCACAGTTTCGGATAGCTTTTATGCTTTAGGGATTTCAAAATTCTTAGTCAATGATCTTGGCTTCTTGCCAGGGACTCAGTTTATCATTGATAATCTACCTACAAGGCATCAGGCAAATATAGAAGAAGAGTTTAAGAAGCTAAGTCCAACGATTTCAGCTCCAGTTGTATATACCAATGATAGTGGAATCATACGAGATACTCTCCGCGAAACTAAGTTTCGTGGTAAGCCTTTAATTCTAGGCAGTGCTTGGGATCAAATGATAGCAAAAGAACTGGGGGGGTATCACTTAAGTATCTCCTACCCTGTTGCTGATCGATTTGTATTAAATAGTACTTATATCGGTTATAATGGAGCCCTGCGTTTGGCAGAAGATATTTTTTCTATACTAGTGAGTTCAAACTACTAATTAAAACTGTCGGAGGAATCTTATGATTAGATAAAAACCAGATAGGGATACATGTTGACAGTCCGTTGGTGTAAGTGTATAATTTAAAAAAATTGAAAAAGTAGTTACTTTGCTGGCTGGTCGAGAACTAGAGGCTATATTCCATTACTTGATGGAGCATAGTCTCTTTATTTTTTTACCTACAATATGGTTACTTTTTAGATGTAGTTGGTTATCGGTTAGAAAAGGTAAAGGAAGGCGGAATCATGATTACAATTCAGGATCTAACTAAAGATTATATTACGCCGCATGCTAAGATCCGTGCCCTAAATAATATTAATTTGGAAGTTGAAAAAGGAGATATTTTTGGTATTATCGGTTTTAGTGGAGCTGGTAAATCAACCTTAATTCGATGCCTAAATCGTCTTGAAGAACCTGACTCTGGTAAGATCATCATTGCAGGACAAGATATTACAGCCATGAATAAGCAACATTTAAAGTTGGCTAGAAGAAAAATAGGTATGATTTTTCAGCAGTTTAATTTACTTGATGCAAAAAATGTTTTTGAAAATGTTGCTTTTCCATTGAAGGTTTCCGGATATCCTAAAAATCAAATAAAACATCGGGTGGAAGAAATTCTTGATTTAGTTGGTTTGGCAGATAAAGCAAAATCTTACCCTCTGCAACTCAGCGGAGGACAAAAACAAAGGGTTGGTATTGCAAGAGCACTTTCTAACAAACCAGATGTACTGCTTAGTGATGAAGCGACGTCTGCTCTTGATCCCCAAACAACCTATTCCATCCTGGAACTTCTAAAGGATATTAATGCAAAGTTAGGCTTAACAATTGTTCTGATTACTCATGAACTAGATGTGCTAAAACATATTTGCAATAATATGGCTGTAATTGAGCAAGGAAAAATTGTAGAAAAAGGATCAGTTGAAAAATTCTTTTCAAATCCTGAGAGTGATACGGCAAAACGATTTATTAGTATTCTGCAAGGCTTTCAAGCAAAACGTATTTATACGGAAGGTGGTGGAATTTGAACGACGATGTATTAGAGTTGCTGCTTACTGGCCTTGGTGAAACAGTTTACATGGTAACCCTCTCTACATTGATTGCTTTCGCGATTGGATTACCACTAGGCATTATATTGGTAGCTACAGAAAAAGGCAATGTATTGGAAGCACCTAAAATTAATAAAGTTTTGGGGACGTTTATCAATGTCGTACGTTCTTTTCCTACGATTATTCTCATTGTTGTCTTACTGCCTTTAGCCCGCTTTATTGTAGGAACGACCTTGGGGGCCACGGCGGCAGTTGTACCTTTATCCATTGGAGCTGCACCATTCATTGCAAGGATTATTGAAAACTGCCTTAAAGAAGTGAACTTTGGTAAGATTGAAGCAGCAACGGCTATTGGTGCCAACCCCTTAACGATTATTACGAGAGTCCTGATTCCAGAAGCTTTGCCTTCTCTCATTCGAGGGTTGACGATTGCGGTGGTGGGGATTATTGGTATGACAGCCGTTGCGGGGGCGATTGGAGCAGGAGGTTTAGGTAGTCTTGCCATACGGTTTGGGTATATGAGATATCGGGATGATATTATGATTGCGACGGTCATCACCTTGATTCTTTTAGTGCAAGGTATACAATTTGGTGGAGATTACTTAGCTAACTATATCAATAGGAAAAGGTATAAGTTTGATTAAAAAGTCAATTATTTTGGAAAGGGTGATTTAGATGGTTAAAAAAGGAATTCTATTTAAAATGTCTATGGCAGTTCTCAGTAGCATCATGATCGCTAGTTTATTTACAGGCTGCTCATCTGCTAAAAAAGAAAGCGCACCACCAGCTGCGGCGAAATCAGAAGTAACAGTTAAAGTAGGAGCGGCAGTAGTACCCCATGCTGAAATTTTGAACTTTATAAAACCAAAATTGAAGGCAGAAGGAATCAATCTTGAGGTGGTTGTACTTGATGACGAGGCCCAATTAAATCCAGCATTGCAAACAAAAGCAATTGATGCAAATTATTTTCAACATGTTTCTTATTATGAATCAGTCGCCAAAGAAAAAGGTTATAATTTTGTTGTAGCTGCTAAAGTGCATGTAGAACCTATTGGTTTTTACTCGCAAAAAATAAAAAGTAAAGATGAATTAAAAGAAGGTGCTACCATTGCTATTCCTAACAATCCTTCGAATGAGTACCGATCTTTAGTGTTATTACAAGCACAGGGATTGATTAAGATAAAAGAAGGGATTGCTAACTTTGCTGCGACTCCTAGAGACATTGTAGATAATCCGAAAAAATTGAAATTTGTTGAAGTTGACTCTGCGCAGTTGACCCGAGCCTTACCTGATGTTGATGGTGCAATTATCAATACGAATTTTATTCTTGAAGCCAAAATAGATCCTAAAACTGCTATATTTAGAGAAGATGCAAATTCACCTTATGCAAATGATTTATATGTAAGAAAAGGTGAAGAAAGTCGGCCAGAACTTAAGAAGATCGGAGAAGTTTTAACGTCTCCAGATGTGAAAAAATTCATCCAAGATAAGTATGGAGTAGCTGTAGTTCCTGCGTTCTAAGAGTGTATAGAGTCTTTTGATTGACCGGTAAAACGGAGATCATGCACAAGTTGTGTATGATCTCCGTTTTTTACGTAATCTGCAAGTATAATACTTTCTCAATTACAAGTAAGAACGACTAAGAGTTTTGTCTACGTTTGAGGACTTGGCACAGGTCAGGCCTTTTCTTAATAGCAATTGAAATGGAGGTAACGAGATGAGTATCAATTTACATAGTCCAGCGGTTGAACTAAGGGAATCAAGACTAAAGACGATAACGGGGTATAATGGTGATGCTGCTCACTTGTTGAGCAATACTGATACCCCAAATCGGGAACGTACCTTTACCCAATGTGGTTCATGTAGCGCCGATCAAGTAATGAACCTACTTACACAGATTCAAGATGCGGCCGTTGTGGAACATGGTCCGGCAGGATGTGCTGGTGATATTCCCGTGCGTAATGGCGTTTTCCGTAAAGGTAATAGAGGTATGGGGTATCCAGTGCACAATGTCCAATATATTAACACCAATTTGAATGAACAGGATACGATTTATGGCGGTGAAGCCAAACTTGAAGCGGCTATTAGAGAAGCCAAACTTCGGTTTGACCCTAAAGCCATTTTTGTTACAACGACTTGCGTATCGGCTATCATTGGCGACGATGTTCCTGGTATCTGCGATGCTTTGGAAGAGGAACTAGAAATTCCTGTTATTGCTACTGTCTGTGAAGGATTTCGTACTAATATTTGGGCAACGGGATTTGACTCAGCCAATCATAGCATCCTACGTAGAATTGTTAAACCAGCTAAAGAGAAGAAGCCAGATTTGATTAATGTGATTAGCTTTGAGCATAAGTTTTTGTATGAAAGCGTTTTTAACCAACTTGGGCTAAGAACGAACCATATTGTGCCTCTTTCAACCATTAAGCAGCTTGAACGTATCTCAGAAGCTGCCGCAACAGTGCAGTATTGCGAAAGTTTGGGGGGCTATCTTGCTGCTGGGCTTGAAGAACATTTCGGTGTGCCAGAGGTTAAGGCTCCTGCACCTTTTGGTCTAAAAGCGTCCGATGAATTACTGCGCGAGATTGGACGAATCTTTCATAAAGAAGAAGAGGTTGAAAAAGTCATCATTTCTGAAAGGGCAAAGATTGCTGATGAACTTGAAAGACTAAGAAGTAAGCTGACAGGCAAAACCGTATATATTGCTGCAGGTGGTCCACTGGCCTATAATATTATTGCACTTGTAAAAGACCTTGGTATGGAAGTTTTGGGAACCAGCATTTGGCATCATGATCAGAAATCTGATAATGATCATGAAAAACTCAATTTCTTAAAGTTTGATGTTGAAAATTATGGGAATTTCCCTCTGGGTGTTTGCAATAAGCAGGCTTTTGAAGTGACAAATGCGATTCATAAATATAAACCAGATATTGCAATCACGCGGCATATTTCAACCGTCTGGGCAGCTAAGCTTGGTATTCCTTCCATGTTTGCTGGAAATAATCCAACTGAAATGCTATATGATGGTTTGATTCGTTTTGGCCAGGCCATTGATGATGTGATCTCTAATCCTGCCTATATTAAAAATGTAGCAAAACATAGTAAACTACCATATAAAAGTTGGTGGTTTAAACAGGATACTTATTCTTTTTTAGGGGGAGACCAAAATGTCTGATCTATTACAAGGACCACGTCACGGTTGCACACTAGGTGCTTTGCAGACCGTTGCTGCCATCGAAAGAGCAATTCCTATTTTACATGCAGGACCGGGGTGTGGTTCTAAACTTCACAGAGGGTTATCCATTGCTGGAGGTCATCAGGGTGTAGGGTATGCAGGCGGCGATGCCATCCCTTGTACCAACATGATTGAAAAAGATGTAGTATTTGGTGGTACGGACAAACTACGAAATGTAATTGATGGAACGCTCAAAATCATGGATGGAGATTTCTTCGTTGTGTTGACGGGTTGTACCTCCGATATCATTGGTGATGATGTGGCAAGTGTGGTGAAGGAATTTAAAGATAAGGGAGTACCTATTGTTTTTGCAGAAACGGCTGGCTTCAAGGGGGATGCTTATAAAGGGCATGAACTAGTATTAGAAGCTATTATTGAACAATATTTACAACCTGTTGATAAAAAAGAAAAAGGGCTTGTGAATGTCTTTGCAAGTGTTCCACGCCATGATCCCTTTTGGGAAGGAGATTTGAACGAATTAAAAAATTTGCTTGCAGGAATCGGTCTTAAGGCGAATATATTGTTCGGTTACAACAGTGGTGGTATCAATGCCTTGGATGCCATTCCAGCGGCGGAATTTAATTTGGTTGTTTCTCCTTATATTGGGCTTAAGACAGCAGAACGATTAAAAGAAAAATTTCAAACTCCTTACCTTCACTATCCGGTACTACCTATTGGTGGTATAGAAACGTCTAAATTTCTAAGAACTGTCGCTGAGTTTGCAGGGACAACATCTGAGAAAATAGAAGCTTTTATTTTGGAAAAAGAAGATGAATTTTATCATTATATAGTGCGTGCCGCGGATGTATTAACAGAGTACCAGCTCAACCAACCTAAACGTTTCTACAATATTAATGATGCTTCTTATGCTCTTGCCTTTAGTAAGTTTCTCGTGAATGAACTTGGATATTTCCCAATTCACCAGTTTATTAATGAGGATGTACCTGAAGAATATCAAGAAATTATAGCAAATTATTTTACAGAAATCGCTCCAGACATTTCTTCAGAAGTAACTTTTGTCCAAGATAGTGGGACTATTTATGATAAGATACGAAGTATCAAAACTGCAACGACTCCTCTTCTTCTTGCCAGCTCATGGGAGGTTGATATTTCCAAGGAAATATCTGCTCTGCATCTGAGTGTAGGTTTGCCTATTATTGATCGTTTAATTTTGCACCATACTTATGTAGGATATAAAGGTGGACTTAATCTTGTAGAAGATATTTATTCTAGATTGTTTGCTAAGCATCGGGATTAGTAGAATTTTTATAAAGAATAATCAAGAAAAAATTAAAGTGGATATGCATTCATGCAGATAAATAGAGTAAGGGTTCTAAGGAAAAACTTTAGAACCCTTACTCTATAATGATATGGTAACTATATAGCCTCATGATAGTTGTAAATCACTGATGTACTAAAAAAATGATATCATATAATATTAGTCTTCGATGTGTAAATGTCCCCACTTGCACATTTCTTCTAAAATAGGCATAAGAGATTGCCCTTTCGGAGATAAAGAATATTCTACTTTTGGTGGAATTTGATGATATTCTTTGCGAATAATAATATGATTCCCTTCTAACTCTTTTAATTGATTACTAAGCATTTTATGTGTAATGTTATTTATACTATGTTTTAGTTCGCCGTAGCGCATGATATTACGTTTTGATAGCCAAAACATAATAGACATTTTCCACTTTCCTCCGATCATCGATAGAGTATACTCAAATGGGGCAGAATAAACTTCATCATGTTCATTCGTCATTTATTGCTCTCCTTTTGGATAGTATCATACAAAAAAGTGCATACTGTTATTTTATAAGTATAGGTATTATAATTCATATATAAGAAATTTGTAAAGTAAAATATATTGAAGAATATATAAATTCTTTAGTAGAGAGATAAACGAAAACACATCATTGGCATTTACATTTAAACAGATCAATGATATGATTTATTTGCAAAGTACATATAATTTTATATAAGCTGGCTGTGAAAAAAACAGAGGCTTCGAGTAAATGTTGATTTACTCGGAGTCTCTTTATTTTTTGCGGAATCAAAAAATAGGAATTTTCTTGATTCCAAGTAAAGGCAACTAAGGTTGGTGAAAGTCAAATTTTCTTCATTAACTAGGGAGGTAAGTATGAGTAAGATCAATTTGAATGCTTCAGAGGTTCAAACGCGAGAATCACGTCTAGGTTCCATTACAGGGTTCGTAGGTACTGCCGGAGAGTTAGTGGGATGTTGTCGTGCAGGTACTTTAAAAGAGAGTGAACGAAGTTTTAGTCAATGTATGGGGTGCAGTTCTGGCAATGCTTTTTGTCAGCTATCTATGATACAAGATGCTGCTGTTGTCAATCATGCGCCAGTAGGGTGTGCAGGGGACTTTTTTACCTTTAACTTTGTATATCGAGTGGGTCAAATGGAAAGAAACCTACCGCCAGCGATTGGGCGTTATTTTAATACGAATATTGAAGAACAAGATACTATTTTTGGGGCGACACAAAAACTGGCAAGTACCATTCGTACTGTTTATGAAAGAGTAAAGCCTAATGCCATCTTTATTACAACATCGTGTGCTTCTGGAATTATTGGTGATGATGTGGAGGGAGTTGCTGATGATTTGGCCAAAGAACTTGGCATTCCTGTCATTTCATGTTTTTGTGAGGGCTTTAAATCGAAAATTTGGACGACAGGTTTTGATGCAGCTTATCATTCCATTGTTCGAAAACTAGTAAAACCACCAGAGAAAAAGTCGAATAAAGTTAATATCGTTAATTTTTGGGGTAGTCGTATTTTTGATGAACTACTCAATCCTCTAGGATATGAAGCTGATTATATCATCCCCTTTTCAACTACAGCTCAACTAGCTCATATTTCGGAAGCTGTAGCGACCATTCAAATTTGTCCAACTCTTGGCACTTATATTGGTGCTGCCCTAGAACAAGTTTATGGTGTACCAGAAATCAAATCTCCCCCTGCCTATGGAATAGCAGGGACAGATCAATGGCTGAGAGAACTGGGGAAGGTTCTCGATCGGGAAGAAGAGATTGAAAGTTTGATTGTCAAAGAACATGAACGGGTACTACCTAACTTACAAGAGTATCGGGAAAAACTTCAAGGAAAAAAAGCCTATCTAACAGCAGGGGCTGCTCATGGTCATGCCTTAATTGCCCTACTAAAAGAACTGGGAATGGAAGTGCAAGGTGCTGCTATTTTTCATCATGATCCGATTTATGATAATGGTACAACAGCTTCTGATGCTTTGGCTCATGCAGTCAATACCTATGGTGATGTTCCTAATTACAATGTTTGTAATAAACAAGCCTATGAACTTGTTAATGTACTGAATAAGGTAAAACCAGATATTATGATAGCAAGACACGGTGGTATGACCCTCTGGGGGGCAAAACTAGGCATTCCTACATTGCTCGTTGGGGATGAACAGTTAAGTTTTGGTTATCAAGGTATTCTAAATTATGCAGAAAGAATTCTAGAAACACTTGATAATAAAGAATTTGTACTTAATTTGGCAAAACATAGTACGATGCCTTATACCAAATGGTGGCTGGATCAAGATCCATTTTCTTTTTTAAGGAGTGACCTAAATGTCAAAGTTTATTGAACAACCTCGCTATTCTTGCGCCCTAGGTGCACAACAGTCAGTCATTGCGATCAAAAGATCTGTTCCTATTTTGCACTCAGGACCAGGTTGCGGTGACAAAATCAATAGACTCTTAGGACAAGGTGAAGGGTATGCAGGTGGAAATACAGTACCTTGTACCAATGCAAGTGAATCAGAGATTGTATTTGGTGGCGAAGCTAAACTAGAAACAGTGATTGAAGGAGCTTTTAAGGTCATTGACGCTGATCTTTATGTAGTATTGACGGGGTGTACCTCCGATATTATTGGCGATGACATTGCTCAAGTGACCAGTACTTATCAAGAGCAAGATAAACCCATTGTATATGTGGAAACAGGTGGTTTTAAAAGTAATAATTATGTCAGTCATGAAACTGTAGTCAAAGGAATCATTGATCAATATGTGGATAAGTTTAAAATAGGAACGAATAAAATCAAAGGATTGGTTAATGTATTTGCCAGTATTCCATATCAAGATTCATTCTGGAATGGGAATTTAGAAGAAATAAAAAGGATTTTAGAAGGAATTGGCCTTACTGTCAATATTTTATTTGGCACTGAATCGGGTGGAGTTGAAGAGTGGAAAACCATTCCTCAGGCGCAGTTTAATATTGTGATTGGTGCTTGGGCGGGGCTTGGCATTGCTCGGCATTTAGAAAGTAAATATGGGACTCCATATATTCACTTTCCATATTTCCCAATCGGTGGTTTGGAGACAACAAAATTTCTTCGGCAGGTAGCTGACTTTGGTGCTCTTAAGGTAGAGATCGTAGATGTTTTCATTAAGAAAGAAGAAGAAAAATTCTATATGCATATTGAACGAATGGCTGACTTTATGTTGGAATTTAGATATGGGCTACCGCGTAGATTTTATACTCTATTAGATGCGTCTTATGCTATTGGCTTTTCAAAATACTTGCTCAATGAGCTTGGGATTATTCCGACGAAACAATTCATTATTGATGATACACCTCTAGAATTTCAAGAGGCTATTGAAGAAGAGTTCAAAAATATTTCTCCTTTCCGTTCAGCTGAAGTTAGTTTTAACGTTGATGCTGGTGCTATTCAAGACGAAATACGAAATGATGGCTCTAAAAATAGAGCTTTAATTATCGGAAGTGCTTGGGAACGAGATCTAGCCAAGGATATTGGAGCTGATCTACTCATTGTCAGCGTTCCTGTTGCCTATCGGCTTATTTTGAATTGTGGGTATGTTGGTTATAATGGTGGGCTTAGAGTAATTGAGGATATCTATGGTAAGTCCCTTGATACCTATCGATAATCAAATAAAGTCAATAAAAAAATATGGTTGGCTAGTAGATAAACTAGAGACCAGTCTTATATCTTGAATAGAGGATTAGGACTGGTCTCTTTTTTTGTAAAATGAATTTACTAGATAAAGAATGAGGAGTGAATTTAAAATGAGTGAACAAGAAGAAAGAAAACATGGATTTGACATATTAGCGCTACATGCAGGGCATAATTATAATTTTATTGACACAATAGGTTAATTAATGATATTATCACAAATATAATTTGATAGATAAGCTGATTGGAATAACCAAAGGCTGCGTCATTTCTGAAAACAGGAATTGTCGCGGCCTTTTTCTGTTCCAATGTAAGGAAAAATACGAGGAGGATGGAGTTGTTTTATAATGTATGTAATGTATTTGACAAAAATTCGAAGAGATATTAGTATAAAACCCATATGGTAGATTTTGATTTTATAAAAACACACAATCAATGATCCTGTTAAGCCAATTTTTCAAGACCAGACGTATTTTCACAAACAGTAAATAAATAGTTATGAAAGAGGTAATCGAACATGATCCTTATTACGGAAGATATTTTAAATAGTGTTGAAGAGTTTAAAAATAAGTTGCAACAATATCATGAAGGAAAATTTGAAAACTTGAAATCTTTTAGTTCTATTATGGGGATTTATAAAGAAGGCCCGCAAGATACCTATATGGTAAGACCAAGAATTGCTGGTGGAGTCACAAATCTGCAACAATTGGAAGGAATCAGTACAATTGCTAAAAAATATGGGATTAAGATACGTTTTACAACAAGGCAGGACGTTCAATTTCATTCAGTAAAAGTCCAAGAGTTAGGCAATGTGCTCGATGATCTAGTGAAATGTGGTTTAATTACAAGAGGTGCTGGCGGAGATGGTGTAAGAAATGTTGCCTGTTCACCTCTTTCGGGAGTTGCCCAGGATGAGATTTTTGATGTGACTCCCTATGTTAAGGAAGTTACAAATTTTATGATGAAAGATCCGGCTAATCTTAAGCTGCCAAGAAAATATAAAATTGCTTTTTCCAATAGTGCAGAAGATACAGCCAATGCCACTCTAGCTGATATTGGATTTATTGCAAAAATAGTGAATGGTAAAAGAGGTTTTGAAGTATATGGGGGCGGCGGACTTGGCGGTAATGCTAGATTAGCCTTAAAACTTGAGGATTTTATAGAAGATACAGAAGCCTTGTACTATGCAGAAGCAATGAAACTAGTTTTCGCCAAAGAAGGGGATCGAACCAATCGGCATAAAGCTAGATTAAGATATGTTGTCCAGAGATTAGGGGAAGAAGAATTTGTTAAAGTATTTAGACATGAACTTGAAGAGGTCAGAAACTCTGGGCAAGACTTAACCATTCGTATTGATAATGCTGGTGAAAACTTACAAAGTGCTGTTCAAGAGAACCAATCTCCATGGGATGAGAAATATAAAAACGTAGTAGTCCCGCAAAAACAGGTAGGATCTTATTCCTTATACATCCATCCTAAAAACGCGACGATTAGTACTTCCCATTTAGATAAGGTATTGGCCTTTTTAGGGAAATTAGATTATGAAATATCCATCCGATTGACGTTAACCCAAGGATTTTTTGTCAGAGATTTAAAAGAAAAAGATGTACAATCTTTACTCGAAATAGCAGCTGAGTTTTCCTCTCTCTTTAACATTGAAAATTCTGTTGCCTGTGCAGGTCCGACAATTTGTAATTTTGGTATTAATAATTCTCAAGAGTTATTATTTAAAATTCTGGAGTCTTTCGCGAATGAATCCGATGAAATAAGAGCTGCATTACCGCGAACTCTTATTTCAGGTTGTCCTAATTCTTGTTCGCAACATCAAAAAGGGCTAATTGGATTGACTGGGAGAAAAAGTCGCACGGAAAATGGCATGATTCCCACATATTCCATTTCCTTTAATGGAAAAGTCGGTCCTGGTGTAGCAAGATTTGGCGATGTTTATGGCAATATTCCTGCAGACAAAATACCTAATCTCTTTTTGGAGTTAGCTAACTTGAAAGTTAATTCAGGATATGCATGTTTTACTGAATTTACAAAAGCTAAAGAAACAGATATAAAAGAACTAGTTGCTAATTACTCTTTGTAAAAAGACTTTTCCAATGGTCATGTAAGGGCAGAATATAAACGCAAATTAACTAAAGAAAAGCTCCCAGTCAATTTTATTGACTGGGAGCTTTTCTTTAGTTAATTTGCTCATGATGATAAAATTTAAATGAGTAAGGCTCCCCTTTCTTTATAACGAGCGATTAAAAACTCAGATTCTACATTTGTAATTCCGTCAATTTCTTGCAGTTCTTGGATATAGCGATTTGCATGTTCTTGATCATCAAATAAGGCATGAACATGTAAATGAGGTTGACCACTCATTTGATAAATGTTTGTTATTTCTTCCGTATTTGCTAATTGTTGAGCAATAAGGTTTATTTTGGACCATTCTACGTTGATATTAAAATATATAGAGAGTAATTTACCAGCTTTTAGAGGATTGACTACAATTGTAAAGCGATCAATAATGCCATGCTCAACAAGTTGATGAATGCGCTCTCGCACAGCGGCGCGAGTCAAATTCACAAGACGTCCAAGTTCGGCGTTACTTAGACGTCCGTTTTCCGATAAGTATTTTAGAATTTCCCGATCGATTTCATCTAAATTTTTAAATTGCATGGGAATAAACCACCTTTTAGTTTTTTACAAAGTAAATTAATGAATAAAAATATTGATCGAATGTATAATTAGTATTATACTATGTATAGATGAAAAAATCTTTGTATTTATTCTTAAAGTATACATGGTCATGAGGGATAAATAAACCTAGGAAATTCTTTTTACGAAAGAGAAGAGATCATTTTTGGATTCTGAGTAAAAGCAAAGAGAATAAAACGACTATTTTAATGATTGGAGTGAAAAAGATGACTATTGTGGCAATCAAAATACTATTTATTTCAATTTCAGCAGGTGTCCTTGGTTCGATCTTAGGCCTTGGCGGAGGAATTATTGTTACCCCGGCTTTAACATTATTGTTTGGGGTCGATATTCAGCATGCAATTGGAGCAAGTCTTATTTCTGTTATTGCAACTTCAAGCGGTGCAGCCGTTGCTTATATTCGAGATGGAATTACAAATATTAGGGTCGGGATGTTTTTGGAGATTGCAACGACAATTGGTGCAGTGACAGGGGCTTTGATTGGGGGGCTTATCTCGCCAAATTTATTGTATATTATTTTTGGTTTATTGTTATTGTATTCTGCCCTTGCCATGCTAAAAAAAACAAAACAAGAATTACCTGGAGAAGTACCTATGCACAGTGTGGCAAGTAAGTTAAAACTGCAAGGAGAATATTATGACAAAGCCCTAGATAAACAAGTTCCTTACAATGTAGATAACGTTTATAGTGGTTTTAGCGTCATGTATGGTGCAGGCGTCATATCTGGGCTTCTTGGAATTGGAAGCGGCAGTTTTAAAGTCATGGCCATGGATGTTTTTATGAAACTTCCACTCAAAGTATCTAGCGCAACCAGCAATTTTATGATGGGCGTTACAGGTGCGGCGAGCGCTGGCATCTACTTATTTAGAGGTGATATTAACCCTTTAATATCGGCTCCTGTTGCTCTTGGTGTATTGATCGGGGCTACCATTGGTGCTAGAATTATGCAGCGATTAAAAAGTAAAACAATTCGCAAGTTGTTTATACCAGTTCTAATGTATGCAGCAATTCAAATGATGGCACAAGGATTGGGGGTTAAATTCTAATGAAAACACTGAATGAAGCTGAAATATTTGTGAGTCAATCCTTAAGAGTCGGCGTCTTAGTAAGCGCTGTCGTGATTTTGGCTGGTCTTATTCTGTTTTTGAGTAGTGGGCAAAGCGGTTATCCAGGAGAAACTTACCCAACAACGTTAAAGGATATTCTGGCAGGAACTTGGAGCTTAAAACCTTTTGCCATGATACTATCTGGCCTGGTGTTATTAATCCTGACTCCTGTTATGCGTGTTGGAGTTTCTATTTTAGTTTTTTTAAAAGAAAAAGACTGGTTATACGTATGGATATCATCTGCCGTTTTTTTAATCCTTGTGTGTAGCTTTTTATTTGGCAAATAATAAGATATGATGGACTTAATCAGCTGTTAATAAAATTTTCCAAGTACATCAAAAAGAGGAGGTTCACTAATATGCAGATTGAATGGAAAGGACATTCTAGTTTTGTATTACATAGTGACAATGGTCAGACGGTGTTAACAGATCCCTTTAATGAACAAGTTGGTTTACCAGTGCCGAATGTTGATGTAAATGTGGTGACTGTCAGTCATCAGCATGGTGATCATAATGCTACTGGTCTCTTACCAGGGACGCCAATTGTTGTGGATGGTATTGGTCAACACACTGTCGCTGGGATAGGCATCCATGGAATTGCTGCCTATCATGATGCGGAGCAAGGAGCCCTGCGAGGGAAAAATACGATTTTTGTGATCACTGTTGACGAAATGAATGTTTGTCATTTGGGAGATTTAGGACATCCATTGACTCCAGAGCAAGTCGCAGAGATTGGTAAGGTTGATATACTCCTTGTGCCTGTAGGTGGTTTTTATACCATTGATGCTCAGCAGGCATATGACATTGTACAGCAGCTGCAACCAAAGATTATTATACCAATGCACTATAAATTAGATGAGCGACTCGTGTATCCCATTGCACCCGTTGATGGATTCCTTAGTTTTTATCAAGAAGTAAAAACTAAGGACGTGTTAAAAATAACAAAAACATCTCTACCTAAAGAATCTCAGGTTATCTTATTGGAACTAAAGTAAAAATAAGGATCCTCTCATTAAAGTGAAGCTTCAATGAGAGGATCCTTATTTCTAGCTTATTATTTTACATGCTTGACTAGTTCTACGGCTATGCCAATATATTTTTGTGGTGTTAAAGCGAGCAACCGAACTTTATCTGCTTCTGGTACGTCTACGCTGGCAATAAAAGCTTTAATTTCTTCTTCGCCAATGGCTTTGCCTCGGGTGATTTCTTTTAATTTATCATAAGGGTTAGTATGCCCATGTTTACGCATCACTGTTTGCACAGCTTCGGACAACACTTCCCAAGCGCCAGTTAAGTGATTATCAATAGCCTGATTGTTAATTGATGTTTTGCCAAAACCTTTTAAAGCATAAACCAGTGCCAAATGAGAATAACCAATCGCCGAACCAATATTGCGTTGAGCAGAAGAGTCACTTAAGTCTCTTTGCAAGCGAGAGATCGGAAGTTTATTAGCTAGATGATCCAGCAAGGCATTACTTAGCCCTAGGTTTGCTTCTGAATTTTCAAAGTCAATTGGATTGACTTTGTGTGGCATAGTAGATGAACCAACTTCACCTTTTACAGTACGTTGTTTGAAGTAACCGAGGGAGATATAGAGCCACATATCTCGGTCAAAGTCGAGGACGATGTTATTAAAGCGGTTGATAGCATGGAAACATTCGGCCACATAATCATGGGATTCGATTTGAGTTGTTAGGGGATTATAAGTCAAACCTAAGCCTTCCACAAAGGTCTTGCCAACCAATTCCCAATCAACTTCAGGATAAGCAATTTGGTGAGCGTTGAAATTTCCCACAGCACCATTAAATTTTCCTAAGTATTCAAGAGAACGGATTTGTTTTAATTGGCGATTCCAGCGATAGGCAAATACTGCAAGCTCTTTTCCCATCGTAGTTGGAGAAGCTGGTTGTCCATGGGTGTGAGCTAACATTGAAACATCTTTCAAGGAGTCAGCTCTATCGATTACTTCATTAACTAACTTTTCTGCAGCTGGTAACCAAACATCATTAACTCCATGTTTTAGCATTAATGCATAGGACAAATTGTTAATGTCTTCAGAGGTACAAGAAAAGTGAATAAACTCAAGAACGTCAGACAGGGAGCTTGCGCCAAGTGTATCTCTTAAAAAGTATTCCACAGCTTTTACATCATGGTTAGTGACTTTCTCAATTCCTTTGATTTTTAAAGCAACTTCCTCATCAAAGTTACTTACAATAGCTCGCAAAAATTGGATTTCATCAGTTGTAAAGGTTCTGACTTCACTAAATGACGGATTAGCCGCCATTGCAATTAACCACTCAATTTCTACGTGGGTACGATATTTTAGCAATGCCCATTCAGAAAAAAAGTCGCCTAATGGTTTTGTAACAGATTCATAGCGTCCGTCAAGTGGAGTTAATGATTTAATACTCATAAATACCCTCTTTATTATATAAAATTTTGTAATACCCCAATAATAAGTGAAATCATATGGGATGTCAAATTGATCCACTCTATAGGATTTCAATCATTCTAAATTCTATTTTACCATCATAATCAAGTGGTTTCTAGAGGGATTTCCATCAACTTGATCAAAAATCGTCATTGTAGGACTTTTTTCTTTTTAATTTATTGGTAAGATTAGAAAGAGTTTAGTAAAAGAATCAGCAAAATTGACATTTGTATAAAACAATGGTATCATTTATTAAAATTTAATAAAAAGAATTTGTATAAGCTGACTATAAAAAAATAGAGGCTTCGAATAAATATATTTATTCGGAGTCTCTTTATTTATTGTTAGGAAGTTTAATAAGAAGAAGGAGTGATTTGTATGAAAATTGTTGGTTTAGTTGGCAGTCCGCGTAAAGAGGGGAATACCGATACACTGTTACAAAAAGCCTTAGAAGGCGCGAAATCTCAAGGTGCTGAGACGACGATTCTCTACTTAAATGAACTGAATATTCGTGGCTGTCAGGCTTGCTATGCTTGTAAAAAAACAGGTCACTGTGTTGTGGACGATGACATGAAAAAGGTATACGAGACTATAAATGAATCCGATGGCATAATCCTTGGTTCTCCGGTTTATTTCGGACGTTTGACAGCCCAGACTGCTCTATTCATGGATCGCTTATATGCCTATTTAAAACCTGACTTTACCAATAGCCTGGCTGCAGGCAAAAAAATTACCCTAGTCTTTACCCAAAATCAACCTGATGCCAATCTTTATGCTGGTCTTGTCAATTCAACAGCCCAGGTATTGACGCGTATTGGATTTGAAACTGGACCAAAACCGCTAGTGGGTACTGGACTTGGTCCCGTTGGTGCAGCCTTAGAAAAAGAAGAATATCTACAGTCTGCTTTTGCTCTTGGTAAGGAACTGGTAAATCGCTAATAGCCTTTATTATTCATCAACTTTCTAATTCTGTAAAAAAAGATTGACAGCAAGTAGTTTCAAGTTTATAATTTATAAATACAATAAATTTATCAATAAAATAATATTGAAAACTTGTTGACTGGAAAAACCAGAGGCAGAATTTTTTCATTTTGAAAAGATTCTGCCTTTTTATTTCAAACAGTAAGGGGTGGGAAAGATGAAAATAACGAAAGAATTGAGTATTAGTGAAGTCGTTGAAAGCTATCCACAGACAGTGGGGATATTTCGCAATTATGGTATGGGATGTTTTGGTTGTTCGGCTGCCCGCTTTGAAAATATTGAGCAAGGAGCAGCAGCTCATGGCATTGATGTTGATGCATTGATTGCTGATCTTAACAGTATTGTGTAAATGAATTTGATTCTTGCATTTACTATGTTTTTAAAGTTAATGAAAAATTATACTCTAATAAAGTAATACAGCTGATTGGACAAAAATCCGAAGGCTAGAATGATCGTTCTACAAGAACATCACTCTAGCTTTTTTTGTTTTTAAAAAAGAGTAGGAGGAGTAAAAAATGAGTAAAAAAATTAAACAAATTGCGATTTATGGAAAAGGGGGAATCGGTAAATCTACTACTACCTCTAATATTAGTGCGGCCTTATCCACAATGGGTTATAAAGTCATGCAGTTTGGTTGCGATCCGAAAGCCGATTCTACGAATACCTTGCGTGATGGTACTTATATCCCTACTGTGTTAGATACATTGCGGGAAAAAAATAAAGTAAATGCCCAAGATGTCATTTTTCAAGGTTTCAATGGCGTGTATTGCGTAGAAGCTGGTGGCCCAGCTCCAGGCGTTGGTTGCGCTGGCAGAGGCATCATTACTGCTGTTCAACTGTTAAAACAATTAAATGTATATGAAGAATTAGACTTAGATGTAATTATCTATGATGTTTTAGGAGACGTAGTGTGTGGTGGTTTTGCTGTCCCAATTCGTGAAGGCATTGCAGAACATGTATTTACTGTATCATCTGCTGATTTCATGGCTGTTTATGCCGCTAATAATTTGTTTAAAGGTATTCAAAAATACTCCAATTCCGGTGGTGCCCTTTTAGGTGGTTTGATTGCCAATTCCATTAATGCTCCTTACTCAAGAGATATCATTGATGATTTTGTTGCGAAAACCAAGACTCGTGTTGTGGAATATGTTCCACGCTCCGTCACAGTAACCCAAGCTGAACTACAAGGAAAAACAACAATTGAAGCTGCGCCAAATTCTGAACAAGCAAAGGTATACCGAAGTCTTGCGAAAAAAGTAATCGAGACGACAGAATCAAAAGTTCCTGCGCCACTAGAAATCAGTGAATTACGTGCATGGGCTGCAACCTGGGCTGATCACTTATTAGCAATGGAAACAGGTGAAGTACGCGGCAAAGCGTCAGGGATTTAATAAAAAACAAGCTGATCATATAAAAATGAAGGCTGCAGAAATTTGATTATTTCTGTATCCTTCATTCTTTTTACAGAAAGGAGAGCTGAAAAATGGGCAACCCTTGCTCTGGTAATGTAAGTAATGCTACATTAGAGAAGACCAAAAAACATCCTTGTTATTCAGCCGATGCACACAATAAATATGCACGCATGCATTTACCGGTGGCACCTGGTTGTAATGTACAGTGTAATTATTGTAATCGCAAATTTGATTGTGTCAATGAAAGTAGACCTGGTGTCACTAGCGAGGTATTAACACCGGATTTGGCCGCAGAAAAATTTGCCTGGGTTAAAAGTAAAATAAAAGAGCTTACTGTAATTGGTATTGCAGGTCCTGGTGATGCACTAGGAAACTGGGAATCGACCAAGGCGACAATTGAAAAAATACGAGAACTCGATAAAGATGTTACATTTTGTTTGTCAACTAACGGTTTAATGCTACCAGACTATGCTGAGCAAATTGTGGCACTTGGTGTTCATCATGTGACAGTGACCATGAATGCATTAGATCCAGAAATCAGCGCTAAAATTTATAAGTTTGTTTCTTATAAAGGGAAAAATTATGCAGGCATCGAAGGAGCGGAAATTCTTTTAAAAAATCAATTGGCGGGCATTGAATACTTAACGTCACATGGCGTGCTAGTGAAAATAAACATTGTAATGATCAAAGGCATCAATGACCACCATATTCCGGATGTGGTTAAGAAAGTAAAAGACCTAGGTGTTTTTGTTACAAATATTATGCCATTAATCCCAGCTCCAGGTAGTGCCTTTGAGGACTTCCCGCAAACAAGTATGAAAGAGATCAATGATCTTAGAAACATTTGTCAACTTGAAATAGAGCAAATGCGGCATTGTCAGCAATGTCGAGCTGATGCCATTGGACTCTTAGGAGAAGATCGTTCACAGGAATTTCGGATGTGCAATCGTCCATCACTCGAATCAACTCTTCCAAAGCTTACGGAAAAGCAATATAAAATTGCTGTTACATCGAAATATGGTAAACTTGTTGATCAACATTTTGGGCATGCTACAAAGTTTTTAATTTACCAAGGTGATGGTACAAATTTTGAAAAAATCGAAAATCGTTTGGTAAATAAATTTTGCGCTGGTGTAGAAGAATGTGATTCCGATGAAGGAAAAAGAGATATGGTGATTGATGCTTTACAAGGGTGTGACGCGGTTTTGACAATGCGAATTGGTCAATATGCTAAAGATAAGTTACAAGAAAAAGAAATTTACAGTGTAACCCATTGTGACACAATAGAAAATGGCTTACAGTATGCGGTAAGTCAGTTGTCAATCTTAAATAATAGAAAACAAAAGAGACAACAAGAAATGTAGCTATATGAAAAAACGCAGAAGTTACCTCAGTTAAGGTAATCTCTGCGTTTATTATCTTTAAATGAACTTATTTTAAATTTTTCTCAACATTAGCTTTGATGGCTTATATACCAGAAGTCGCCAATACTGCGCTCAATCGTTCTCTATTTTATACAAATTTGTTTATCGACTAAGGATTAAACGGCTCCTCTAAAGCCAACATCATGAGCTTGAGGCTTGGTACAGGCATTAGCGCAACCGCTGATGGCAAATGCTGGTACATCGTGACGTAAATAGAGAAATTCAGATCATTTGTTGGCACAGCTAGAGTTAGAGATTGACACAATAAATACAAAATGTTAGTATTGTTTTTAAAGATGGAGTTGTTTTTTTCCTTTTGGAAAGAGTAGATCACTATCTCCCATACCGTAAATCCCTAGCTAACTGATCAGTAAACTGAAGGTTGGAGTAATCGTGATGATTGCTTCAGCCTGTTTTTTTTTATAAAGATTTAATAAAAATGATAAAAAAAAGGAGATTAACATGGCTAATAAAACAAAAATTTCTTTTCGAACCCAATGTATTCATACAGGTAATGGTATTGATAAAGAAACAGGTGCGATCAGACGTCCTCTTACAATGGCAAATAGCTATCGGCTTCCTGAAGATTCATCAACTCTTGACTGGAGTGATCCTAATCAATTGGTTTATACGCGAAATACGTCAGCAAACCAAACCTATCTTCAAGAGAAATTGGCAGCTCTTGAAGGAGGAGAAGATTGCGTTGTATTGAGTACGGGTGTTGCTGCTCTGGCAGGGGTGTTTTTTACTTTTTTAGATAAAGATTCTCATATTATTTGTTCCAATGTGTCTTATGTGGCTGTTTATCGGTTGCTTAACGAATATTTCCCTGATAAATATGGCGTGGAAACCACTCTGATTGATACTGGGAATTTGGATGATATAAAGAAAGCATTACGGCCCAATACAAAAATTATTCATATTGAAACTCCTGGTAATCCTACGACTCGAATCAGCGATATTGCTGAAATAGGGAAAATCGCTCAATCTATTGGCGCATTACTCACAGTAGATAGTACCTTCGCCTCGCCTTTTTTGCAGAAACCTCTTGAACTGGGAGCCGATCTTATCATTCACAGCTTAACCAAATATATTAATGGTCATGGAGATGCGATGGGAGGAGCTGTCATTGGTCGAAAAGAATTGATTGATCAAATAAAACGTCAAGCAATGGTGAATTTAGGAGGAGCGATCAGCCCTTTTAATGCATGGCTCATCATGCGTGGCGTTGTAACCCTTCCTTTACGTATGAAACAACATAGTGAGAGTGCTATGAAAGTCGCTCAATTCCTCGAAGGGCATCCATCGGTGGATTTTGTTGCTTATCCTGGTCTTGAAAGTCATCCTCAACATGAAATTGCCAAAAAACAAATGAGTATGTATTCGGGTGTTCTGTCATTTGGACTAAAAGGCGACGTAGATACCCATAATCAATTTGTGAATTCTCTTGAACTGATTGTTCCTGCCGTTTCCATTGGTCATGATGAAAGTCTTATTGTTTATACTGGTCCTAACGACGAACGAAATCATTTTTATCCTGATGAATTCAAAAATGGTCATCTTCGATTTAGTATAGGGTTAGAAGAAGCGGATGATATTATTGCTGACCTAAAACAGGCACTTGAAAGATGTGGATTATAATTCAAGAATAGATAAAAGCGCTATTGACAAAGTAGCCAATAGATAATAGAATAAACCCATCATTTTACAGAAAAGTATATGATATAATAGATGATTAGAGAAACTAAAGGCTAAGAACATTCTTTGAGAATCTTCTTAGTCTTTTTTTTTTTTTTTGAGCTGTTTTTATATAAAATAAAATCAAGAGAGTTGAGAAAGATGACGACTATAGCATTGCAAGAAGAAAGGATCATACGAACATCAGGTTCTCATAACTGCGGTGGGCGCTGCATTATTAAAGCCCATGTAAAAGAAGGACGTATTGTCCGTATTACCAGTGATGATGAACGTCCAGATACAGAAGGGCAGCCGCAATTGCGTGGCTGTCTTCGTTGTCGCGCCTATCGAAGTTATTTATATCATAAAGATCGGCTAACGTATCCCATGAAACGTGTTGGTAAACGCGGCGAAGGTATCTTTGAACGCATTTCCTGGGCTGAAGCGTTAGATAGCATTGCAGATCATACCAAAAGAATTATGGGGAAATATGGCCCAGAGGCTATTTATCTTCAATATGCGACAGGCAATGCTGGAAAAACATCGGAAGAAGTTTGGATGAAAAGATTATTGGCGTTATATGGAGGTTATTTGGATTACTATGGCACATATAGCTCGGCCTGCACGAATGCAGCAACTCCATATACTTATGGAACGGTCAATACGGGCAACAGCCGTGAAGATTGGGTAAATTCTAAGCTCATTATTCTGATGGGTTTCAATCCAGCGGCAACGATTCATGGTACCAATACGGCTTATTATCTAAAAAAAGCGAAGGCAGCAGGGGCAAAAATCATTTGTATTGATCCATTGTATTCAGATACTGCGGCAGCACTGGCTGATCAGTGGATACCCATTAGGCCTACGACGGATAGCGCTCTCTTAGATGCCATGGCTTACGTCATGATTACAGAAAATCTTCAGGACCAACAATTCTTAGATACCTATTGTCTTGGCTTCGATGAAGGACATATGCCAGCAGGCATTCCGAAGGGGAATTCCTACAAAAGTTATATCCTTGGTACAGGTATGGATTTGATCCCTAAAACCCCAATTTGGGCAGAACAATTAACAGGTATCTCTAGAGATGTTATTATTCAATTGGCTAGAGAATATGCTCTAACTAAGCCCGGTGCGCTCATTCAGGGTTTCGGCCCTCAGCGCCATGCTTATGGAGAACAACCACCCCGTAGCGGGGCTGCTCTCGCGGCCATGACAGGAAATATTGGTATAAAAGGTGGCTGGGCTTCTGGTTGTGGCTCCCCATGTCGCAAACAATATATAGGTTCGATCCCCGTTCCTAATCCTTGTAAAGCGGCGATTTCCATGTACATGTGGCCGCTGGCCATTCAAAATGGGATGCAGCTAGGCAAAAAAGAAGGCGTACGTGGTGTCGATAAATTGTCTGCTAATATTAAATTGATCTTTAATATGGGCGGGAATTGTCTTATTAATCAACATTCTGATACAAATGGAACAGCAAAACTTCTCGCTGATGACAGTCTCGCTGAATTCATTGTGGTCAGTGATCATTTTCTGACAGCGAGTGCAAAGTTTGCCGATATTTTATTACCAGCGGATAATTTTATGGAACGGGAAGATATTGTGGCACCATGGTCTCATGGTGATTATGTATTGTTTATGAATAAGGCCGTTGAGACCGTTGATGAATGTCGAAATGGATATGATTGGATAGGAGATCTAGCTGAAAAACTAGGACTCAAAGATGAATTTACCCAAGGAAAAACCTTAGATGATTGGCTGCGTTTTATTGTTGATGAAACACGCAAAGAAAATCCTGGTTTCCCTGCCTATGAAGAATTTAAAGAAAAAGGCGTATATGATTGGGAATATGAAGAACCGGCCATTGCCTTTAAAGAACAAATTGAAGATCCGAAGGGACATCCTTTCTCAACGCCTTCGGGGAAAATTGAATTTTTTTCAGCGCGTTTATGGGAATTAAATCAACCGGATGTTGTTCCAGCAATTCCTAAATATATTTCTGCTTGGGAAGGGCCAGAAGATCCTCTATATGGTCAGTATCCTCTCCAATGTATTGGCCATCATATCAAGCGGCGTGTCCATTCCATGTTTGATAATAATGACTGGATGGAAGATGCAGAAAAACAGGAACTTTGGATCAGTGGATATGATGCAGAAAAACGTGGTATAAAAAATGGTGAAGAGGTCTTGGTCTACAATGTTCGAGGTAAAGTGATATTGCCTGCTAAGGTTACTCCTCGTATTATGCCAGGGGTTGTTTCAGTACCTCAGGGAGGTTGGTGGTCGCCAGATAAAGAGGGGATTGACCGACGTGGTTGCATTAATACACTGACAAAGTATCAACCTACCCCCCTGGCTTTTGCAAATCCCCAGCATACGAATCTGGTTGAAGTGATTAAATTAGATAAGCAGGAGGTAGGGGTATGAGTCGGCAGATGGCATTTTATGTTGAACAAAAACATTGTACAGGCTGTAACACGTGCCAAATTGCCTGTAAAGATAAAAATAATTTATCCCGTGGGGAAAGGTTTCGCCAAGTCCATGCCTATGAAGGTGGTAGTTTTACAGTAGAAAATAAGGTTATCGAACATAACATCTATGCCTATTGGGTCTCGGTTAGCTGTAATCACTGCATAAATCCTCATTGTGTTACCGTATGTCCAAGTGGCGCCATTGATAAACGTGCAGAAGATGGACTGGTACTGATAGATTCAGAACGTTGTACTGGTTGTCGCCGGTGCTTGGCAGCCTGTCCTTACCAAGCCCCCCAGTTTGATGTAACCACTTGTAAGATGAAAAAGTGTGATTTTTGCCAGGATCTCTTAAAAGAAGGAAAAGTACCAGTTTGTATTTCAGCTTGTCCGATGCGTGTACTTGGGTATGGTGAACTCAAGGAATTACAAAAAAAATATGGTTATGCTAACTGGGTGAAGGGACTACCAGATACAACGGAACTTAAACCTGCATGGGTGCTAACCCCTCATCGGGATGCAATTGATTTAAGAAAAGACTAAGGCTTGTGGCAAGTCCCCAGACGCAGGCGCAAGCGTTAGTTTTTCTTACTTGTAATCGAGAAAGTGCTATACTTTTGATTAGGCAAAGTAGGCGACGCTATTCCTTTCGTTTGGGAAAATCTGATTTGTCAATTGAATGAATATATGGTTAGATAGTAGATATAGTTTATGCGAAGGAGGTAATCATATTAAATTAATAAAGCAAACTCAGCCTCTTGCATACAAAGAACATGCGTATGATGAAATAAAACAAGGCATTGTATCTCACTTAATACCAGAGGGGAGTTTACTATCGGAACGAGTATTAAGCGAACAGTTCGGGATTAGTCGAACTCCTTTACGTGAAGCAATTCAGCGATTAGAACTAGAAGGTTGGGTAACGTCTTTGCCGCGCAAGGGAATTATTGTTAAGAGTATTAACTTGCAAGATGTGAAAGAAGTGATGCAAATTCGTAAGGCGAATGAACTACTAGTAATTGAATTGTTAATTGGCAACATTACCAATGAACAAATTAAACAGATTCGTCAACAATTTATTCCTTCAAAAATTCTTGATGAAAAGACAATCCTTCCCTTTGCCGACGGAGATAAATTTCATATTCAACTTGCTAAGCATTGCGGTAATCAGAGGCTCTTGCAGCTCTTAAAAAATCTAAGCTCTCAAATGCAATGGTTCGGTTATTGGGCTTTGCAAGTTGATGGCAGAGCCAAAGAAGTGATTCACGAGCATGCCTTAATTCTCGATGCAATTAAAGGGAAAAAAATCAAAAAAGCTCAACGTTATGCCATTGAGCATTTAGAGCATACTGAAGCTGCTTTGTTGGAAGGATTAAAGATACGTGATCGTTCATCGAAATAAAGTAAGATCGAGACCATCCTTTACATGAGGGTGGTCTTTATTTTGGTTAAAAACCTTCAGAATAAGAGGGACGATTGCAAGAAATAATATTGACAAGCCTTACAAGGTATAATAATATAAATATATACCCTAGGGGGGTATAGTAGCTAAGAGGTGATTGTATGTTAACGGATAAAGAAAAAAGTGAACTAAGATTACGTTTAAAAAAGATTATTGGTCAAGCCAATGGTATTGATAAAATGCTTGATGAAGGACGTTATTGTGTTGATATTGTTCAGCAGATTTTAGCAGCACGAGCTGCTCTTAATAAAGTGGCACTGATGATCTTAGAGAGTCATGCTAAAAGTTGTGTAGTGAATGCCATTAAAGAAAATCGTGCAGATGAAAGTATTGATGAACTACTCAATGTACTAAAACAATTTAATAAATAACTATATAACGCACTAATAAAAGACTATTGATCTTGTTAGTGCGCTATCGATAGAAAAGGATGTGATCAGAATGACGACAGATCAGGTAAGTAATAATCTAAGTTCTGCGAATTTGAAGATTGGTGGTATGTCTTGCGTTGCTTGTGCAAATCGAATTGAAAAAGGTTTAGGAAAATTGGTGGGTGTGGATAAAGCAGTCGTGAATTTTGCTGCTGAAAAAGCGACCATCACTTATGATGGGAAGCAAGTTAGCTTACAAGATCTTGTGACAAAAGTAGAAACCCTTGGTTTTGAGGTCGTTAAAGATAAAGCTGAGTTTAAGATTACGGGGATGAGCTGTGTTGCTTGCGCTAACCGCGTGGAAAAGGGGTTAAGTAAATTATCTGGCATATATAGTGCTACGGTTAATTTTGCCGCTGAAAAGGCGACCGTCGAATATAATAGCAGTGAAGTGACTGCAGAACAGATGAAAATAAAAGTCGAAAAGTTAGGTTTTTCTGCTCATGATATTAAGGATGCTGAAGATGTTGACCGTGAGAAAGAAGTGAGAGAAAACGAAGTGGGCAAACAACGATTTCGCCTCTTGTTATCGGCGGCCCTCTCGATTCCCTTATTAGGGGCTATGGTCATGCACTCTCTGGGGATAATGGGAACCATTGGTCATAGCTTAAATAATCCTTATCTTCAATTCATACTGGCAACACCTGTACAATTTGTAGCTGGGCGACAGTTTTATCGTGGTGCTTATACAGCCCTGCGAAATGGAAGTTCTAATATGGATGTATTAGTTGCTCTAGGAACATCAGCTGCCTATTTTTATAGTGTAGTGAACATCATTCTTGGTATTCCAGACTTGTATTTTGAAACCTCAGCTATTTTAATTACTCTCATTATTTTGGGAAAACTCCTGGAAGCAAGAGCGAAAGGACAAACCTCTGAAGCCATAAAATCTCTTATGGGTCTACAGGCGAAAACCGCTCGTGTAATTCGAGATGGTAAAGAAGTGGATATTGAGATTGAAAAAGTACGAGTCGGAGAAATTATTATTGTGCGTCCTGGTGAAAAAGTTCCTGTGGATGGAGTCATTATCGAAGGTACATCGGCAGTTGATGAGTCCATGCTGACTGGTGAAAGTATCCCTGTGGACAAAAAAATAGATGATGAAGTTGTTGGTGCAACCATCAATAAATTTGGAGCCTTTACATTCAAAGCCACTAAAGTCGGTAAAGATACGGCTCTTTCCCAAATCTTGCGGATTGTAGAGGAAGCACAAGGATCGAAAGCTCCGATACAGCGTTTTGCCGATATCGTCTCAGGTTATTTTGTGCCGACGATCATTCTATTGGCAGTGTTGACCTTTTTAGTATGGTATTTTATAATTGATCTAGGAAATTTATCCAGAGCTCTCATTAACTTTACGGCTGTATTGGTTATTGCTTGCCCTTGCGCATTAGGATTGGCAACACCTACGTCGATTATGGTCGGAACGGGTAAAGGAGCAGAACATGGTATTCTCATTAAAGGGGCTGAGCACCTAGAGAATGCTCATCGATTGACGGCTATTGTCTTGGATAAAACTGGTACGATTACCAAAGGTAAACCTGATGTAACGGATATTATTTCTGTATCGAATTTGACTGAAAGTGAACTCCTTTCTCTTGCAGTCAGAGCTGAAAAGAAATCGGAGCATCCTCTGGCAGAAGCTATTGTGAAATTTGGTCAGAATCAAGGTGTAACAATGACGGATCCTGATGAATTTACAGCAATTCCAGGCTATGGAGTCGAAGCTATGCTTGATGGTACAAAGGTATTGGTTGGTACTCGTAAGTTAATGGGTGACAATCATATTGCGATCGATAGAGTTATTTCCCAAGTCGAGGGATTGGAGAAACAGGGTAAAACTGTTATGCTTATGGCAATTGACCGCCAAATGGTGGGATTATTGGCTGTAGCTGATACCATAAAAGAACATTCGGCAGAGGCTGTGCTAGAGCTTCAACAATTAGGTCTTGAAGTCTGGATGATGACAGGTGACAATGAACGGGCCGCTCAGGCCATTGCTAAACAAATTGGTATTACGCAGGTTATGGCTGAAGTACTACCAAAAGATAAAGCCGAAAAAGTAAAGTCACTCAAAAGCGAAGGTAAGGTCGTAGGGATGGTCGGTGATGGGATTAACGATGCTCCGGCATTAACCATTGCTGATGTAGGGTTTGCGATTGGTACAGGTACAGATGTTGCTATTGAAGCCGCTGATATTACTCTCATGGGGGGAGACCTCCGAGGTATTGTAGCCGCTATAAAACTCAGTAAAGCAACTATGAATAATATCAAACAAAATTTATTCTGGGCGCTGATTTATAATTGTTTAGGCGTGCCAATCGCTGCTGCAGGCTTTCTATCACCAGTGATTGCGGGAACGGCTATGGCTTTTAGCTCTGTTTCTGTCGTCATGAATGCTCTTAGGCTCAAAGGTTTTAAGATTAATCAATAAAGGAGATTTGTTTATTTATGAAAATTGATGTTGCGGTATTACCTAGCAGCGTAAATGGGGTTGATCTTTCTAATACGGTTTGTATCGTACTCGATATATTTCGAGCGACGACATCGATCGTGACGTCTCTTGCCAATGGATGTGCTGCCATGATTCCAGTTTTGTCGACTGAGGATGCTAGTACGATGGCTAGTCAAATGGGAGCTGTCTTATTTGCAGGTGAACGACAATCGATCAAGATTGATGGTTATCATTTTGGAAATTCACCTTTCGAATTTTCTGAGGACAAGGTGAAGGATCAGAAGATTGTGATGACTACGACCAATGGAACCATTGCCATTAAGGCAACTGACGGGGCATATCGGACCTTGATCGGCTCTTTTTTAAATGCTAAAGCTGTTTCTCGGCAAGCAAAAAAAGATGGAAAAGATATTTTAATTGTATGTGCTGGAACAGATGGTTTATTTTCACTAGAAGATGCTCTTTGCGCAGGCTTATTAGTTCAATTGTTAACTGAAGACGGAGAAATATTCCTTACTGACTCAGCTTATGGTGCTTTACTCATGTATAATGAAGCCAAAGACAACCTAGTTGAGACTGGCGTTAAGAGTCGTAATGGCAAACGATTATACGATCTGAATCGTATGGATGATGTTGAGTATTGTTTTCAAACAGACATCTTGGACATCGTACCAGAGTATGTAGAAGGAAAAATTGTATTAAATAATTAGATAAATAAAAGGGCAAAAGTTAGAGAGTAATGAAGAGGTTTCTCTAACTTTTGCCCTTTATTGTCACTGTCTTTTAATGTTGAACTTGGTATATTTGCCGATTTTGCAAAGTAAAGACTTCATCGGTACGTGCAGCTAAAACTGGATCATGAGTAATAATTACGACGCTGGTGCCCCTATCCCGCGCTTCTAGCAAACAATCGGCAACACTTTTCGCTAAGGCTGGATCGAGGTCATTGGTTGGCTCATCAGCTAGCAAGATGGGAGGATTTAATAGTAGTGCTCTCGCTAGAGAAACTCTGCGTAATTGACCTAAACTAAGCTCTCCAGGCTTATGATTGAGACGGTGATCTAAATTAAAGTGAGTTAATAGTTCGATGGCTCTCTTTTCCAGATTTTTATCTTTCTGAGTTAACCAAGCAGGTACCATTACGTTTTCTAGAGCAGTGAGAGAACTGATCAAACGAGCTCTTTGAAAAACAAAGCCAAAATAGTTCCCCCGTATTTTGGCTTGTTCTTGCTGGCTTAAAGAACTTATGTCAAGATTATCAATGAATATTTTCCCAGAAGTCGTATTTTGCAGTAATCCCATGATGGATAAAAGGGTGGTTTTTCCACCACCTGAATCGCCAACAATGGCTACGGCTGTTCCTTTTTTGACAGTAAGAGATAGATTTGATAAGATGCTATCCTTGCCATAATTTTTACTAATATTTTGTAATTCAATTAGGTTGCTCATAGTTTTTTTCCTCCACATTAATCAAATTCACCACGTGTCATAACCGTGCTTGGATCGACTTGGCTACCACGGTAAGCAGGTAGCCAGGCGGCCAATGCTCCCAAGCTAGAAAAAATTCCGATTAGCAGGAGGGATGTGATAGCGAAAAAAGACCAGGCTGGGTCAACAAAGGGAAAGGATTGGTAGGACACCAGTAATAGCAAACTCGCCTTATAGAATCCGCCGCCTAATAAAAGCCCAATAAAGGAACCCGTCAAAGCGACGATCGCTGCTTCACCCACAATAATGGAAGCAATATCTTTACCAGAAGCACCAAGGGCCAGGTAGAGTCCCCATTCTGCCTGACGATCAACAGTTAAGGTGTAAAAGCGTGCAAATAATTGGAATAAAGATAAGACTACGACGAGTAGACCAATACCGCCCAGTAAGTAAAGTAGAATAGTAAATTGATCATTAATACGTTTTTTGATATCCGATGCGACAATCACCTGTACGTAATCAACTTCTTTGATCTTTGTTACGATATCCGTCACATTGGCTGATTCATCGAGTTGTACTAAGATTGTGGAAATCAGCTCAGAAGGTGACCCTTGTTTATTCCAAATTGGTTTAAACTGAGGATTTTTGCCAACAACGCGGCGCGCTTCGGACATGCTAACAAGAAGGGAATAATCTAGGGTTGTGCCAGTTTCTTCTGCAACAGCTACAATATCGTACCAAGTTCCTAGGACCATAATTTTATTTTGTGTCCAAGTCGGTACTTTTGATCCAAGAATGATCTCGTTATCTTTAAGTTCGGTCTTTTGAATTTTCTTTAGCCACGGTGCAACGATCCAATCAGTCGTTGGATCATAACCGATCATACGATTATTTGTTCCAATATCATGGCAGTCTGCTGTTAAACTGTTGGTATAAAACTGGGGTGTTGCTCGGCGAACGCCAGGAATAGAACGTATGGCATCAAAATCTTTTTTGTTCATATAGGTGTTAGCTGCCGCTCCGCCAAATAATACAAGACTAGGTTCGAGTGTTGCACCACCAGGAATGATAACAAGATCAGCTCCCATACGCTGTTTGGAAATTTCCATGCCAGATGAGACACCGTTATAAAGGGCCGATACGCATAAGACAATGGCTACCCCAATGGCAATGGAAAAGAGGATAGCAAAGCTTTGTAATTTGCGGTGCATAAGACTTTTCCAGATTAAAAATGTCATGTAACCTCCCCCGATTCTGTCTTGCGAGTGATTAATAGAATAAAAAGCCCTATGAGAGCAAGTATACTGCCGCCAATTGTGACAAAGAAGGTAGTTTTAAGGCAAGCTCCATTTTCGCAGATACCTATCGCCCATGATTGTGGTAAAATAATCACTATAATTCCAAGCAAGAAAATAATAAAACTAGCGAGTGATCGAGCCTCAACGGTATGCAGAACTAAGAGGCTGGAGGAAAGGATTACAGCAAGTAATGTAATGATAAATTCAGCTTGGTATGCATAATGGCATAACATAGGATGACCATCATTTGTATGTCCTACGCAAATGGGTATATATTTGGGTAAAATTAAAAGTAAAACGCTAATCATCAGAGCAATCCATGATAAAATTTTATAATAATTCATAATATTAACTGCTCCTTTCTTGCTTGTTATCCACATTATTTAAAAAAAGTGAAGAGTTCCCATGCTTGTGGATTGTGCTTGGATCAATTGGTCTTAAAGGAACTCTGTTTAGTCCGTTATATAAAATACCAATTCCTATAGAAAATAGCAGGAAGGCTAAAATTAAAAAACGATTAAAATTCATTTTTTTCACTCCTTTAAAAGTTATTTTAATTACTCTCTTTATCTTCATCGCAACATTTATCTTTTTTGTGTGTTGCATTAGAGTTGTTCTTATTCTGAATCGATTCTTGTTCGTTAGTCGCCCAATTCTGTACATGTTCTATTTCTTGACTGATGTGTTCTTTCCCATCATGAGCCTCTGCAACAAGTCCAGTCCATAAGATTGAAAAGGATAAGATTCCTACCAAAGCTAGTATTCTAACCACTTATGCCACCTCCTTATATAATCTAAAAACAAAAAAACCGAGTTTATCCCATAGGATAGACTCGGCCTTTAGTTTTTCTAACCAGCCAGCGCTTAGTTGTAAGCACATCACTATTTTAATGTTTGATACAGATCATAACATCTAGCGTTAGAATTGTAAATAGATTTTTTACATGATTATTTAATAATAAGTTATTATAGTACTTTTAGTTAAAAAAATAGTACTTTAGTACAGTAGACAGTGAGGTAAATAAATCTATAATTAATGTTATATTGATTAGTTTGATTATACATTTGGTAAAATACTTTATAGAATTGAAATCGTTCAGGCTGATTAGAAAGACTAAAGGCCAGATTTATCCTAGAGGATAAATCTGGCCTTTTTTCGTCATCAGAAAGTATAATACTTTCTTGATGACAAGTAAGAGCAACTAAGACTTTGGTCTGCGCTAAAACTTACCCGAAGTCAAGTTTTCTTTAGGTCAAAGAGGAGGTGGATCAATGGGCCTATGTAAGAGAACTATAATAAAGAAACCATATGTCAAAACTTTTGGAATCTCGTTAATCATTCATAGTGTTCTACTTGGCCTTGTGGTAATGCGAGGGTATATGATTGAGCCTATTTCCTATGCCACGCCTATTGAGGTAGAATTTATACCAACTAGTCTGCCCAATATAGAGCAGACATTGACGGATTTGAATCCTCAGACTGTGGATTCCACAACAGTCAAAAATCAGTCCCGATCAGTTAATTCTGAACAGCAGTTACAAAATCAAGTTTTGTCTAAGGAAGATGCGCAGCTAAGGCAGAGTTCAGTGTCTAACATTCAAGTAAGGGATACGACAGTTGTGCAAGGAGATGATGGAATAACAACAGCTCCTACAGTAAGTGCAGTCAACGGTAATGGTGATAATCATGATATGGATAAGAAGGCTGAAGGGCAAGTCGCAAAATCAATAGTAGGAACTAAGGCGAGTCATATTTCTGGTTTGCGACCAGCATATCCCTATGAGGCTCGGCGTGCTGGCTGGGAAGGGACAGTCGTAATTCGTATTTTAGTTGGTACAGATGGATCGCCATCAGCGGTAACAGTACGTACAAGTAGTGGCTATAGTGTACTTGATGATGCGGCAGCGCAAGGTGTAAAAAGTTGGCGTTTTTCTCCAGCACGTCAAAGCGATAAGCCAGTTGAGAGTTACTACGACGTGCGTGTTAAATTTGATCTTGCTGATGATTAATTATTCTTTTGAAGATCGTTAAGTTGGTATATAAGTAAAAATAAGATTAGAAGGAGTGTAAATCATCATGTTAGATGCACTGATAAAAGGTGGATGGGTCATGTTACCATTGGTAGTTTGCTCACTAACAGCTGTTGCTGTTAGCATTGAAAAGTTATTATTCTTAAGAAGGATCAGCATATCAGATCATGCAGATAAAGTTGTGACATTTGTTATGAAAGAACAGCTTAATGAAGCACTTACTATTTCCCAGGGGACGCAATCACCATTATTACATGTTTTATCAGCTGGCATTGCCCAACGATGCAATTCTTCCAAAGCAATGGAAGCGGCAGCGATTGTTGAGGTAGACAACATGAAAAGAGGGTTGCCAATTCTTGATACGATTATTACTCTTTCTCCACTGTTAGGGCTACTGGGAACGATTATTGGTATGATCAGTTCTTTTCAAGTGATGTCTGTCGCTGGAATGGGTCAGCCCCATGCAGTCACTGGCGGAATTGCCGAGGCATTAATCGCAACGGCAACTGGAATTATCGTGGCGATAGTGACCCTGATCCCTTATAACTACTTCCTTGCACGTATCGAGAGAGAGACAACTAAGATCGAACACTATGCAACACGACTGGAAATGGCACTTGATACACCGTTCTATAGGAGTGATAAGCATGAAGATATCAAGAAGTTTGCCTAAGAAAGTCCGCATTGAAATTATTCCGATGATTGATACTATGTTTTTTTTATTACTATTTTTTATGGTCGCCACATTAACCATGACAAACCAAAATAATTTGCCAGTGAATCTTCCTCATGGAACTGGCGTAAAGAGTCAAACACCTCAAGTATTGACAGTGACCTTGACCAAAGATGATCAACTTTTTTATGAGAAAGAATCATCATCACCAACAACTGTCGTAGAGCGTCTTACTGAACAATACAAACAAAACAAGGAAACCTCAGTGATTATCAATGCCGATCGTCGCGTAGAGCATGGGCGAGTCATTGAATTAATGGAGGCTATTCGGCAAAGTGGTATCGTCAAAATTGGGATAGCAGTCAATCCCAATTAAAGTGAAAAATGGTCTTATTAATCTCAATGATTAATAAGACCATTTTTATAGGCAAATGCAATGAGTTGCATACGATTTTCTAGATGGAGTTTAGCCATAATATTGCGTAAATGATTTTTGACTGTACTCTCGCTGATAAAAAGTGCTTTTCCAATGTCTTTATTGCTCAGTCCTAAGCTCACGGACTGTAATACTTCTTTTTCACGGTCAGATAAGGTGTTGCTAGGAGAGATATCTATCTTTGGAATCGAAAATTCCTGCAATATCTTAGAAGCCAAATCACGGGAAATAGGCGCCTCTCCCTGGACAATACTAATAATATAATCGATCCAATAGCCTGTTTCCATATTTTTTAATAAATAACCCTGAGCACCTTTTTTAATCGCTTCAAAAAAATCTTGAGCATCATCAGAGACACTGAGGATAATAATCTTTACATAGGGCATTTCTTCTTTTATCAGACCCGTTGCTTCTAAACCACTGCCACCAGGCATGCGAATGTCCATTAAAATCAGATCCGGCATTAATTCTTTAGCTTTTTCAAAGGCTTCTTGGCCAGTGGTCGCTTCGCCGACTATTTCAAAAATGGGATTAGTTGATAAGATGCTTGCAATGCCCTTGCGTGACAAGAGATGATCATCTACGATCAATACCTTAATTAACATATCTGTATTTACTCCTCTATTTTAATTTAAGCTGATGACTACTGTCGTTCCTTCGCCAGGAGAACTCTTTAAGTCAAGTGTAGCGCCAATTATACGCACATCATTCTTTAAATTTTTAAGACCGAAAGAGGTTTTCTTTATTAATACTTTTTCCACATCAAAACCCTTACCATTATCAGTGACTGCCATGGAACATTGATGAGTATCTTCTAGTAAGCTAACATTTACTTGTGTGGCTGCAGCATGTTTACGAATATTGAGCAGGAGTTCTTGTAAAATACGAAGCAATTTACTTTTAACTTGGTTATCAAATTTAGAGCTAATGTTACCTTTAATACGCAAATTCACTACAATATCGTGTTTTTTTTGGAATTGGTCAAGATGTTCTTGCACTTTACTGATCAAGTTGATATTCTCTTCAGTGACTTTCTGTAATGCAAAAATATGTTGCCGAATATCTGCATCCGTCAGTTTGATTGCTTCGTGTAGTTCTTGTACTGCAGCCATTGGTTCACGCTTTTGCGTTAGTGCTGTTTCGATTTCTAATACTTTCACATTCATAAAAAATAAGGCTTGGGAAACGCTATCGTGAATTTCCCGGGCAATACGATCTCGTTCTTGTAAAACAGCTGTATCTTCTTTCTCTTTTTGCAATTTGTCATAAAGATTTTCTAACATGGCAAAAATACCGTGGAAATAAAATAGAAATAAGATTCCAGCCACGACAGCGACCAGCAAATTTCCCCAGTCCATGGATATGTAATGTAAAAATTCATGGCGTACAAATTCAAATATACCAATGAATAGAGCGGGGAATAATGCAGAGAGCCACTTCATTTTTGTAATGTTCATAAAAACACCTCTAATAAAATAGTAGCAGTTGTCGGTTATTCTAATTTGAATTTTATGTTAATTCTACGATGAACAAATAGATAATAAGTAAGACACATAACCTACTTACATCCAGCCTACTAAGTCCTATTACAGTTCGACTGGCATTCAAACAAGATGTCTGACTTTAAAAGTTACACCGGCTTGCTTAGCAATCTCTCTACATGCCTCGATATCTTCTTTAGGCATAACATCCACTACGGATAATACTACCGTAGGGATATATTTCTTACATTTATTGGCAAAATCTAATAAAGCATCAAAAGATTTTTCTCCATAATTAGATTGGCAGATTGCTTGATAGGTTGCACCATCTTTTGCATTTAGACTAATTGAGATACCATCGATCCAGTTTGCTAGTAATGGAGTAATATCCTTTCCGTAAATCAGGTTGGCATGACCATTTGTGTTGATACGAATAGGAATCGTATATTTTTCTTTTAGTTTTTTACATATATCGATGATATCATAAATACGCATTGTTGGTTCCCCATAACCACAAAATACAAATTCCTGATAGTGAGTAATCTCTCTTTGGGTGATGTCTTCAATAATCTCCTCAACGGTAGGCTCTTTTTCAAGCCAAAGATCTATTTCACTTCCAACACCGTTCGGATTGTTTCTAACACAAAAAGAGCAACTATTGGTACAACGGTTAGTAATATTCAGATACAATGAATTCCCTAATTCGTAACTAATTGTCATTGTTAGATTCATTCCCTCACAATTTATTTAATAAAAAAAGGCAAAAAAGATTCTTTTTAAGAATCTTTTTTGCCTTCAGTACATTATACTGATCAGTCAAATCAATCTATTTGATTATAATAATTATATTTCATTAATTTTATTTGTCAATATACTAAGTCGTGGTGAAGTGTCTTTATAAAAGTCATTTGTTAGCAATTCTGCGGTCAGAAGAACGAAGAAAAGTGGACTTTTTCGCTCGAAAAAGCATTACGCTTTAAGTAAATGGCTTTTATCTAAAGCTATTGACAGAATAGAAAGGGTCATGTATTCTATAAAACATAGGAAGTGCTTTATCTCATTTTATGGGATGAATCGTTGATATTGCATCTGGAAAACGAATATAGTATCGATTTTTAAATTAACTGGCTTTTAAAAAAAAGAGGTTAAACTACATTTTTGTAGTTTAACCTCTTTTTTCGTAATCAGAGAGTATGACGCTTTCTGGGGTTACAAGCAAGGCAACTAAGGCTTGGTGCAAGCCAAGTTTTCTTTGAGATATATGGAAAAATAATATATCTCTTTAGCTGGAAAACATCAGCTTCCTTGGTGATGATGACTTATTGTTAAATATTATTCTGTTGGAGGTTATCAAATGACGACATTTATCGAACGTCCGAAGTTTACCTGCGCTCTTGGTGGTGCCATTGTTACCTTGTCTTCCATCCATAGGACTGTTCCCATTGTTCATTCTTCTGGAGGGTGTGCGCAGGCATTATCCAATACATATAACACGGCAGGTGGCTATAAGGGCACTGGTTATTGTGGTGGGACGATGATACCCACTTCAAGTATTGTTGAAAAAGATATTGTTTTTGGGGGGGAAGATCGGCTAGAAGAGCAGATCGGCAGTACCATCAACGCTTTAGATGCTGACCTTTATTTTGTGGTGACTGGGTGCCAGGTTGAAATTATTGGTGATGATGCCGTGGGTGTGACCAATCGTTTTAAAAATGGCAAAGAATCTGTGCTTGTCGCTAATACGCCAGGCTTTTTAGGTAACAGCTATAAAGGGTATGATGTAGTACTTAGCACGATTGTTGCTGATCTTATTGAAAAGAAAGAAACAAAAGATAGAAAAACAGTAAATATTCTAGGGATTGTACCTGGGCAAGATGTTTTCTTTCGAGGAAATATTCGAGGGATTAAACATTTATTAAACCAACTCGGTATAAAAGTCAATAGTTTCTTTGGTGACGGCGAAACGGTAGAAAAGATAAAACAATATGGGGATGCTGCACTTACCATCGTCTTTTCAGATCACTATGGAATTGATACTGCAAAAGTTTTTAAAGAAAAGCACAATATTCCTTATATTACAGCGGATCTTCCTATCGGTGAAACAACAACAAATGCATTGTTGTATAAAGTGGGTGAGGAACTTGGTATTGGTCCAGAAGCAATTGCTACACTGATTGCTGACGAGAAAACCTATTACTATAGTTACCTAGAACGAATTTTGGATATCTACAGTGATATTGACCTTCAACGATATGCCATTGTTTCAACCGATGCGAATTATGCCTTTTCATTAATCAGCTTTCTAGCTGATGATCTGGGCTGGGTTCCACATCTTGCTGTGATTAATGACACCATTGATGAGGAAAGCAAAGAACAATATGCACTTAAATTTAAGCAATTAAGTTCAGAAACGAAACCAAAAGTAATATTTGAAGAACATGCTGGACAACTTTTGAAGCACATTAGACAAAGTTGGCCTGATAATAATAATGAAAAATATTATGATTCCCTTAGCCCTGCTTTCTTAATTGGTAGCAGTCTTGAGGGGAGTACGGCAGTGAAAATTGGTGCAACCTTCCTGCCTGTTGCGTTCCCAATTACGAATAGAGTGGTGCTAGACAAAGGTTACACTGGATACAGGGGTGCTCTATCCCTCGCAGAAGATATTTTTTCAGTACTAGTAAGTAATCGATAATATGAGGAGGAGTAACAATGTCTAAATTGACGCAAGGTCTTACCTATAATTATCTAGGAGCTGAAGAACCACCTACGAGAGAAGAACGGATCGAGGCTTGTAATGCTTTTGGCGGTTCTTGTAATAGTTTGAAAATTGGCATGGGGCAAGGGTGCACCAAACATAATAGTAGAAAATTTGCTCAGGGCGGTGGCTGCCAATTGAATTTGGCTTTAGGTATTGTTAGTAGTTTTCAAAATGTAGTTATTATCATTCATGGTCCTCTTGGTTGCGCCTCAACAAATCTAGGGGTGGCTGGATTTAGAAAAACAGCAAGTGCATTAAAATTAAAACCAAGTACTGATAATATTTGGATACATACAAATTTGGGTGAAAATGATGTTATTTCAGGTGGTATTGAAAAATTGCGTGCAGCAGTATTATATGCGGAAAAAGAATACCGTCCAGATGCCATTATCATTGGTAATACTTGCGTACCTGGTATTATAGGCGATGATATTGATAGTTTACTCGATGAACTAGGACGGCAGCTTGCAGCTAAAATAGTACCTGTCCATTGTGAAGGGTTTAAGAGCAAATTTGTTGCTACGGGTTATGATTCTGCTTATCATGGAGTATTAAGAAAATTAATTGAACCAGCTGCAAAATATGATAGCGTTCTTCCTAATGACGTTAAAGCTGAAAAAGGGAAGAATCCTGATAATAAGATTGTCAATCTTTTAAATGTGGGTTCTAACAGTCAAGGGGATGAAGTGGAATTGAAAAGACTTCTTACAGCCCTAGGGCTAGAGGTACGTGTTCTACCACTACATGCTAGTATAGAAGATATTTCGCGTATCGGTGAAGCGGCACTCAATGTTAGTATTTGTGCAACTCACGATGATTACCTTGTTGGTCATCTGAAAGAACGTTTTGGTACAGAATATATGATGGATACTTTGCCGATTGGGATTAAAAATACCAATCAATGGTTGCGCCAGATTGCAGAATTTTTCCACTTAGAAACGGAAGTGGAAAAATTGATTACACTCGAGACTGAGCAACTTGAAAAAGCTCTTGCACCTTTTAAAGAACAATTGAAAGGAAAAAGCATATATGTAGGTGGCGGTGAAGCTCGTATTTTTACAACGGCAGAGTTTTATCAAACCTCATTAGGTATGAATGTTATTGGGCTCAAACCACATAATTTTGACCGTTTTGCCATTCCTATGATTGATGATATTAATGATCAGGAGGCTGTCGTTCATGTGGCACCAGGGCAACCGGCCGAAGAATTAGTTCTGCTTAAAAAATTAAAACCAGACATTTACGTTGGTCATGGCGGGGCAAATGCTTGGATTAACAAACTAGGTATTCCGGCGATTCCTCTATATGGACAGTCGATCAATTATATCGGGTATTCTGGTGCATTTGAGTTAGCCAGAAAAGCGGTAAAGATACTCAAGAATACTTCTTTTTCCCAAAAAATATCATCAAATCTTGCTTTACCATTTAAACCAGTATGGTATGAGACCGATCCTTTTGAAAACATCAAAGAAGCACCACAGAATTAAGAATATAAATGAAAGATTAAAGGAGGAAAAAGAATGGCTGTTATCGTGGATAATCTGACAGAACTGATAGGTAATACCCCATTGCTGCGACCGAATTCCTTTTCAAAACTTGCCCGAGTGAAAAGTGATCTATTGTTAAAGCTTGAATATTTTAATCCACTAGGTAGTGTAAAAGATAGAATTGGTCATGCAATGATTATAGACGCTGAAAAAAAAGGTTTGCTTATGAAGGGAACAGTGATTATTGAACCGACTAGCGGCAATACAGGAGTCGCTCTTGCTTTTGTTGCTGCTGCGAAAGGTTATAAAATTGTGCTTACTATGCCAGATACCATGAGTATAGAGCGCCAATCGTTGCTAAAAGCTCTCGGTGCCGAACTTGTGCTTACGCCAGGCGCTAATGGGATGAAAGGGGCAATTCGCAAGGCTGAAGAACTTTCTGCACAGATTCCAAACTCTATCATATTGCAACAGTTTAATAATCCTGCCAACCCAGCAATCCATCGTGAAACGACAGCGGAGGAAATCTGGAGTGATACAAATGGCAAAGTTGATATTTTTGTCGCAGGTGTGGGTACAGGAGGAACAATTACAGGGGTTGGGGAAGTGCTTAAAGCAAAAAATCCAAACATCAAGATTATTGCCGTTGAGCCAAATAATTCTGCTGTATTGTCAGGCGACAACCCTGGTCCACATAAGATTCAAGGCATCGGTGCTGGTTTTGTGCCAAAGGTCTTTAAACGCCAAGTAATTGATGAGATCTTTAAAGTAACGGATGAAGAGGCCATTGATACTTCACGAGTCCTTGCCAGAGAAGAAGGTCTGCTTGTGGGGATTTCTTCTGGTGCAGCTACTTTTGCAGCTGCTCATATTGCTAGGCGTCCAGAGAATGTAGGTAAAACCATTGTTGTATTGCTTCCTGATACAGGTGAAAGATATCTATCCACAGTTTTGTTTAAAAGTCCGACAGATGAAGGAAGTAAATACTGGTTTTAATAGTTAAACATGGAAATAAACCGTAAAAAGCGTGGGCTTTTTACGGTTTATTTAAGATTAGTACGATGGTATAAGTTCCCTTGATACCAGGATGATAGATGGGATTTGATACTGGGCAAGGAGGCATTTGATATTGAGAAACCTAGTTCTCCGCGGCTTATGGATCATGATTTTTGTCCTTATCTTGATGGGAATTCCAAGTGTGTTACTTTTTTCAGATGTATCCTTTGGTACCGCGGATCCACATCAGATCATTTTATCATCTCGCGATGATCCGCGAACAACCCAGACCATAACATGGAGAATGGATTTTGATGCTGACAGAGGGCAATTACAGCATGTGGAGCATAATGAGAAAAAGCCTTTTCCCTATGACGTTCGAACCGTCACTGCAAAAGTAGAAAAAATATCGACACATACTGAAAATCTAAGCATACATTCGGTGACGTTGCAGAGGCTAAAACCTGGAACTCGTTATCATTACCGAGTAGGATATGGGAATGTATGGAGTGAATGGTATAGTTTTACTACTGCGGATGGGAACTTATAAAAGTGTGAAATATATTGAAAAGAAAATAGTAATGTGGGATCATTGAAGAAAATAAATAAAGCTTGCATTTTTCTTTTCTTTGAGTATAATGAAAACAAAAACATATTTGCCCTTTGGCTGGTTAGATGAGAACTAAAGGCTAAAGAGATATTTCTTGTACAAGAGATATCTCTTTAGCCTTTAGTTTTTTATCTTTAGAAGGAGGTTTTAATTGGCTACAATGGTAAGTTAGAAAAAAGTATTCCCCAATGCTAAATTAAGTTATGAAAAAAGGAGAGTTTTTTATGGCGAATGCAAAGGCAATTAAAAAGATTTTAGCAGGTATTGTTGGTTTGGCAGTCGTAGGTGCCATTGCTTACGGTGCTAATGTTGGGAATCAGCAAGCAGCGGCTGGGCAAAATGGAAAAGCGAAGTCTGAGGATGGTTTGTTTCCGATTCGTACCGTATCACAGACCGCTTGCGGCTCTACACCTTGGATTGTAACTGATCAATTGGGATTTTTTAAAGAAGAGGGGCTCAAAATAGTATACACTGGAGATACCCAGCCAAATCAAATCGTTCCATCCATTCTGAATGGTAACAATGATGTTAGCAGTGCTCATCCTAATTCTTTGGCGGTTGCCATCGCTGGTGGCGCTAAGATAAAAGGAGTTGTTGAAGCTGGGATCGACCCTGCGCCAGATCAGGATCCTAAGCTGCGTCATATGAATTGGTATATCAATCCTAATGTTACACCGGGTATTAAATCCTTTGCTGATTTAAACAAATTACCAGGGCAGGTAAAATTTTCTCTTATTACCACTAACCAATGTTCAGATTTCTTAGCGAATAATATTGCGGATCATAACCAATTTCCAAGACAAAAAATTGAGTGGGTAACTATGCCTGACGTACAGGCAGTACAGGCTTTAAAACAAGGATTGGTAGGCGTAAGTGGCGTGCATCCTCCTTTTTATAAATCAATGGAAGAAGCGGGTATGGTGAAAATTGCTGATAGCTTAGATGCTGGTTTGGGTGTAGGTGGCGGTATCGGGTATTATTATTTTACTATCGACTTTATTGAAAAAAATCCGGAAATTGTAAAAAAATTCGCTAGGGCTATTATAAAAGGTCAAAAATGGGCTAATGATCACCCCGAAGAAGCTCGCAAGATGACAGAAGACTGGATTAAAGTACCCGTTAATGCTACTCACTATTATGCAACAGGTACTGAAATTACTCCAGAACTCGTTCGCCCATGGATTGAGGATTTAGAAAATGCAGGTGTAATTCCTAAAGGAAAAGTTAAGCCTGAAGATCTTCTTTATATTGCTCCTAAATAATAAGACTAGATCATTATTGCAGAAATCATGATCATGTATAATAAATCCAATTAATGAAAATGTGGGCAATAATAAATTTAAAATAAAAAATGTATGTGTTCTTATGCTGATTAGTAAAGAGCTAAAGGCTGATAAAGTGTTTCTTCTGTGAAGAAATTTTTTTCAGCCTTTTATTTTTTAAAGAAGAGCATAAGTAAACAATAATGTATACAACAAGCTGGTCAGCGATAGAAACTGAAGGCTGCGGATATCGTGGTTTTCAGTTTCTTTCTATTGAAGGAGGTGATTGTTATGGTTTGTATTTATCCAAGCAGCAAGCCGTGCACCGTGAAACATGGTTTACATTATGTTGAATTTCCATTACCAGAAAAAAATTGGTATATAAGGAGGAAAACGTTATGAATGCTTATTTGAATGATACAAAAGAATGGCTTATTGATTTTTCGGGAATTATTACTTTTTTTGTTTTGTGGGAATTGTTACCAAGGATTGGTGTTATTGATGCACAATTCATTCCACCTTTATCAGTCGTGATTGGTGCACTATGGACGCTTGCAACTGTGGGAGGCGGACTCTTTATCCATGTTGCTGCAAGTCTACAAAGAATTTTTATTGGGTTGGGCATGGCAATTGGTATTGGAATTCCATTAGGTTTTTTATTAGGAGGCGTTTTTCCAGCCTTATCTCGGCAATTACGACCATTGCTGCGGATATTGGGGCAGATTAATGGATTCTCTTTATTTCCAATTTTTATTCTGTTTTTTGGTATCGGTGAAGGAGCAAAAGTCAGTATTATTTTTTGGTCCAGCATTTGGCCACTACTCTTTACCACCATCGCTGGTATTAAACAACTCGATCCTCTTTATGTTAAAAGTGCCCGTTCCATGGGGGCTAGTCGCTTTACCATCTTTACAGAAGTGATTCTACCAGGAGCGGCACCAGTTATTTTTACTGGTATCCGCACTGGTGCAACACATGCGTTTTTGATGCTGATGGCTGCTGAAGTCATTGGTGCTAGTGCAGGTCTTGGGTGGCTTATTCATAATTCGGCTGTGAATAATATCATACCTCGCCTGTTTGCGGGCGTAATATCCATTGCGGTACTCGGAGCGTTACTAACCTATGCGATTGATTTTTTAGAAGAAAATCTTTTGGAGTGGAAGCCAACTGCTAACAAAAAAAATAGTTAGTATCTGTAATATGCCATAAATATCATAAAGAAGAGGGGGAAACAAATGTGGAAGCCACAGGGGAAACCAATATAAAAGAGACATTAGAAAAATCAACGGAAAAGACAATAGAGAAAACACCAGAGAAAAGTAAAATAAGAGGTAACAATATAGTTAAAAACATTACTGGATTGTTATATGATGGTATCTCGATTATCCTATTTTTAATTCTTTGGGAAATAGCTCCTAGAGCAGGTTGGGTTCCTCAGACATTCATTTCACCGCCCTCAGTTGTATTGATTACTCTATGGGATTTAATTACTAGTGGGGTGTTGATCAAACATATTGAAGTTAGTATGCTTAGAGCATTATTAGGCTTTTTCCTTGCTATCGTGGTGGGCATTCCTTTGGGATTTTTTTTAGGAGGCTGGTTCCACCTTTTTGAACGCATTGTGACTCCAGTACTCCGATTACTAGCTGAGGTTAATCCATTCTCTTTATTTCCAGTATTTATTTTATTATTTGGTATTGGTGAAATATCTAAAATCACTATGATTTTCTGGGTTTGCTTATGGCCAATTTTACTCAATACCATAACGGGTGTTAAAAATGTCGATGAACTACTCATCAAGTCAGCTCGTTCGATGGGGATAAGTGGCAAAGAAATGTTTTATAAAGTAGTGTTACCTGCTGCATCTCCCGGTATATTCCATGGTGTGAAAACCAGTTGTGCCACAGCTTTTTTTATGTTGATTGCTGCTGAGATGATTGGTGCTAGTAGCGGTCTAGGATGGCTCGTATTTAATGCCCAAAATAACTATCAGATTCCTAAGCTATTTGCGACAACAGTGACCATATCAGCGATTGGTCTTAGCTTAAATTATCTATTTACCAAATTAGAGCATAAACTAGTCGGTTGGAAAGAAAGTACATCTGAGTATTAGAGTAAGGGATAAAGGCGAAATAATAGTAGACCTGGATTGAATACAATCCAGGTAAGATAGTAAGAATAGACATTATTATTGCATTGGTAAATTAGTGGTCGTTTTGGTTATCAATTTACTTCAAATAAAGCAGGTACAGGTATTAGTACTATAGACAGAAACAGTAATGCAGTTGGAACTGCTAGTTCTGATGGTGCTACCTATTTTGACCGGGCTGAGTTTAAATTCAAAAAAAATAACCTAACGGCTGCTATTGGTCGTTCTACTTGATTTTTAGGTCAAGGACTATTATATGATTATGCTTTTGCTAAAAATGCTCATCTTAATATAAAGGCTGGGATCATCATTGTGATGAATCCCAGCCTTTATATTATTATTAAAAAGAGTAGCTTGTTTTAAGCCAGATTGTACGCCCTGGTTCATTGACTCTAAAAGAAGTCGGAATACCAAGAGTGGCTATGGGTTCGCCTTTGCGACTGAGAAATTCTGCATAATTTTTATTGAAGATATTGTCGACACCAGCAGCCACGATAATGTGTTTGTTTGGTTTATATGCAATGTTAGTAGAAAGAATGCCAAAACCACCTGGAGCATTAGCAAGGTCTTTTGCAGTGGGAGTGCCACTACCAACATCATAATGAGTCTGTTTTTGTACGCCACGCCACAAAAGGCCAGCTTCTATTTTTTCTTTATTGTATTTTAACCCCAAGGTTCCTTCAAGGGCTGGTATTTGTGCTAAAGCTTTATGGCTCGTATCATTGGTACCGCGTGTATACGAAAGAGAAGCCGTTGTTGTCCAGTTCTTATCCAGTGCATAAGAAATTTCTCCTTCGCCGCCATACAATGTTGCGTCAATGTTGCTTCCTATGTTGCTGTTTCCATTTGTTGTAAATAAAATAAAATCCTTAATATTAGAATAAAATAGGGAGGTGTTAGCTTTTACTTTGCCATTATTATAGAGAAAACCTGTATCTAATTGTGTGTTTTTTTCTGGTTTAAGAAAAAAATTACCTGTACCAGAATGTCTTTCCCAATAATCAGCTGGTCTTTCAGCGTGACCAATGCCGACATAGGAAGTAAGTGGAGCTTTGGCAGCGTCGTGTTCATAGCGGAGGAAAGCGCCATAAGTCCGATTGGTATCCGTATCTGTTGTATTTTTCACATTAAGATGGTCAAGGCGAAGACCGCTGAGTAAACGGTTATTTTGATCCACACTACGCTTGAAGTCACCAAAGATGCCATAATTAGTAAATGTTAAATCTGGTGTACGTGGTCTGGAGTCATAGGACACTGAACTCATTCCCATACGACCAGTGTGCTCATTTTTCTGGTAATCAACTCCAACAGTTGCTTGTATTTTAGGATTTAACGCTAAGTCTGCAGTTAAGCGACCGCCAGTTATTACGCGATCAACGTCCATCCACATGGCCATCATAGAGGTATTGGGGCGTAGTGAAAAATTATCCATTACATGATCAACATAATTATGGTAGGCTTTAAATTGAATTTTACTCACTAAAGGTGAAATGTTTTCTTTCTCAAATTTTAAGCTATAGTCTTGTTGATCAAACTTTGCTCCATCCATAGTACGACCAGCATAAGCCGCTTGAGCGGTGCTAGTATCAACAGCAAATTCGTAGAGTGTATTACGATTTGGTGTCCAGCCTGCAATCGCTGATAAACTTTGACGCGTATAGAAAGAATGTATTTTATTTCCTGATCCGTCTATATAATCATCGGCATGAGACCTAGTCTTTATAATGCGTACATAACCTGTAGTATCCCCGGCCGTCACATCTAATAATTCATCATTGCGACCAGCGCTACCGACTAAGAGGCTGCTGTTGACTCGTACCTCTGGCTTGAAAAAAGGAGTCGTTTCTCTTTCAAATAGTATAGTGCCTGCTACGTTGCCACCGCCATAGCGAACACTTTCAGGACCTTTTAAAATTTTAATTTTACTGAATGATTCAGGAAAAGCATAAGACGTTGTCGGATCCATTCTACTTGGGCAACCACCTAGTAATGAAGTTCCATCAAGTAGGACATTGAGCCGTGTTCCATTAAGTCCTCGAAATACAGGATCGCTGCCAGTACCACCTTGGCGTATAACAGAAAAGCCAGGAATGTTTTTCAAATATCCACCACCATCAGCTGCTGGTACTGGCTGCCGCGGTGCTTTGGGGTTGGTCTCGACGACTAAAGGATCAATTATAGAAGGGGCAGTGACAACCACTTCTTCAAAGGTAGAAATAACATCCTTTTCAGGATTTTCCTCAGTAGCGGCAAAGGCTGTTGAAGTGACTGCTGTTGTAGATGCTAGGAAAAGTAAGAAAGAACAAAAAAATGCATGTGATTTATTCATATGTAATCCATCCTTTTATGTTATTTATAGGTCTGGACCTATATGGTTTTAAATATCTCCTTTCCTTGTAAAATTCTTTTCTATTCCTGTTAAAAAAACTGTAGGCATTATCGTGCTAGCTTGGTAGTCTAAGAAGCAGAAAAATAAAAAGACTGGGAAGTGGTGATTACCACTTTCCAGCCTTTAGTTTTTCTAATCAGCAAGAATAGTTATCTATAATTATAAACTTAATTTTCTCACTGTCTATTGTCCTAAAGTACTATTAATAGCAAACAAATAAAATAAAGTGCCATGGATACGCGAGTAAATTTTAGATTGAAAAGACATATTGACAAAATTATAAAATCGAGTATAATGTAAAGAAAGTAATATATGTATTATAAGTTTGAGCTGATCAGAATAACTGAAGGCTAAAGTAGTGTCCGTACGGATGTGCTTTAGCCTTTTATTTATTTATCCATCCATGTAGTAACTGATCGTTATACAATACCTGAAGGCTACAAAAATGGAAATCGACAAATCAATAGTCAGTTTGGCTGATCAGTACTGCATACTGAAGGCAAAGATGGATCCGAGTTGAAGGATCAATCTTTGCCTTTTTACTTTTTATTTGTAAAAAATAAAAATTTGTGGTGTAAGTGAGGAGAAGAGCGTGGTTGCTAAAGCTTTTCGTGATGAAATGAAACCTAAAGAACGAATGGAGGCAGTGTTAACTGGAAAGCCTTTCGATCGAGTGCCGTGTAGTGTTCAGGTGAGCAACCAAGCAGGAAAGTTAGCTGGAATTCATCACTGGCAATGCTATTATTCAGCAGAAAATATAGCTAAAACTCAATTTGCAGCCCATCGTATATTTGGTGTGGAATCTGTGGGAACAGGTCCTGGTTTACCTGGTATTGCCGAAGCAGTAGGATCTACGGTTTTCTATCCCAAAGAAGAAAATACACCCTATATTGCAAATCATGCACTCAACGCACATGAGGATTTTGAAAAACTAGAAATTCCTGACCCTTGGAGTAAAGGACGTCTCCCTATCCATTTAAAAGCTCTAGAACTTATGGTGGAAAAGATGGGTGATGATGTTCCTGTGGTGACCAATCTGGCAGGACCTTTTACGACAGCAGCTAATATTCGAGGAACAGAAGCGTTTCTTCGCGATCTGTATCATCATCCTGAATTTGTTCATCGTTTACTTAAATTTTCTGTCGACAGTACTCTTGCTTATGTAAAAGAAGCTGCAAAATTAGGAGTTCGTTTTAGCGTTGCTGATCCTACGGCGTCGGCAACTCTGATAGGACCTAAGCAGTTTGAAGAATTTGCTTTTCCTTATTTACGTGACTTGATCCAATCGATTAAAAGATTAAGTTCTGGTGCTCCTTCGTTGCACATTTGTGGCAATACAAAAAAAATGTGGAATTTAATGGCCGATACGGGGGCCGGTGTTCTTAGTCTAGATGATACCATTGACTTGGCAGATGCCAAACAAGAAGTGGGGCATCGAGTAGCACTACTCGGTAATGTCAAACCCACAGCGTCTATGTATCTAGGGACACCTGATGATGTCATCCGTGATGCAAAAGAATGCCTGGCCAGAGCCTATGATAATCCGAAAGGCTATATTTTGGCTTTGGGGTGTGGCCTTCCTATGTGCGCTCCTGCTGAAAATATTCATGCCATGTTTCAAGCCGCTAAAGAATTTGGGAAATACCCATTTGATGCTGAAGAATTCAATTAATAGTACACGGAGGAAAAGATATGAGTAAATTTATAGAGAGACCGCGCTATTTATGCACACTTGGAGGCGCAATCGCAACGTTAAAAGTCTTGCCGCGAGTTATACCCATTATCCATGCGGCAGCCGGTTGTGGTGGTAACATTGCTAATGCTTTACATGGTGCTGCTGGCTATTTGGGCAGTGGTTATTGTGCGGGTCTTGCGCTACCAAGTTCTAATATTTATGAAAAAGATATTGTATTTGGCGGAGAAGAACGATTAACTGAGCAAATTGCTACAACACTTGAAGTTGTGGATGGTGATTTGTATTTTGTGGTCACTGGCTGCATGGTTGATATTATTGGAGATGATGCAGTAGCGGTAGCGAATCGATTTCGTCAAAATGGTAAGCCAGTCTTAGGAGCTGAGACAGGTGGCTTTAAAGGCAATTCTTATAAAGGGTACGATATTGTTCTTAACAAATTATTTATTGATTTTGTTGAAAAAAATCCAGTGAAGGAAAAAAATATTGTTAATTTATTTGGCATTGTCCCTATTCAGGATGTATTTTGGAAGGGAAATTTGAATATATTAAAAGCACTTCTTGAAAAAATTGGTTATCAGGTCAATACCTTTTTTGGCGAAGGTGAAACCCTTGATAATCTTAAATATGCTGGTTCTGCTCGTTTAAATATCCTTGTATCGGATGTATATGGAATTGAACCTGCACAAAAATTCGAAGAAATTCATGGAGTTCCTTATGTGGTTGCACCGTTGCCTATCGGTTCCGCTGGTACTGAACAATTTTTGCGTATTGTAGGCGAAGCCTTAGAAACTGAAAAAGACCTTCTTGAACAAGTGATTGCAGAGGAAAAAGCCCGCTACTATAGCTATATAGAACGCTTAGCTGATGTGTATAATGATTTGGATTTCCAGCGCTATAGTGTCGTGGTGGGAGATGTCAATTACGCTCCAGCCCTTGCCAGGTTTTTGGCGGATGATTTGGGATGGTTACCAGAACTCGTAGTGATTACGGATATTCTTACAGAAGAAGAACAGCAATTGGTAGAAGGGAGATTTGATGGTTTTACGTCTGGCATTCGTCCGAAGGTCGTTTTTGACACCGATACGTCGAATGTGAGTAAACACTTTAGTGCTTCTTGGCCACGAAATAATAACGATCGATATTTCGATAGTTTTAGCCCCGCATTTGTCCTCGGAAGTAGTCTGGATCGAGAATTTGCAGTATCCATCGGTGCACCACACTTAGCAGTATCTTATCCCATATCTAATAGAGCGATACTAGATAGAGCTTATGTTGGATATCGGGGAGCATTAACATTAGTGGAAGATATTTTTGGATTATTAGTAGGAAGCAGATAGGAGAGAAGTTGACATGGATTATATAAAAGATAAAGCGCCTCCAGTGCGTGAAGATCGTTTAAGAGCTTGTAATGCATACGGGGGATCATGTGATAATTTGGTGGATCAATCCAAAAAAGGTTGCCTAAATGGGATTAAACGGAGCTTTTCTCAAACGCAAGGTTGTCAGTTAAATTTGAGTCTAGCCATTTTAAACACTATTCGTGATGCAGTAGTGATTGTTCATGGACCTCTTGGTTGCGGTGGAGCTAGTTTGTCTGTTGCTGGCGTTAATAAAAATTTCCAGCAATTGCGAGATAGCAGCGCCCGAGGATTGATATGGGTAAATACTAACATGGGCGAGTCAGAAGTTATTAATGGTGGTGAAAATAATTTACGAGAAGCCATTTTATATGCTGAGAAAGAATTTCGCCCTGGTGCCATTATCATTGTAAATAGTTGTGTACCAGCCATTATTGGTGATGATATTGATAGTGTGATTGAACGAGTGCGAGGTGAAGTAGAGGCTAAAATTGTACCTGTCCATTGCGAAGGTTTCAAGACCAAAATCATGGCCAGTGCTTATGATGCCGTCTATCATGGAATCCTCAGGAATCTGATACCAGATTTAGATGAAAAAGCAGTAGCTAAGCACGAAAATAAAAATGAATTTGAAGAATTAAAAGAAAAATATCGGATTAGTCGTACGGTAAATGTGCTTAATGTTTCATCGATGAGTCGAGTTGACGAGTATGAATTGGTAAGACTGCTAAAAGCGCTGGATTTAAATTTAAACATATTGCCATGTTATGCACATCCTGAAGATTTTCTCAAGGCCACTGAGGCAGCACTCAATGTGAGTATTTGTGCGACTCATGACGATTATTTCGTAGAGCATTTAAAAACTAAATATAATATTCCTTTTATCCTTCGTACCATTCCAATCGGTGTTAAATATACAAACCGTTGGATTGAGGACATTGCCAAATTCTTTGGTCTTGAAGAAGAGGCTCAGCGATTTATTGAACAAGAAACAAAATTGCTCGAAGAAGCATTGGCACCATATCGCGCATTGTTTAAGGGAAAAAGAGTTGTAATTGGTGGTGGCGAAATTCGTGTTGTTGCGAATGCTGAACTTCTGACTTACCTTGGATTCAAAGTCGTGGGTATGCGTGCTTATCATTATGATCAGTTTGCCGATGAAATGCTCGAAGAGGTCGCAGAAAGTGATAAGGTTCCATTTAATGTAGCCACTGGACAGCCATTTGAACAGGCCAACTTGCTTGCCAATTTGCAACCAGACCTGTATGTCGGTCATGTCAACAACAATGGCTGGGCAGGAAAACAGGGGATTCCTGTTTTACCAATCTTCCACCAAAGTAATATTTTCCTCGGTTATACAGGGGTATTTGAATTTGCCCGGCGTTTAGCCAGAGTGCTGCGAAATCCTTCATTTAATCGCAATCTGGGCGAAAATACGAAACTTCCTTACTTTGAAAACTGGTATGAAAAGGATGCTTTTTCTTACATTGATGAAGGAAATAATTAGTATGAAGGGATAATGAAAAATAAGAGGAGTGAATTTTATGTCAAGAATCGCCAACAATATTACGGAATTAATTGGTAGTACCCCATTACTTAAAATCAACAAAGTTTCTTACGGAGTAAAAGCTGAAGTTGTTGTTAAATTGGAATCGTTTAATCCTGGTGGCAGTATTAAAGATCGAATTGGTTTTAGTATGATCAAGGATGCTGAAGAAAAAGGATTGATAAAAGACGGTACGGTCATTATTGAACCGACGAGCGGTAATACGGGGATTGCTTTAGCATTTATCGCTGCTGCAAAAGGCTATCGATTGATTTTGACAATGCCTGATACCATGAGCGTAGAACGGCGTAACTTATTGAAAGCCTATGGCGCAGAATTAGTACTTAGTCCAGGTGCTGAAGGGATGAAAGGAGCAATCCGCAAAGCGGAAGAGCTCGCAGCGCAAACTCCTAATTCTTTTATTCCTCAGCAATTTAATAATCCAGCCAATCCAGAGATTCATCGTGCAATTACTGCTGAAGAAATATGGAAAGATACAGATGGTAGAGTTGACATTATCGTGGCTGGTGTGGGGACTGGTGGTACCATTACGGGTGTAGGCGAGGTGCTCAAAAAACATAATTCAGCTATTCAAATCATTGCTGTAGAGCCTTTTGAATCTCCTGTTCTTTCCGGAGGTCAGCCAGGTCCACACAAAATTCAGGGCATTGGCGCAGGATTTGTACCAAACGTATTAAATCTTCCTATTGTCGATGAAATTTATAAAGTAAAAAATGAGGAAGCTTTAGAGACAGCACGGCGCCTGGCAAAGGAAGAAGGTATTTTGGTGGGGATTTCTTCGGGGGCTGCAGCATTTGCGGCATTGCAGATTGCGAAACGCCAAGAAAATGAAGGGAAATTAATTGTAGCAGTATTGCCAGATACAGGGGAGAGATATCTTAGTACGGTGCTTTTTCAAGACAATTAAATTTCCTTAAAATAGTTCAATAGAAATCATAACTTGTCTGACTAAGAAACTAGAGGTCAAGTTCCCCAAAGAGGGAACTTGACCTTTTTACATTATTATTTATGAAGGAGCTGAGTCATATGTCAACGAAACAAAAATCACCTAAAATTATTGCACGTAATATCAATCGCATCTATCATATCAAAAACAATTCAGATGGGAAAATGACGGAGTTTCAAGCGATTAAAGAGTTGGATCTCATTGTAAATAAAGGGGAGTTTTTAGCCATTGTCGGACCAAGTGGTTGTGGAAAATCAACTTTTCTCGATATGATTGCTGGCCTTGCGAAACCGAGTTCAGGTGAAATATTTATTGATGACAAACTCATCACAGGACCGGCTTTAGATCGAGGTATTGTACTACAAGGGTACGCACTTTTTCCATGGCGAACCATTAGAAAAAATGTGGAGTTTGGTCTAGAAGTGAAGAAAATTCCAAAAAACCAGAGGGTTGAAATTAGTCAAAAATTTCTTGAATTGGTTGGATTAGAGAAGTTTGCAGATCGCTATCCTCATGAACTTTCTGGAGGGATGAAACAGCGCGTAGCGATTGCTAGGGCACTTGCTTATGATCCTGAAGTCTTATTGATGGATGAACCTTTTGCAGCAGTGGATGCCCAGACGCGAGAAACATTGCAAGAAGAACTACTGCGGATTTGGGAAAAAACAAAAAAAACAATTGTATTCGTTACCCATGGCATTGATGAAGCCGTATTTTTAGCCGATCGAGTAGCAGTGATGTCAACTAATCCTGGTAGCATTAAAGAGATTATTGACATCAACCTGCCACGTCCTCGCGATGGTATTCGTTCATCTGCTGAATTTGGCTGGTATCGGCATAAAATTTGGGAACTTTTGCAAAATGAACCAACCACTGCGGACAAAAAACTTCCAGATATCGATGTAGCGGAATCTATATCCACATCAGCAGCTTTATAGGAGAAAAATTATGATTGTTACTAAAAATAATCTAACTCGTATCATTCCTTTGCCTTCTGTATTGCAAGGGAAACAATTACGAGAAAACATGCATATGCTCGATGTAAAAGTAGAGCTAGCTAAAGAAATTGATGCTTTGGAAATTTGGGCGAAAATTGCTCCAGGACAAAGGATTGCAGTGGCAGTTGCCAATCAGGGTACAAACAATCTAGTTGAAATGGTTAAATTACTAATCATTAGGCTAAGATCAGCGGGTGCTAAGCCTTTTATCGTACCTGCAATCGATAATGGGAGAGGACTTTCAGCTGATGAACAAAGAGATGTTTTGAAAAAGATAGGAATTACCGAGAAAGAGATTGGAGCTCCTATCTATTCTACAATGGAAACAATTTTGATTGGTGAGTCACCAAAAGGAATACCTGTATTTATTGATCGCTATGCCTATGAGGCTGATGGAATTATCGTTTTGAATCGCACTAAATTCCATGGCGGATTTTCTAGTGATTACAAGAGTGGACTAAGGAGACGGATAACCATCGGTTTAGGTAAACAAAGTAGCGTTTCTATGTGCCGTTCTTATGGTTCAACCCATATTTCAGAAAATATTGCTGAAGTTGCAAGATTTATAATTCAAGCAACCACTTTTTTGTTTGGTATTGCCGTCATTGAAAATCCATATCATGAGATAACACATATTAAACTGGTAACAAGTCAGGGATTATAGTAAAAAAATATTGATTAGAATGATCATGAAGTAATCTTATTTGACAAATTCATAATTGTGATGTACCATATATTTAATACATGGGAATAATAGAAACATTAGTTGATTGGAATAACCAAAGACTAAGAGTATTTGCAATACTTTTAGTCTTGTTTTTTTTGTAATTTAGTACCCCAAAGAAATAAAAATAATTTTTTCAAACAAAGATTAGCTTAAAAAACAGGACTAAGAGCAAAAAAATTAGAGTGAGGGATTTAAATGTATGTAACTCATTTAGAATGTCCAAAATGTAATATTCAATATGATCATAATCAACTTGTTCAATTGTGTACTGCTTGTGGTGCGCCCTTATTGGTACGATACAATCTTGCTGAGATTAAAAGAAAATTGAAAAAAGAAGATTTAGTTGGTCGTAGGGAAAATTTATGGCGATATCGAGAATTACTGCCTCTTTCAAATCCAGAAGAAGTCATTTCTCTTGGTGAGGTAATGACGCCTTTGCTTCATCTTAAGAAACTCGGAAAAAAACTAGGGTTATCTGATCTTTATTTGAAAGATGAAGGAATGAATCCAGGTGGTACCTTTAAATCTCGAGGGGCTGCCGTTGGAGTTTCAAGAGCCAAAGAACTTGGCGTAAAAAAACTAGGCATGCCGACAAATGGAAATGCTGGCGCAGCATGGGCTATTTATGCAGCCAAAGCCGGTATTGAAGCGAATATTATTATGCCAATTGATGCGCCGATGATTACTCGTAATGAGTGTGCAATTGCAGGGGCTCAATTGTATTTGGTAAACGGATTAATCAGCGATGCTGGTAAAATAGTAGCCGGTGCCGTTGATAAATATGGATGGATGGATGCATCGACCCTTAAAGAACCTTATCGGATTGAAGGTAAGAAGACTATGGGGCTTGAAATTGCTGAACAATTTAATTGGGAAGTTCCAGATGTCATTTTATATCCTACTGGCGGCGGCGTAGGTTTAATTGGTATTTATAAAGCTTTGTTAGAACTACGTGAAATTGGTTGGATTGGCGATAAAATGCCGCGTTTAGTTGCTGTGCAGGCTACAGGTTGTGCTCCAATTGTAAAAGCTTGGCAAGAAAATGCAAAAGCATCGGATTTCTGGTCTGATGCTACGACAGTCGCCTTTGGTATCACAGTTCCAAAAGCGCTCGGAGATTTCCTCGTATTAGACGCTCTTTATCAGACTAGTGGGTGCGCAATCGCGATATCTGATGAGAAAATTCTCAGCAATCAAGCCGAATTGGCAAGCCAAGAAGGACTCTTTATTTGTCCAGAAGGTGCAGCTAATTTAGCAGCTGTTAAAGAGTTAGTGAAGTCGGGTTGGATCCAAGAGAATGAGAAAATAGTTATGCTGAATACTGGTAGTGGACTAAAATATCCAGATACGGTTAAAGTGAGTGTACCTACTTTACAACCTGGTGATAGTTTATAAAAGATCCTCTTGACACGGAATTTATTATATTGTATCCTTTTAATAAATACATAACATAGCTGGTCAGAAACACTGAAGGCTAAAGTTTCCTCTTAGGGGATACTTTGGCCTTTTTTATTTATTTATGATTGGTTATCAATTTGAGATTAGAACAAATCAAATAATAGAAAGTAGGAGGTGAATTCATGAATCTTAATTGGGAATTTATTATCAGTAATATACCCTTATATCAAAAAGCAGCTTGGCTTACTTTGAAACTTGCTGCGGGAGGAATTGTAGTATCATTGATCCTAGGGCTTTTATGTAGCGCTATATTATATTATCGGGTAAGGGGAATTGAAAAACTTGTACGGGTGTACATCGAAGTTTCTCGTAATACACCTTTGTTGATCCAATTATTCTTTTTGTACTATGGTTTTACTAAATTCGGTCTGACGATGAGTGAAAATACTTGTGCTATTCTTGGTATATCATTTCTGGGTGGAAGCTATATGGCAGAAGCATTCCGTGGTGGCATCGAATCAGTCAGCAAAATACAAATTGAATCTGGCCTTAGTATCGGGCTAACGAAAATTCAGCTTTTTAGATATATTATTTTACCACAAGCATTTTCGGTTACAATACCTGCAGTGGGTGCTAATTGTATTTTTTTGTTAAAAGAAACATCCATCGTAGGAGCGATCGCGATACCCGATCTCATGAATTTAACACAAGATTTAATCGGGATGTACTACCAAACTGTTGAGTCTTTATTCATGCTGGTTACGGCTTATTTGATGATGATTTTACCCTTATCTCTATGCCTGAACTGGTTGGAAAGGAAGGTGCGATATGCAGAATTTGGGAATTAATATCCTTTTTGAAGGAATTAACTTAGAGCGGTTATTTGGTGGCTTACTGATGACAGCTGGTATTGCTTTTCTTTCTATTGTGATTGGATCGGTACTGGGGATCTTATTAGGCCTACTTACAACATCGAAGTCAAAGATCATACGTTATCTCTATCGGATTTATTTAGAATTTTTTCGAATCATTCCCATTCTTGTTTGGTTATTTATTGTTTATTTTGGGGTTACAAGAATTTTTGATATTCATATTAGTGGTGAAGTGGTTGCCGTTGTTGTATTCAGTCTCTGGGGGGCTGCGGAAATGGGCGATATTGTACGAGGGGCATTAGAATCTTTGCCACGACATCAAATCGAATCAGCCAAAGCTCTTGGTCTTAATTTTTGGGGTATCTATCGGTATATTTTGTTACCACAAGCCATTCGGCGTATGCTACCTGGAGGCATTAATTTAGCAACAAGAATGGTAAAAACCACATCCCTAGTTGTTATGATCGGTGTGATTGATGTAGTAAAAGTCGGACAACAAATCATTGAACGGTCAACTTTGAAGACTCCGACGGCTTCTTTTTGGATTTATGGTTTTATTTTTATCCTGTATTTCATGATTTGTTATCCGTTATCAAAATGGTCAAAAAAACTAGAAATGAAATGGGAACGTTAGGGGAGAGGTTATGGCTAATAAAGAAAATAATCAAGTGCTGCTTGAAGTAAAAAACTTATATAAGGAATATGATGGAAAAATTGCCTTAGATCAGATTGATCTGAGCATTCATCAAGGAGAGGTAGTCGTTATTCTCGGTCCATCTGGTTGTGGTAAAAGTACTTTTCTACGTTGCCTTAATGGCCTTGAAGAAATTCAAGGCGGTGATATTACTTTTCATGGTCATAGCCTCACACAAAAGGATGTAGAATGGCAACACATTCGTCAAAAAATCGGTATGGTTTTTCAAAACTATGACTTGTTTCCTCATATGACAGTGATTGAAAATATTTTGTTAGGTCCTGAAAAAGTCCAACATAGAGACAGAGATGAAGTCATGAAACAAGCCGAACAATTACTTGACCGCGTAGGCTTACTGGATCGTAAAGATGCGTATCCACGCCAGCTCTCAGGAGGACAGAAGCAACGGATTGCGATTGTGAGAGCTTTGTGCATGAATCCAGAAATTATGCTTTTTGATGAAGTAACAGCAGCTCTTGACCCTGAAATGGTACGCGAGGTTCTCGATGTCATACTAGGCCTTGCCAAACAAGGAATGACCATGGTAATTGTTACTCACGAAATGGGATTTGCCCGATCTGTTGCCGATCGGATCGTATTTGTTGATTTTGGGAAAGTCTGTGAAATTGCCGGTCCAGAAGAATTTTTCACAACGCCCAAAACCGAACGTGCCCGGCAATTTTTAAATATATTTCAATATTAATTAAAAAAAAGGAGAGTTTTACATGAAAAATTTAAAGAAAATAGTAGCAGTTGCATTGAGTGCCATGGCACTAGTTGGAGTATTAGCAGGTTGCGGTTCAACAACGACTACAAAAACACCTGATACCAAAACGGAGCAGACAGTTGCCAAGGGGAGCATTGAAGACATCAAAAAACGTGGGGTAATCAGAATCGGTGTATTTGGTGATAAACCTCCATTTGGTTTTGTGGATGCAAATGGCAAAAATCAAGGATTTGATGTTTATATTGCCAAACGATTTGCGAAAGATCTTCTTGGTGATGAATCCAAGATTGAGTATGTATTAGCTGAACCAGCGAGCAGAGTGGAATTCCTTGAGGCTAATAAGGTGGATCTTATTTTAGCAAACTTCACGGTTACTGAAGACAGAAAGAAAAAAGTTGATTTTGCGAATCCGTACATGAAAGTTGCTCTTGGTGTCGTGTCACCATCTGGTGAGCAGATTACTTCTGTCGATCAACTAAAAGGTAAAAAACTGATTGTGGTTAAAGGCACCACTGCTGAAACTTATTTCACCAAAAATCATCCAGATGTAGAATTATTAAAATTTGATCAAATTACACAATCCTTTGAGGCTTTGAAAGATAAACGTGGCGTTGCTTTGTCTAATGATAATACTTTACTATTTGCGTGGGCAAAGGAGAATGCAGGCTTTAATGTAGGTGTTTCAACATTAGGTAGTCTTGATACCATCGCGCCTGCTGTTAAAAAAGGTAATGCAGAACTCCTAAACTGGATTAACACAGAATTAGAAACTCTTGGTAAAGAAAATTTTGTTCACAAAGCTTATGATGCAACCTTAAAACCTGTGTATGGAGAAACTCTTAACCCAGAAGATATTGTTATCGAAGGTGGAAAATTAAAATAAGCTGATTTGGGAATCTAGAGGCTGTGAAGGGAACTCAACTTCACAGCCTTCGTTATTATAAGACTTTACTCTCTGCTGAGCCTTGATTAAAATCAAGTTTTCTTTATAAACAGATTTATTAATAAGCATTGACACCGATAAAGCATCATGTTATTATCAATAATAAAATTAATAGCATACTACTCTTATCCAGAGAGGTCGAGGGAATGGCCCGATGACACCCGGCAACCAGTGCAATTGCACAGAGGTGCTAATTCCAGCAGGAGCTTTCCTGTAAGATGAGAGAAAGGCGATTGTAGATGAATCCCCTTTCTTCGGAAAGGGGATATTTTTGGAATCAGAAAGTATAACACTTTCTCGATTACAAGCAAGGGCAACTAAGGCTTGGTGCAAGCCAAGTTTTCTTTGAGAATAATGACTGTAGAGGTGTTTATATGTTACCAAAAGAGAATAAAACAGTACTAAAATCAAAAAAAAATGCTGTTAGTCCTTGTGCCATGGATCAGATTATGACCATCTTGAACAATACGTTTCATGGAAATGTTGCTTTAATTTATCAAGATTCGCGTTTAGTGCAAATCGAAAGAAATGAAAAAATTAGGCCAGCGGAATTAAATGGAAAAAGTTGCGAACTACCGCAAGGGTTAAAAGAAAATTGTGATATTCCAGGGGTGAGGGCGAGAATTTTAGAAGCTTTTGAAAATATGGAATATGGGCAAGTTGTGATTGTAATTAAAGAAGGTCGGATCATTCAAATTGATCGTACGGAAAAACAGCGGTTTGCTGCCTTGGTGGGCCTCTATGGTGATGGTATATAAACGAAGAACAAGCTGATCAGTCAACTGAAGGCTAGTAATATAGATCAACAAAAAATGGAGGGTGTTATAATGGCATTACCAGAAAATTTGCGGTTTGAATCATTAGCTGTGCATGGAGGGCAAGAGCCAGATCCAACTACAGGATCAAGAGCAGTGCCTATTTATCAAACGACAGCTTATAATTTTAGGGATAGTGAACATGCGGCCAATTTATTTGAGCTAAAAGAAAGTGGCAATATTTATACCCGTCTTATGAATCCAACGACAGACGTACTAGAAAAAAGGATCGCAGCTTTAGAAGGTGGAGTAGGCGCTTTGGCTTTTGCCTCAGGACATGCAGCCATCAGTGCAGCGATTTTCAATATTGCCCAAGCGGGAGATGAAATTGTTAGTTCCTCTACTTTGTATGGTGGAACTTATAATATGTTTGCTTATAACCTGCCTCGCCTAGGAATTAAAGTGCATTTTGTTGATCCCAGTGATCCTGTTAATTTTGAAAAAGCCATTACGCCGAATACTAAGGCTTTGTATGCAGAAACCATTGGTAATCCTAAAATTGATGTCCTTGATATTGAAAAGGTGGCTGCAATTGCTCATAAGCATGGTATTCCTCTCATTGTTGATAGTACCTTTGCAACTCCTTATCTCTGTCGCCCAATCGACTTTGGTGCTGATATTGTCATTCACTCAGCGACGAAATTTATCGGTGGACATGGAACTTCAATGGGCGGGCTGGTCATTGATAGTGGAAAATTCGACTGGAATAATGGCAAATTCCCACTGCTCAGTGAACCAGATCCTAGTTATCATGGCTTAAAATATACAGAGGCTCTTGGACCTTTAGCTTATATCATTCGTCTGAGAGTACAAATTTTACGCGACTTAGGTGCTTGTTTAAGTCCTTTCAATAGTTTTGCATTTCTGCAAGGGCTAGAAACTCTTCATCTTCGTATGCAGCGTCATGCTGAAAACGCCTTGGCTGTTGCTCAATATCTTGAAAAACATGAACAGGTCAGTTGGGTCAGTTATCCAAGTCTGGCGAGCCATGCTGATTATGAAAAAGCACAAAAATATTTGCCAAAAGGCGCAGGTTCTATTTTTACCTTTGGTATTAAAGGCGGATTGGAAGCTGGTCGGAAATTAATCAATTCATTGAATTTATTTTCCTTGCTTGCAAACGTAGGGGATGCCAAGTCCTTGGTCATCCATCCCGCAAGTACGACTCATTCTCAACTTACTGCTGAGCAACGGGCTAGTGCTGGGGCACCAGATGATATGGTTCGATTGTCCATTGGGATTGAAGATGTCCGGGATATCATTGAAGATTTAGCGCAAGCATTAGAGGCCAGTAAATCTGTATAAAAATTTTAATATCATTTAGCTGATCATAATAAATGAAGGCTAAGGTGCCTCCTATTTGTGGGGGTTCCTTAGCCTTTCCTATATTTAATGAAGATGCAGTTACAAAAGCGAGGGACGCTTTGAAATAAAGATAAAGGGGATTAAGTCATGGGAGAAAATAAGGAGAAAATCAAAGAGCTTCATGAGTTATTGAGTGGATTTGGTAGTGTAGTAGTAGCCTTCTCAGGTGGTGTGGATAGTAGTTTTTTGGCAGCAGCAGCACTCCGTGCTGTGGGAGAAAAAGCAGTCGCTGTGACTGCTTTTTCAGAAACCTTGGCTGAAAGTGAAAAAGATGAAGCCATTTTACTTGCGAAAGAAATTGGTATTAAGCATATCCTTTTAAACATTAGTGAATTAAATAGTCCTGATTTTGTAGAGAATACAACGAGTCGTTGTTATCATTGCAAAAAAGAACGTTTTTCAGTGTTAGCCACTTGGGCCAAAGAACATGGGTATAACTGGATTCTTGAAGGATCAAATGCGGATGACTTATCCGATTATCGCCCAGGAATCAAAGCTGTCGAAGAACTTGAAAAAGTTCGAAGTCCTTTGCTTGAAGTGGGTCTTACTAAGGGGGAAATTCGGGAGATCTCAAAAGAATGGAATTTGCCGACCTGGGATAAATTAAGCGCAGCTTGCTTATCTTCTCGTGTAGCCTATGGTATTCCTGTGACTGCCGAGAGGCTTAAGCAAATTGAGATGGCCGAAGAATTGGTAAAAAGGTTTTGTTCAGGACAAGTTAGGGTTAGGCATCATGGCAATATTGCAAGGATTGAGGTGGCGCCAGAAAACATTGAACGGCTTGCTGCTCCTGAAATTGCCAATATACTTGAGGAAGGGCTGAAAGAAATCGGTTTCACTTACGTAACTCTCGATTTAGCGGGTTACCGCATGGGAAGTATGAATGCCAATATATAGTATTTTTTCATTTAGATTGACAGATGAAAATACTGGTGATATACTAAAAAAAATCAATATCGAGAGCTGATTGGAAAAACCAAAGGCCGAAGATGTCTCCTTTATAGGGGGCGTCCGAGGCCTTTTTTATTTTTTAATCACTCACAGTAAATAAGGAGATGATTTAATGGCAGGTACAACACAAGCAACACTTCCTTGGTATCAAAGAGAAGATACATGGGCAATTATCATTGCTTTGGGACTTGTATTCGGGATTACGATTGCATTTTTTGGTGGAGCGATCGGAGTATTTAAGTCAATGGCAGTTGGTATTCCTGGATGGTCGAATGATGTAAGTAAAGTGACTGAAGGGCTTAGTAAAAATATTTCTGGACTTTTTATATTATATGGATTTTTTTTAGTTGCTTTTTCAATTGGCGCCCGTGTGATGGGGTATAATGTAAAACATTTTATTGCAGGTTTTACCGCATTATATATGATATCAATCATTGTTTCTATTTTGGGTTCTAATAAATTTGTCAAAGATTGGCAGCTAGAGACACCAGTACTTGCTTTGCTCGTCGGTCTGCTCATTGGGAATGCTGTGACTTTACCCAAGTGGTTTCAAGCAGGCTTAAAAACTGAATACTACGTAAAAACGGGTATTGTTCTTATGGGAGCGACCTTACCCTTTACAATTATTATGCAAGCAGGTCCCTTAGCAATCTTGCAAGCGACAATTGTGTCTGTGAGCACTTTTGGGGTGATTTATTTTACGGCAACTCGTTTATTCGGTATGGACCAACGTTTTGCTGCTTGCTTAGGAGCGGGTGGGTCCATCTGCGGTGTATCGGCTGCGATTGCAATTGGTGGTGCATGCCGTGCCAAAAAGGAACATGTTTCAGTAGCCATTTCCATGGTAATTGTATGGGCTGTTGTAATGATTTTTGTACTTCCTTTGTGGGCTAAGCAATTGGGTATGGCTGCTGGTCCTGCGGGAGCCTGGATTGGTACGTCGGAGTTTGCAGATGCCGCTGGTTTTGCGGCTGCGGAGGCTATGGGGGATGAAAGAGCTGTTAAAACCTTTACACTAATGAAAATTGTTGGTCGTGATATGTTTGTCGGCATATGGGCCATTATGGTTGCTTTTTTATCAGTGACAGTGTGGGAAAATAAAAATTCTGCTACCGCTGAGCGTATTGATAAAGGGGAAATTTGGCGCCGCTTTCCCAAATTTATCATTGGTTTTTTTGCAGCATCCATCTTTATTACTGTGCTGCTTGCGATGATAGAACCTAAAACTGCATCGACTTTTTCAAAAGAGGCGTTAGGTTACATCAAGACTTTGCGTGGTTGGGCATTTACGTGGACTTTTTTAAGCATTGGATTTACGACTCGTTTTCGTGAGTTAACTTCTTTCGGCTGGAAGCCGCTAGTCGCCTTTGCAATTGGTGTATTGATTAATGTTCCTCTTGGTTATTGGTTATCAAACGTATTATTTGTAAATTATTGGATGAATATCTAATGATTTAAACTTCATGAAACTAAAAAAATGACTAAAAGATTAGATTGCCACGGCATTAAAGGAGAAATCATGGAAAAATCAATGGTAGATCATATGACTCGTATTATTCTAAAACCAGTGGAAGAACCTGTATTTTTTGGTCATTTTCCTAAGAATCATGAGGTTGATGCCCGATCTGTAAGGGATTTTGGTCTTCAATTACAACATAAAGCAGAACGGGTTGCTTTAATGATGGAATTGCTTGCGGTAAAGGGATTTGCTTTTAGTTTTCATAAAAATGCTATTTTTGCTGATTCATCAGTGATGGAAGCTCAAGAAGCAAAGGAATACCTACTTGAGAATGGATTCCATGATCAAGAATTTCAAATCTTTCTAGAATATGGACGAAAATGGGGAATTATGTAAAGAAGTCTGTCTTCCATCGGTTTTTTTACCGATGGGAGACAGACTTCTATCATACAGGTTATTATAACAAGGAAAGATCGAAAGGTGTTTCTTGGTAAACATAGTAATTCAGCCAATTAGAAAAAAGCAGGTTGGCTGCACTACGCCAAAGAACAACTGGTGGTTGTGTCGGGTCATCATTGGGATAATAATTTTGTGGGATTTGAACTGAGAGGCCTTGGGCAAGATCACGGTCATATTCAGCTTTGAGGGAGAGAGGATCATACTCCGAATGACCTGCGATGAAAAATTGTCGGCCTTTTAGATCGGCAGCGGCATAAACACCAGAGACCTCAGATTCAGAAAGAATGTGTAGTTCTGGAATCTTCTCAATATCTTCTCTTTTAAATTCAGTATGCCTAGAATGAGGAACGTGGAAGATATCATCAAAACCACGGAATAATTTGATCGGTTGTGTACAGCTTTTTTGGTGAGGAAAAACTCCAAATATTTTTTGAGCAAGGTCATACTTTGGAATGCCATAATGATAGTAGAGTCCAGCTTGAGAAGCCCAACAAATGTGGAGAGTCGAATATACGTGGGTTTTACTCCATTCCATGATTTTGCACAATTCATCCCAATAGGCAACTTCCTCAAAAGGAAGCTGTTCGACAGGTGCACCTGTAATGATCATACCGTCATAGTTACGATCCTTTACATCGTCGAATGTTTCATAAAATTTAATGAGATGTTCTTGAGAGGTATTTGTAGGTGAATAGGTAGCCGTATACATGAAGTCGACTTCTACTTGTAAAGGTGAGTTACCTAGCAGACGAAGAAGTTGTGTTTCAGTTGTGATTTTGATTGGCATTAGATTTAAAATTAATATTCTAAGAGGACGTATATCTTGTGTATAAGCCCGGTTTTCATGAATGACAAAGATGTTTTCGCTTTCAAGGATATTAGTAGCCGGTAAGTTATTGGGAATTTTGATTGGCATGTTGTATTCCTCCATTTTTTCTTTGTATGTAAAAGAGCCCCTTTCCGAGGAAAGGGGCTCTTTAAACCGCACATTCCTCTCATCTTTCAGGATTACTCCTGCTGGAATTAGCACCGTTGCATTGCTGCCGGCTGCCGGGTGTCATAGGGCCAGTCCCTCGACCTCTCTAGATAAGAGTTTATTATTTATTTTTTTATTATAATATCATAAGCAATCAGTAAAGTCAAAGTGAAATTCAATTGATGGATTATAATTTCATTAAGGATTAATTTTCAAGCAATTTAAGTCCTAGATCGTTGACCGTTTGTATATCTTTATCAGCACCGCGTCCTTGTGTTGTTAGATAGTTGCCAATCAGCATACCGTTGATACCAGATAAAAAACCTAAAGGAACGAGTTCGCCTAGATTGCGTTCTCTGCCGCCAGCATAACGAAGAATTTTGGTTGGCAGAATCAAACGGAAAATGGCAAAAGTTTGTAAAATTTCCATAGGATTTAGTTTTTCTTGATTTTCCAGCGCTGTGCCTTTAACTGGGTTTAAGACGTTAATGGGAATTGAGTCTACGTTTAATTCTTTAAGGGTGAAGGCCAGTTCAATGCGTTGACGCCATGTTTCGCCCATACCGATAATTCCACCGGAACACACTTCAATATCAGCGGCTTTTACACGTTTGATTGTATCAATACGTTCTTGATAGGTGTGGCTTGTACAGATTTCTTTAAAATAACTTTCACTTGTTTCTAAGTTATGATGATAGCGAGTAATACCTGCTTCTTTTAAAGCACTTACATGGTCTTCTTGGAGTGTTCCAAGTGAACAACAACGTTGCAGGGAGGTTTCAGTGCCAATTCGTTCAATTGCAGCGGTGATTTTTGCGAAATCTCGATCGCCTTCCATACCACAGCCAGATGTTACGACGCAGAAACGGTAAGCATGATCGGCTTCGGCTTTTTGCGCAGCTTTGATAATATCATCTTCATTCATGAGAGGATATACATCCACATCCACATCGTGATGGACAGATTGGGCACAAAACTTACAGTTTTCAGAGCAGCCGCCTGAACGAGCATTGAGAATTTGGCATGTATCAACATAAGAACCTGTAAATTTCTCGCGAATTTTATTGGCTACGCCTAGCAGCATTGGAATATCTGCTTCCTCAATTGTTGTTAAAGCCATTGCCTCATCAAAAGTAATGTCATTGCCATTTAATATTTTTTTGCCTAATGAAAAAATTAAATCATAGTTTGTCATGGTAATTCCTCCTCTTATTAGTTAGTCTTTTAAAATTTGGCTGGGACTAAGCCTGCATCTTGTACCATTTGAAAATCTGCTGCAGAATCGCGACCGCTGAAGGTTAGATAATTGCCAATAATAAGTCCATTTGCTCCTGAAAGCATAAGTTGACCTTGCATATCTCGTAGGTTTAGCTCACGGCCGCCAGCGGGGCGGATGATTTTATTAGGTAAAATAAAACGAAAAATAGCAAAGGATTTGATAATATCTAAAGGTGTTGGAGGAGTGACATCCTCAAAGGCAGTTCCTTTAATTGGATTAAGAATATTGATTGGAATAGAAGTTGCATCTAGTTCTCGCAAAGAAAAAGCTAAATCAACACGATCTTGCCAAGATTCACCCATACCAATAATTCCACCAGTACAAAGTTCCATACCAGCTGTTTTCGCAGCTTGAATCGTTGCTAAACGTTCTTCATAAGAGTGAGTTGTGCATACAAAAGGATAGAAATTTTTGCTCGTTTCTAAATTATGAGCGTATCGTTTGATGCCGCTAGCTGCTAATGCATGCGCTTGGGCAAGGGTCAAGGTACCAAGGTTAGCGCAAACTTTTAGATCTGTTTTATCCATAATCGATTCGATTGCTGTAATAATATTTTGAAAATCTGGATCATGATCCATTCCTTTACCACTCGTGACAATACTGATCCGTTTAGCCCCTTCTTGCTGGGCTTTTTGAGCAGAGTGGGTAATTTCTGCAGTGCTCCGTAAGTCATAAACTGGGGCATCGGTAGAGTGATAGACAGATTGGGAGCAAAATTTACAGTCTTCTGAACACATACCAGAGCGTGCGCTCACCAATCCACACATGTCAACCTCATTACCAGTAAACTTCTGGCGAATTTTATTCGCAAAAGCCGCAAGTAGGGGAATATCATCAGTCATTACTGTTGTTAGCTCAAGGGAATCTTCATAACTAATTTGATTGCCTTGTAATATGTATTCTCCAAGGGCAATAATGCCACGATAATCCATGTCTAGCCTCCTTGTATTTACCATATAAAACGTTGTTGAGTTAGAGATGGTAAATTTAATGTTAACTAATTAAAAATAAATGGTTAACGATTTGAATAAATGTATTTTACTACTTTTTTCAAAGATTGTAAAATACATTTTTCAATCTTTAAATTTAATCTTCTGGTAAGGATAACATGAAGTATCTTAACTGAGTAAGTTTATCAATTACAAAGAAAGACTTGGTGCACTTCATCAATGCATCAAGTCTTTCTTTCAGATGGTACGGCTGATTTTAAACGGGTTTAAAAGGATTAAATGAAAATAGGCGACCATTTGGCGTCGAATATAATACTTTTTGTTTTCTCTTTTTGGTGATTGGTGTATGAAGTGAATAATTAAGTAATAATTCGTGAGATAGCTCAGGATAAGGTGTACCATCAAGTTTTTTTACTTGGTCTTTTTTGATCCATTCTTCGATATCGGCAAATGTGAATTCAGTTGGTAATCGTTCAATATCAACCGCTAATTTCATATCTTCAATGAGAGCAGCATCACACATTTTAATTGGTTCAGCATTTTTAGTTTCAGTTCTTTCCATTAGGTCATAGTCCCCCTTTAAAATTCCTAGCTTCATAATAAGTGATACATTTCTTAATAACTGATTCGAATGTCGCCATCTTTAAATATTTCAATATCAGTATAGCTATCCATGATCTTCAGAGCTGTTTTTTTGTCTACCGTATTCAGATCAGCAGATCCATCAATGATATCATGATAATGATCAAAAATTCCTGGGTTATTAATTGCCATATACGAATGCACGCCATCCTTATAACCGGCAGGTGCTAGTTTGATACCATGTTTTCGTAACCATAAGACTGTCTCATCATGACTGCGAGTGCTTTTGGTCAAATGAGTGATAAGATGGCGATCGGTGCCAACATGACCAATTCGAAAGTGGTCTAGACATTCTTGACAAATGCCTTTGTTACCTACTAGAGGTATTGCTACGGCTTTGTCCTCATAGCAATAAAAACATGTACCATTCTGGCTGCGACGCCACTTGTAAATGTCTTCATATGTTTTTTTCTTGCGAAACTGCATGAAGTGATTCTCCCTATATTGTTTAATGATATGACACTAGTATACCTATTTTGTATGGTCTTGTACACTTTTTGCGACTGAGTATCCATTAAATTTTTAAAAATATAAATTTAGACGTTCAATTATGTTGAGTTAAGAGGTCATCCAAAGAAAATGTGGTAAACGGTACATACTAATAATAAGTATATTGAAAAAATAGTTGAGTTAATAAGTGAATTTCAGTATGATAGATAAGATGAAGATTAAAATCATAGTTAAGGAGTTGGCGATTTTTGTTAATACCATGGGAAATATTATGTGAAGATAATGAAGAAACCCAGAATTTATTAGAAAAAATAGTGGAGGTCGCAGCCGCTGATCCTCTTATATTTGATGCCGTAGTGCGAGGGATATTACATCAAAATCCATATATTCGAATACAAGCTGCTGAGATGGCAGAAAGAGTCACCCAAGTTAGACCGTTGTTTTTAACGCCTTATAAAAGGTTATTATTGAAAGAATTAGCTTTCATTGAAGAAATGGAAGTACGCCAGCAAGTTGCTTTGTTGTACGGACGGGTATTTTGGGATGAATGGGATTTGAAGCAAGTTGTTGTTTTGCTGGGAGAATGGATTGAAAAAAAACAAGCTGAGCAGATTGTGAACAATTCACTAGAGTCGTTACATACGCTCGCCATGCAGAAAGAATGGATTAGCCCTATTTACTTTCAACATTTGAAAAATGCCAGAGAAGAAACAAAATTGCCATTTCACGATCTTACAATTCCTGAATGATCGTTGTTGGAGGTTATTAATGAAAAATAGAGTGATGACTAGAAGTTGTTTATTAGCCATCTTAATTTTGGCATGGGGACTTTCTATTGTTTTGGCAGCAGGAGAGTTAAAAGCCACAGAGGTTCCTAAGCAGCTATTGAAAACAGATGTTTTTGTTGATCTCACCATTATGGGAGACCCGATTGCCACGAGGGAGCAGTGTGTTGATTATCTCTTTCGGCGCAATCCTTTTCCCCTGATTAATACGACACCGAAGGAATTGGTTGATTATTATTATGTAGAGGGCGGGCGCGAGGGGATTCGTCCTGACGTGGCTTTTGCCCAGGCATTACATGAGACTGGAAACTTTCGCTATGGTGGCGATGTAATCAGTCTGCAGAATAACTATTGTGGTTTAGGGACTACTGGTCAAGGGGTAAAGGGTGCTTGGTTTTCCTCACCTGAAATTGGTGTGCGCGCACAAATTCAGCATCTTTTAGCATATACAACGACTCGTCCCCCTTCATTGCCAATTGTTGATCCGCGCTATGAGTTAGTAAAGCGGTCAGAGAAGTTTGGACAATCCTATACATGGACAGATCTAAATGGTAAATGGGCAGTACCAGGGAAGACCTATGGGCAGATGATTTTAAAAATACATGAAAAAATTCTAACTGGGCAGTAAATGCCTTTGGAAAGAAATAAACGACTAGTATTATATGAAATGATTGAAAAAACTGATCTTGATTTCATTTGAGATCAGTTTTTTTGCATTCATTTCCTCTAATAATGTTATAATGATGAAAGAAAATATAACTATGTGGAGGCTATCAAATGTATTCTAGAATCTTATCATTATTGTTTATGATCATGTGTATTGGGGGCGGAATTGTTTCGGCGGCTCAGCCAGCGCCTCAGATAGAGGCGGAAGCTGCAGTGTTAATGGTTTCTAATACAAGAGAGGTTTTATTTGATAAAAAACCTTATGATATTATGTATCCAGCAAGTACAACTAAGATCATGACATTGATTACGGCTCTTGAAAAGGGAGATCCTAATAGCATTGTGACTGTAAGCCCTAAAGCTGCAACCTGTGAAGGGTCAAGCCTTGAACTAAAAGCTGGTGAACGATTGACATTGCACGATGCAATGTATGGAATGATGCTTGTCTCAGGTAATGATTCTGCAGAAGCCATTGCTGAAAGTGTCGGAGGTTCCATTCCTTCATTTGCCAAAATGATGACTGATAAAGCAGAAAAAATTGGCGCACTGCAGACACATTTTTCTAATCCTCATGGATTGCCAGATCCTTTCAACCATTTTACGACGGCCTATGACTTAGCCCTTATAACGGCCTATGGAATGGAAAACAAAGAGTTTGCAAACATTGTATCGACACGCGAATATGATGTAAATTTTTTGAATGGCAAGAAGACTCATGTTAAAAATACCAATAAATTTTTAAAAAGTTATGCTGGTGCCAACGGTGTGAAGACCGGTTATACAGATGCTGCAGGAGATTGTCTAGTAGCCGCTGCAAAACGAGATGGAGTACAATTAATTGCTGTCATCTTAAACGATGATGAGCGTTGGGATGATGCTGCCAAACTTCTAGACTATGGGTTTGCTCAAATTGCTCAGTCAAAGATCAAAAAATAAGTTAAAAATATCAACTAGGGAGCAAAAAAAGAAAATTTTGGTATATGTTTTTACGATAAGAACTGATAAAATTAAAATATAATACTAACGAAGGGGGATCAACGTGCAACATCAATATAAACAAGAAAAACAAATGCAAATGAATGACAAGCCATTAATTAAAAGTGATAATAAAATGTATCGTGTTCAGAACCCTATACGTAGCCAACTATCATTGACTGTATTTTTTCTGTTTAAATCCTATATTTCTAGTAGTGTGACGAAAACAACAAAAGCTCACCCAAGAATTAACATTATTTTTGATAGGATCGGCGGATCTTGGTGGAAGCCCGAATACCTTATCATAGTTGGCGGAAAGACAAAGAAGGATGTTCAGGCTGCTGCCGAAATGTTACAAAAGAATTTAAATGGTGGAAGAACAAAAAACTAGTGAAATCTAAAGTAAGTCTCTATAAAATCAGTAAAACCGCAGGTTTAATCACCTGTGGTTCTTTTTACATTCGATTAAATTCTATAGTCTAGTCTATACACTAAGAAACTATGACGAGGATCATTATCATATAGATAAGGTAATTTTATTTCATTCAAAAGTACAAAAGGGGTATTGTTTTCTAGAAAGTATATATAATCATAGGATGGATAAAACAATATAATATCGACTGTTCTTTCATAGTCTTCTACAGAAAGCAAAATATTTCCGATCACCTTTATAAATATTTGTATCGAAAAAGGGTTAAAGAAGTAGAATTTATTATCTGAGGGATTTATATGATATTCTTCTGCAAAGCAATTTAAGAAATCTATTTTAGTTATTTTCTTTTTATGTTTCTTTAAATAATCTCTTTTATTATCAATCGCTTGTTTATAGAAAAAGGTATTCATTTCTATACCTGTAACCGTGGAGTCAAAAAAGTGATTTATGTAAAAGTTAAGCCTTCCTTTGCCACAGCCGAAGTCAACGATATGATCTTCTGCTGTAAAATGATATTGCTTAGATAATATTTCTAATACAGAGTAGGAGGTTGGTTCATATCTGTTATAGTGAAATGATTCATTAAATATTTTTTGTTCTCCTGAGGTTTTTATATTCAATAGTTTTTCATAATATTGTTCTTTCATTATAGTTCCTCTCTAGCTTTAAATTTTATGTAAGTTTAACTAACTATGTTAAAGTATATAACTATAAAATACATAGAGCAAATAAGGCTGATTTTATGTAAGCTAAAATGAAAAATGAAAAAATTTAAGTAAATAGATAAAGGGTGTCCCATAATAGGAAGAAAGATCCTACTATGGGACACCCTTGGTGTTATTTTAATCGTTAACTATTTCTAATATATCCGTGACATTATCAGAATCCATCGCACAAATAACATATTTATCTTTATACTTAGCAATATCTTCACGTACTGGTAAAACTACAGTTCTTCTACTGCCATCCATAAAAGCTATATTAACGATTGTTTGATTTCCTTTAGTTACAACATCAGCGACTTTGCCTGTATTGATTCTTGAATCACCTATTGTTTGATTGCCTTCGTTTATAGAATTAGTTTCTGTCATCAAAACACCTCCTTTGATCATAGTATCTCCATTAAATAGTTTCAAATGAGGTGAAGAAAAAAGAGATTTTGTTATTTAATGATAAATGCCCCTAACAGCAGGAATCAATTGACAGAAAGAAGATCTTCTGATAGCATAGAAAAAATAATTGGTGTAAGATATTGTCGTGATTTTATTGTTGCATGAAAGAGAGAAGAATATGACTGAAGTTTTATTAAAGGCAATGGCTTTTGTATCTATTATTATATTGGGTTACACCTTAAAAAGAATAGGCTTTTTTATGCCTAATGATTATAAGATGATCTCAAAAATCGTGATGAACCTTACGCTGCCGGCAGCAGTGATTACTGGTTTTGCAAATTTTCAAATGGATATTTCCCTTATCTATGTTGTTTTACTTGGACTCCTATGTAATGTATTTATGGTATCACTAGGTTTTTGGGCCGGAGCTAAGAATGACGATAATAAAGCTTTTTATATGCTGAATTTTTCAGGGTATAATATCGGCTGCTTTACCTTGCCTTTTGTTCAGAATTTCCTTGGTCCCTTTGGTGTAGTAGCCACCTGTATGTTTGATTCAGGAAATTCCATTATGTGTACAGGAGGTACGTATGCAGCGGCTGCCAGTGTAGTTGGGGTTGGAGAAAAAGGCCATGCTGGTATGCGATTAATCAAAACCTTATTTTCTTCAGTTCCGTTTACTACCTATATAGCAATGCTGTTGCTATCGCTACTTGGGATTCACTTTCCTGTAGCAGTGAACAGCCTAATTTCCATCATTGCTGGCGCTAATAGTTTTTTAGCTATGCTCATGATTGGTATGATGATTGAGATTGATTTAGAGCCAAAGCACCTTAAGCAAGCAGCGTTTATATTGTCAGTTCGATATTTATTAGCGTCAATTTTTGCTGTGATCTTTTATTTTTATACACCATTTTCCCTAGAAGTCAGGCAAGTATTAGTACTTGTTATTTTTGCTCCTATTTCAGCCCTTGTTCCTGTTTTTACAGAGAAATGCAAAGGCAATACAGCATTATCAAGTTTTACGAATTCAATATCAATCTTACTGAGCATTACTATCATGACAATTCTATTGGTCGTTATGAAGGTTGGGTAAACTCAAAAAGAAACATCTGCAAAGATTCTAGCATGAATCTTTGCAGATATTTTTTTATTCACTAATATAGGGTATGCGACTGCCGAGATAAATTTGAGCCATTTTTTCTTGGCAGGAAAAAAGATGAATAATGTCGAAAAAGAGGATTACTTTAAAATAATGGAGATGACTGCCATGAACATAGCACAAAGCCTTCAAGCTAGATTTGCCATATTATTTGCCGCATTGATTATCTTACTCACAGTGATTATTAGTTTAACTATTGGGTGGCAGTCTAGTGATAATATGAAGGCGGAAATCGGTAATTCTTTAGGGGAAACAGCGTACCAAATGGCAGATCGGTTAGATCAATATATGTGGGCACGTGTTGGGGAAATTACTGTATTGAGTCAAATCGAGACTATCGAGACTTTAAACAGGCCTGACAATGTGGCTAATATCGAAACCTTACTCAATGGTTTAAAAAAGAGTATTCCATCTTTCTCCTGGATTGGTCTGACAGACATCAATGGAAAAGTATTGGCTGGAACTGATGGGATATTGGTGGGAGCCGATGCGTCTCAGCGGCCTGCTTATCGAGAAGGTATTAAAGGTCAATTTGTAGGTGATGTCCATGATGCAATACTGCTGGCAAAACTATTGCCTAACCCTAGCGGAGAACCGATGAAGTTTGTCGATATTAGTACACCTGTTTTGGGCTCAGATGGAGAAACTGTAGGTGTGCTTTCTGCGCATCTTAGTTGGGAATGGGTTTCGGAAATTAGCAAATCAATTATGGAACCTTTGAAGAACCGTAAACAGATTGATGTTTTTATCATAAGTTACAATGATAGTACAATCCTTCTTGGCCCCAAAGAGATGATTGGTCAAAAATTGCCTCTTGATAGCATTGCTCTTGCTAAGCAAGGTGAAAACAGTTGGAAGATTGAAAAATGGCCAGACGGCAAGGAATATCTTACGGGCTATGCCTTGGGTAGAGGATATTCTAATTATAAGGGGCTTGGCTGGAGCGTACTAGTGCGGCAACCAGTTGACATCGCCTTTGCGTCCATTGTGAAACTGCAATTTTCTATTTTGATGATTGGTGGTGCTTTCTCAATTATATTTGCCTTGGTAGGATGGTTCATGGCTAATGCAATCACTAAGCCACTGAGGGAAATCGCAAAGGCTGCTGATAAACTTCGCTTTGGAGGGACGGTAGCTATTCCAGAACATAAAGGAATTAAAGAAATTGAAATCTTAGCATCATCTTTAATGGAGTTGACTGACAGTTTATCCAATACCGAAGATAAACTTGGTAAGATGGAAGTAATAGCAAATAGCGATCGCCTAACTGAGTTGCCGAACAGAGTCGGTCTTGATAAGTTTCTCACCATAGCGACTGCTACGGCAAAAAGGCGAAATTTAGAACTTGTTTTTCTCTACCTAGATTTGGATGGATTTAAGACTATCAATGATACTATGGGGCATCATGCAGGAGATCTGTTGCTTAAAGAGGTAGCTGTGAGGTTAAAAACAATTGTTCGTAAAGAAGAAATTGCCGCCCGCCTTGGTGGTGATGAATTCTTGATTGTACTATATGCTGAGCCGACCAAATCTTTTGAAATAGCTACTAATATAGGGCAAAGAGTGATCAATGCGCTAAATATACCTTATATCATTGAAGGTGGTACTGCTAAAGTGGGTTGCAGTGTTGGTGGTGCAATTTGGCCTTATGAAAACCAAGAAGTAAAAGAAGTGATTAATCAGGCTGATGAGGCACTATATAAGGCTAAAAAAGCAGGTAAAAATAGGGTTGCTTTCTCAGCAGATCAATTAATATCAACCGCTATATCGTGATCACAAAAATAGTAACCGGCCTCACTTCATTGTTGAGGCCGGTTACTATTTATATCGTTTTCATCCACTCTTCAAATTTCTCTACTAACTCATCTCTCGTGACATCCACTTCACTACCACGCCATTCTTGGCCTGTATCGCTATCAAACCAGGAATCTTTTGTGCTGAAATTGCCTGAGGGGTAAAGTTTTTCTTGTATGGCATAGCGCATACCATCAAGCATACTGTGTTTGATGGTTTTCCGGGATACACGGTGGCCCGCTTTTTCTGTTGATTTCACTTCAAGACCATTTTCCCCAGCCGTGATGGCGACGTGTGATATGATTTTACCTTGGCTTTGTGCTATGGATATGGCCTGTCTGGCGGCAGTAGCAGCTTGTTCGCGACCGATGGTATCATCTGAGACGGTAATTCTGACATTGCCAATGATTAACTTATACATAGTAATCGTACACCTCCCACACAACATGATATGCGGTATTTTTAAAAGTAGAACTAAAAAAGTCAGTGAGAAGGCGAGTTGACTTCCTATATCGGGTGGGATATAATATTGTTTGAAATCCTAAGATTCAGAGTAGTAGGCGAATGGGCGGGGTACAGAAAATTGGCGGTTGATGCGAGCCAATCCTAAGCAACGTTGAACTCACTGAGGAGGAGCAGCTATGAGATCATAGTAGCTGCCGCGTCATTAGCGTTATGAATGATTGAGAGGATGGCATTTGTGCTATCAATCAGGGTGGTATCGCGGGTTTAACTCGTCCCTGGCTAATAAGCCAAGGGGCGTTTTTTGATTGAATAAATGGGAGGTTTTTTTATGAATGAACGGTACAATGCTCAAGATATTGAAGCAAAATGGCAAAAGAGCTGGGCGGAAAGTGGTGCTTTTAAGACCGAACTAAACCGTCAACGTCCGGAATATTATGTGCTAGAGATGTTCCCTTATCCATCAGGTAATTTACATATGGGACATGTCCGGAACTACTCTATTGGCGATGTAATTGCTCGATTTAAAACTATGCAAGGTTATAACGTACTTCATCCGATGGGATGGGATTCCTTTGGTATGCCTGCAGAGAATGCTGCGATTAAGCATGGAGTTCACCCTGCAGAATGGACATGGGAAAATATTGCGAATATGCGTCGCCAACAGCAAGAGCTAGGCTTATCTTATGATTGGAATCGAGAAGTGGCTACATGTCATCCAGACTATTACCGCTGGACTCAATGGTTATTCTTGTTATTTGTAGAACGGGGACTAGCCTATAAGAAAAAAGCAGCAGTGAATTGGTGTAATGATTGCAATACTGTACTTGCCAATGAACAGGTTATTGATGGCTGTTGCTGGCGTTGTGACTCAGTTGTGATTAAAAAAGAACTGGAGCAATGGTTTTTCAAGATTACGGATTATGCCGATCGTTTGCTGAGTGATTTGAGTGAGCTAAAAGGTTGGCCTGAACGAGTTAAGACGATGCAAGAAAATTGGATTGGTCGCAGTGAAGGAGCGGAGTTTAGTTTTGCTGTGCCTGAGCTTAATGAAAAAATTTCTGTATATACAACTCGTCATGATACTTCTTTTGGGGTAAGCTACGTGGTCCTTGCTCCTGAACATGCTATGGTAGAAAAATTGATTGCAGGAAAAGAAAATGCACAGGAAGTGCGCCAATTTGTTGAAAGTGTGCGCAATATGAGTGAAATAAGCCGTACTTCCAGCGAATTCGAAAAAGAAGGTATCTTTACTGGTTCTTACGCAATCAATCCTTTTACTGGCGAACAAGTGCCAATCTGGGTTGCAAATTATGTATTAGTCGAGTATGGAACTGGTGCAGTCATGGGCGTTCCAGCTCATGATGAGCGGGACTGGGTTTTTGCTAGCAAATATAACTTGCCAAAAAAATTAGTTATTCAGCCTGTTGGAGAAGAATGGACCATTGAAGGTATGGAAGGTGCTTATGGCGGACCTGGCATTATGGTTAATTCAGGTCAATTTAGTGGCATGGATAATGAACTCGGTAAAGTTGCAGTAGCGAAATGGTTGGAAAAAGAGGGACATGGTAAGCGACATATCAATTATCGTCTCAGAGATTGGTTAGTGTCTCGTCAGCGTTATTGGGGCGCACCAATTCCTATGATTAATTGTGCGCATTGTGGTACTGTACCTGTTCCAAAAGAACAATTACCAGTATTGCTCCCTGAAAATGTGAATTTCACAGCAGGAGCCGTTTCTCCTCTTGCGAAAGTAGAAGAGTTTGTCAATTGTACATGCCCTAAGTGTGGCGCAGAGGCGAAACGTGAAACCGACACCATGGATACCTTTATTTGTTCATCTTGGTATTACATGCGTTATACTGATCCGACTAATAAATTAGCTCCTTTTGAGTCATCAAAAGCTGATTATTGGGCACCAGTCGATCAATATATTGGCGGTATTGAGCATGCTATTTTACATCTGCTCTATTCAAGATTCTTTACCAAGGTTCTTAAAGATGCAGGCTTAGTGAATGTGAATGAACCATTTAAAAACTTGCTTACCCAAGGCATGGTGATTAAAGATGGGGCGAAAATGTCAAAATCTAAGGGCAATGTCGTATCACCTGAAGAGATTATTAATAAGTATGGTGCTGATACAGCTCGTTTATTTATTTTATTTGCAGCTCCGCCTGAACGAGATTTAGAATGGAATGATCAAGGGGTAGAAGGATCTTATCGCTTTTTAGGGCGTTTGTGGCGTATTGTTGATCATTACGCAGCTACTATGGCAACTGAAGACTGGAAATGCGATAATAGTACTTTGACGAAAGTTGAACGTGAACTACGACGTGCCTTACATGTTACAATCAAGAAAGTAACAGAAGACATTGGTGGGCGTCACAACTTTAATACAGCAATCAGTTCAATTATGGAACTTGTGAATGCTATGTACGCAGTGAAAGAAGAGAGTTCATCCTTAAATCCAGGGCTTGTGCGAGAAGTAGTTTCTAGTTTACTACGTTTGTTAGCACCTTTTGCACCTCATATTAGTGAGGAATTATGGAGTGAAACGATTGGACAAGATAGTGTGCATAAAAAAACTTGGCCTGTATTTGAAATCGCAGCCATTCAATTAGAAGAAATTGAAATTGTTGTACAAATTAATGGCAAAGTACGAGAAAAAATTGTTGTTGCTGTAGGCCTGAGTGCTCGAGAATTAGAAAAAATAGCTCTTGCACAAGAAAAAGTACAAGTTCTGATTGAAGGTAAACAAGTGGTCAAAGTCATTTGTGTACCGCAAAAATTAGTTAATATTGTAATTCGTTAATAGGCACTAAGGTATTTTTTACTGGTAGTTCTTATAAACGATAAGAAAAAACCGATCTTTTAAAAAGATCGGTTTTTTGTTTACAAAAAAAGGAATACTAAGATCAATAGGAGTCGATAGAAAATATGAGGTGATACAGTGGGGGAGAATGGTAAAAAAGTAGTTTTTATTATTACTTTAGCCATATTGATTGTTGCAGGTAGTTTTTATAGTTTTTGGCAAAAACATTCGGTAAATGACAGTGTGTCAACGGGTGAAGTACTTGCTAAAGAGAATAAAAATAATGAAGTCAAAACAAGTGAGATGGTTGTATATATCAGTGGGGCCATTAATAAGCCAGGTGTATTTAAGCTGCCCAGTCATGCTAGAGTCGCTGAACTGATTACCTTGGCTGGTGGTCTTACCCCTGAGGCTGACCTGAGCAAAATTAACCTAGCCCAACTTGTGAAGGATGGTATGCATATCCATGTGGCAGCCAAAACTGTAGTACAGGGAGGGGGCAATGTATCTGGGAGTAGTGGAAAAACAAAAAGCGGTGAGAAGATTAATATTAATACTGCTGATAAAACTGAATTAGATCAATTGCCAGGAGTAGGGCCAGCCTTAGCTGAACGTATTATTGAATATCGGCAAAAGAATGGTAGCTTTAATACGATAGAAGAATTTAAGAAAGTTCCAGGAATAGGATCTAGTAAGTTTGAAGCACTGAAAGACAAAATTATTCTATAGAAGGTTGTGACATGTGGACAATATCATTCCAATCATTACATCAACCTTTGTTTTTGGTATTTGGTTTGGAAGTTATTTTAACGGGCTATTGCCGCTAATCTATGTGAGCAGTGTCCTTTTAGTCATCTTTATTGTATGGCAGGTCTACAGACGTAGACCTTTTATTTGGGCTCTAGGAGGATTGTTTTTTGTTATTGGGATGTTACGCTTTATTCAGGATGATGCTCTCCCTTTGACTGATATTAGCCGTTATGCTGAGCAGATCGTAAGCGTAGATGGGATCATCAATGAAATTCCTACACTAAAAGTACTTGAAGAGGACAAGAATCAAGTTCGTTACCTTCTTCTTATTAAGAGCGGTAACGTCGGAGACGGGAAAAAGAGAATGGTTACAGGGATACTTCCTGTAACTGTGAGGCAATCGAATACCATGCCGATTGCCCTTCAAGGAGATGAAATTCAGGTAACTGGTGAGGTTGTTTTATTACATGGTTATAACAATCCTGCTCAATATGATAGCGTAGCTGCAGCAAAGCGGCAAGGTATTCGCAGCCGTATGTCCATTGAAGGGCATAGTGTAAAGATTTTATCTAAAAATAATAGTGCATCATGGAAATATACTTTGGCAATCTGGCGAGATCGAATGATTAAAAGCATGCAAAAAGTAATGCCCGAATCTCATGCAGCCATTTTAGCAGGGATGTTATTTGGTGGTTATGGTGGAATTCCTCATGATATTGTTGCAGATTTTGCGACAACAGGGATTGTCCATATTTTGTCTGTGTCGGGATCTCATATTGCTTTAGTAGTTGGAGTTGTTACAGCTATCGGTACATCAGTGGTTAGAAGATTTACCTTACCCATGATCCTCATACCTTTAGTGGCCGCTACAATTGTGACTTTTTACGCCGTACTTTGTGGTTTAACGCCACCAGTGTTACGTTCGCTCATTATGGGGCTGATTGCCTTACTTGCAGTTTGTTTTGAACGAGAAAACGATGCTAAAAATTCCTTGCTGCTATCAGCACTTGGTATGATTGTTTATGAGCCAACCTTGATTTTTGATTTGAGTTTTCAATTGTCGTTTGCCTCTACGGCAGGCTTAGTTTTTTTGAATGGGAAACTGGTCAAGATGATGGCAAGTTTGCCACTTGGACTGGCTAAAGCGCTTGCCGTAACAATTGCAGCTCAATTGGGGGTATTACCTTTTATTGCCTGGTATTTCAATAGTTTCTCCTTGAGTTCTTTTGTAGCCAACTTGCTGATTGTTCCTCTCATTGAAGGGATTGTCATACTTGGGCTATTCGGTGCTGTAGCAGGTTTGATGATGGGAATACTTGGGAATATCATCATGGTTATTTGTAGTTTACTGATTAATGTTGTCATTCAATGTTCTGCATGGCTAGCGGCTGTGCCGGGTGCAAAGGTCTATATACCACCCATTGGGATTAGTGGAGGTCTGGTCTATTATGCATTGTTAGCTTGGGTGTATGGGTATAAACCGAAAAATATGGTATCATTAACAGAGTTAATTCAAAAATGGCCGAGGCAAAGTGCTATATTTGCTTTTGTCGTGGTTATTTTGATCATCGTAGACAAAATTTATCCAAGACCCATGTACGTACATTTTATTGATGTCGGGCAAGGGGATGCCACGTTAATTACAACGCCTCATGGACGAACTATTTTAGTTGATACAGGCGGAGTTGTAGGTAATACAAATGATTTTGATATTGGGGACCGTGTTGTCGTACCTTATTTGAAACATTATGGTGTGCTTGCTATTGATTATCTATTTTTAACTCATGGGCATCAGGATCATGCGGGCGGGGCAGCGGCCGTTGCTAGAGAGTTGACTGTAAGAAATAGTATGCTAGCACGAGAAACTCATACACAGCCAGTGCGTAATTTAATCAATGAAGGAAAAAAACAAGGAAGTACCTTTATTGCAGTATATGAAGGGCAAAGAATTGATCTTGATGGTGTTGTGATTCGCGTCATTCATGCCGCTAATAGCATGCATATAGGGCAGAATAATGAAGTTTCAAGTGTAATCCAAATCTGTTATGGGAAACAAAGCTTTTTGTTGACAGGGGATCTTGAAGGGCAAGGGGAAGAAGATATTCTTGCCAGTGGCAAAAATATTAAAAGTACAGTACTTAAAGTCGGGCATCATGGCTCAAAAACATCTTCGACGATTGATTTTGTGAAAGCTGTAGCACCTGAGTATGCAGTAATCTCAGTGGGGAAGAATAACCGTTTTGGTCATCCACATCGAGATACGATTCAACGTTTTTTTGTGCAAAAGAGCCAGGTTTATCGTACAGATCAACAAGGTGCAATTGTATTTAAGACAGATGGGGAAAAAATAGAAGTAAATACATTTATTCATGACTAAGATTCAGGAGGAATTGAAACTCCATCTGAATTAAGTTTTCTTTTATTAAATGACTTCTGAGAGTGAGGGTAATGATGAGTTATATTGCGGTTTTAGAGCAAATAAAAAAGGGACAAATTAAATCAATCTATCTGCTACATGGTGAAGAAGTCTATTTTATGCGGCAAATTGAACAAGCTGTTATTAAGGCTGTTCTTGCGCCTGATGAAATGGAAATGAATCTTGTCATGTTAGAGCGTGAGCCGTCTGTCAATGAACTAAGGAGTTTGATTGAGACGGTACCCTTCATGGGTGGCAAAAATGTCATTGTTGTGCGCGGCACGTCCTTATTTCGTCCAAAGAAAAAAGGAAGTGCCGAAGAGGATGAGGTTGTAGATAAAGGGGATGATCACCTACTTGAGCTCATTACTAATATTCCTGACTATGCTCATGTTATTCTCTCAACAACGGATAAGGTAGATAAACGTCGTAAGTTATATAAAATGGTTGAAAAATATGGTGCAGTCGTCGAGATGGCTCATTTGAAAGTCAAAGACGTACGTGGTTGGCTAATTGCCAAGCTAGCGGAACTCAATAAAAAAATGACCAACGATGGAATTGAATATTTTCTAGGAATTGTTAGTATGATGTCCAAGATATCATTGGGATTTTTACATAATGAATTAGAAAAAATTGCACTTTATACAGGTGAAAAATCCACTATTACTCAGCAGGATTTAATCGAAATTATGTCTGCGATCCCAGAAATATCAATTTTTTCGATGATTGATGCTGTCAGTCAAAAACAAGTCGGTAAAGCCTTAGAATTGATTGGCGAGCAGATGCAAGCAGGGGAGCATCCTCTTAAATTAATCTCATTGCTGGCTAGGCAGGTGCGTATGATGTGGCAAGCCAAGGAAATGTCGACGAGTGGATATAGCAGTCGTGATATTGCTGAAAGACTTGGTGTAGTGCCTTTTATCGGAGAAAAAATGATCAAACAGAGCCGGATCTTTACGACTGGAATATTAAAGCAAACAATGGTAGCTTTAGCAGCTGCTGATCATCATTTGAAATCTGGTAAAGCCAATTCTATGGTGTTAGAAGAAATTATTATTGGAATGTGCAGATAAAAATAAAGAACTTCTGTCAACTTATATTTTGGCAGAAGTTTTTTATTTGTCTTGGATTGTTTAGCATGATTGTAAGGCGGTTGTACCAACTTTCGTAATAACTGCATACTATGTATTAAGATTTAGTAAAAGAGAGGGAAGGCTATGAGTAAAAAAGACTACAACAATAGCTTTATGAGTTTTGGAGATGACTGTGATAATACAGAATATTATCAAGAGTGTCTTTGTGAAGAAGAAATAAATTTAAGAGATTATATGCGTTTACTTTGGACGCAACATGTATATTGGACGAGAATGACAATTATAAGTATGATAAACGATTTGCCTGATGAAGAAACTACTACTAAACGACTCCTTCGTAATGCCAAAGATTTTGAAAGGGCATTTAGGCCTTTTTATAATTCTAAATTGGCTAATCAATTTGGTAGTTTGATAACAGACCATCTAGTTATTGCTGCTGAACTTGTAAAAGCCGCTAAAGCTGGCAATAAGAATGCGACGGCAAATGCAGAGAAACGATGGTATGCCAATGCAGATGAAATTGTATCTTTTTTAGCTCATATTAACTCTTTTTGGTCAGAGGGAGATATGAGACAAATGTGGTACAACCATTTGGCATTAACCAAATCAGAAGCCGTCGCGATCCTTACTGGAAATTATGCTAAAAGCATTTCGATCTTTGATCAGATTGAAGAACTGGCATTAAGGATGGCAGATGAGTTTGCTGATGGCATTATAAAACAGTTCCCACCAAGAACCGAGTAGTATTTTTGTTTAAGATTAGTCAAGTGGGAGAAAGTTTGTATCATTGATTAGAGTAATAAATAAAGAACTTCTGTCAAATTATAGTTTGGCAGAAGTTCTTTATTTGTCTTCGATTTTTTTATAATTAGCAATGGTTAATTTTTTTCTGTTAAATAGTAAAGTAATGCTGCAACTGGCATACTAAGTCCTAAAAGAGAAGCAAGCATCCAGCCACCATAGGCATATGACCAGCCGCCTAGGGCCGATCCGATAGCTCCACCAATAAAGAAGACTGCCATGAATACTCCATTTACGCGTCCACGTATTTCACTTCCTAATGAATAAATTGCACGCTGACCGAGAACGAGATTACCGGATACAGCCATATCCAAGGTGATACCTGCAACGACTAGCATCGCTAAAGAAATTGTTGAATTATCTTGAATGAGATGAGTAAGTAAAAAAGATAGAGCAGCGATTACGATTGCGAGTCCAGTCAATCTTCGTGTCCAGCCCTTATCGGCTAATCTTCCCGCAATGGGAGCCGCTACGGCACCAGCTACACCAGCCAATGCAAAAAGTGCAATCCCTTGCTGTGATAAATGAAAATAACTGGTTAACCATAAGGGAACTACTGTCCAAAACAGACTAAAAGCACCGAATAAACAAGCTTGATAGAAGGCGCGGCGACGTAAAATAGCTTTGGTCTTAAAAAGTAACCACAAAGAACTAATCAGTTGGCCATAATTCATGGTAGGCGAAGGTTTACGCTCGGGGAGAACAAGGGACAACAGTAAAGTCATTGCAGCGGTAATGAAAGCAGAAAGATAGAAGACGGCCTGCCATCCCCAAATATCAGTAACGAAGCTGGCTATAGGGCGGGCAAGCATAATTCCAAGCAGCAATCCGCTCATCACATTTCCAACCACTTTTCCCCGTTGATCTTCCGTTGTTAAATAAGTTGCATATGGCACCAATATTTGAGCTGCTACTGAACCTAGTCCGATAAACATTGCTGCTACAAGAAAAAATAAGGCATTATGTGCTAGGGGCGCTGCTACTAATGCACAAATAACGATTGTTAATGCTGATATCACTAATCGTCGATTTTCAATGAGATCGCTAAGTGGAACAATAAATAATAGTCCAAGAACATAGCCAATTTGAGTCAGTGTTACAATTAACCCTGCTGACGCTGGAGAAAGATTGGTATCTGCACTGATGAGGCCAATCAAAGGTTGAGCATAATAAAGATTGGCAACGATAACTCCGCATGAGGCTGCTAACAGGAGTGTAATCCAATTTGGTACTGTATTGGTTTTCGATTGTACATGATTCATAATGAGATCCCTTCCTTACTATATTTTTTGCTGTGTTACTATAATTGTAACATTTGAAAACTGGACGTTTAGTATTTCTAATAATGCTATTATAAACTGAACGTTTAGTATTGTAAAGAAAAAATTTCTTTTCTTGAGAAAAAATATTTAGTATACTGTACGTATAGTTTTATTGATAATACTCTTACATAATATGACAAAGGAAGTGTCTCCTTGGAAAAGAAAAAAGGACGTCCCCGTAATGTTGAAACCGAAAAAGCGATTCTTGCTGCTTCATATGATTTATTGCTCGAGAATGGTTTTGGAACTGTAACCGTTGAGAAAATTGCAGAACGAGCCAAGGTTAGTAAAGCCACAATTTATAAATGGTGGCCAAACAAAGCTGCTGTTGTAATGGACGGCTTTCTATCTGCTGCTATGGCGAGACTTCCGGTACCGGATACAGGATCTGCTATTAATGATATCGTGATTCAAGCTAGTAATTTAGCTAGATTTTTAACTAGCCGAGAAGGTAAAGTGATCAATGAGTTAATTGCAGAAGGACAATTTGATTTGAAGTTGGCTGAAGAATATCGATCAAGATATTTTAATCCCAGACGACTTGATTCACGGCTCATTTTAGAGCGTGGGGTTCAGCGAGGAGAATTGAAGAAAGACTTGGATATTGAACTGAGCATGGACTTGATTTATGGACCATTGTTTTATCGATTATTAGTAACCGGTGAAACGTTAGATGAATCTGTTATAACAAATTTAATAAAGTATGCTTTTGAGGGGATTAAGGCAAAGTAAGAATAGCAAGCAGCAATTCTTTTATTCTTTGGTAAGGCTTATAAAAAAGTAGTAAGAAGATGATTTCTATAATGGAGTCATCTTTTTTTGAAGTTCTAGTAGGAGCTTTTTATAAAGCAAAAGGATGAAATCTAAGTAGTAACTCAATCATTCATTTGAAAAATGATCTGCTTAGTCAAGGAAGTTAGCGCTTTATCCAATTGACAAATGGATCATCAGTGTATACTATTGAATAATAGTTAACTAGTTAACTATATAAAGAAAAGAAGGTGAAAAATATGGAAAGCTCAGAATTATTATTGCATCAACTTTTTCAAACTGTTCGTATTATTTCCAAAGGCTTAAATAAAAATTTAGAGTCTCATGGAATCTACAGCTCTGAGTGGTCAATCATTACGACACTACATGAAAAAGGCTCAATGCCCCAAGGAGCGTTAGCAAACTACTTAAATATTGAACCACCTGCAGTATCTAAAAGTTTAGTCAAATTGGAACAAAAAGGGCTAATTATGAGAATTCCGGGTGATGATAAAAGAGAAAAAAAAGTTACTTTGACAGAAAAAGCCGTGGATCAATATATGATATGGGGAGAAATAGTAGGTCATCATAGAAAGGCTATTTTAACTAATTTGTCGGAGGACAAACAAAAAGAAATTACGATGTTGCTAAGAGGGATTTTTCAAAATGCTCAGCAATATGAGAAAGTTTAAAATATGAGTACATAAATTCTAGGCATGAGAAAACGGTAATTTAAGTGGAGGGTCGTATGATGGAAATAAAAAAAGTCGAAAGTAGTGAGACCACAACATTGTGGTCGAGAAATTTTTTGCTGCTCTTATTTGGGAATTTTTTTGTATATCAGGGAATTTTAATGCTGATTCCAACTTTTCCACTCTATATTAAACAAATCGGCGGGAACGATTTACAGGCGAGTCTTCCTTTTGCCGTTGTTTCAATTTCTGCGCTTATTGTTCGTTCGATTAGCGGTAACGCAGCAGATACTTTGGGGCGGAGGCCTTTACTTATAGCAGGTATGTGCATCCTTATTATTTTTAATTGTTCTTATTTTGTAGTTTCAGGAATTAGCATAATTTTGATGTTGCGTTTTTGTCAGGGAATCGGTTGGGGGATGACATCAACGGTGCTTGCAACGATTATGTCCGATATTGTCTCTGCTAAACGCCGAGGGGAAGGCACGGGATATTTTGCATTATCCATTATTCTTGGAACATCTTTTGCAACTGTCTTAGGAATTGAGGCTATGAAGCGTTATAATTTTGATGTCATTCTGCTGATTTCTACAATTCTAGTTGGTTTTGGGATGTTGTTAACACAAGGCATATCAATTACCTCTGTAAAAAAAGTGTATAAACCTAATGCTGCTAAACAAGGGATTAGTTGGAGTGACTTGTTTGAAAAAAGTGCATTGTTACCTGCTTTTTTGTGCTTTTTACATTCAATTACCTTCGGTGGGATTATGAGCTTCATCATGCTATTTGGACAGGAAACAGGTATTGAAAATGTAGGGATCTATTTTATTGGACATGTTTCAATGATTTTAATTAGCCGTCCTTTTGCGGGGAAATTATTTGATCGCAAGGGACATGCCTTCGTAATCGTACCAGGAGTATTGTTTATGATCGTTGGCCTCTTTATGTTATCCTATGCAACTTCGATCTATTCGTTAGTGGCAGCTTCATTATGCTATGGATTAGGATATGGAGCAGCTCATCCTTCATTGCAAGCATGGGCAATTCAACGAGCACCTGCAGAACGTAAGGGAGCTGCCAATGGGACATTCTTATCTTCTTTAGATTTAGGATATGCAATTGGTGCTGTGTTATTAGGCTTAATTGCCACGCATACAAATTACGCCACTATGTATCGAATTTCTATTTTGTTTTTGCTAGGGTTTGCAGTCATTTATGGATATCACCTCATAAAAAGTAAACAAGACGTTACTAATGAAAATAAATATGATGAAAATTTTGCATGATCAATACGCTATTAACTAAAAAACCCCTGTTCATTTAATGAACAGGGGTTTCAGTCTTAATTACTTAGCTAAGGCATTAAGTTTAAGGGCCAAGCGGGATTTTTTGCGAGCTGCGGAATTTTTATGAACAACGCCTTTAGCGGCTGCTTTGTCAATCGTTCTGCTAGCTTTCACCAAAAGAGCTTGAGCCTCATCAGAGTTGCCAGCAGCTACTGACTCAACTACTTTACGAGAAACAGTTTTGATGGTTGATTTCACCGCAAAGTTTCTAGCACGTCGCTCAGCATCAGTTTTTACGCTACGTTCAGATGATTTAATGTTTGGCAAGTGATTCACCTCCTTAAAGAGCATGTTACCTACAGTATTCTAGCATGTGATGATGGAAAATGCAAGTAACATTTAACAAATTTATACCTCATTTGAGGAACTTTTTAATTTATTGCAAGATCTCCTTTTTTTATTCATGGAATGCAGTCAGAATCCATTGTATAGCTAAAGTATCTTCAGGTTAAAATAATGTTGATTTTAACCTGAAGGAGTGAGAAATATGAAAGATTTTACTTGGACGCCACGGACTGATTTAGCTCTCGAAGCAAGGGAAATGCTTAGCCGAAAAGTTCGTGAAGATATTCCGGGCGTTGTTGTAGAGACGGTTGAAGAGGAAGATGTTGTGATCACTACCGTGAATATTACGAATGCTGAGGCTGAGCGGATTATGGGGAAGGGGCAGGGGAAATATGTTACCATTGAAGCCCAAGGACTCAGGGATAAAAATACACCGTTACAAGAAAAAATAATGAAAAAATTAGCTGAAGAATTAGTTGGAATGGTTGAGTTAGCAAAAAATGCTACAGTATTAATTATTGGTCTTGGGAATCGGAATGTGACACCTGATGCCCTTGGACCACGGGCTGTAGAGAAAATAGTGGTGACACGTCATCTGCAAGATATGTTATCACCTGAACTTAAAGGGGGTGTGAGGTCAGTTTGTGCCATTGCACCGGGTGTCTTGGGGATTACTGGTATGGAAACGGTAGAAATCGTGCAAGGTATTGTAAGTAAAGTAAAACCTGATTTAGTTATTGCGATTGATGCTTTAGCTGCTGCTTCCAGCCGAAGGGTATTAACGACTGTCCAATTGGCGAATACGGGGATTAGCCCTGGCTCGGGTGTAGGCAATAAGAGATTTGGCTTAACAGCACAATCCCTAGGTGCACCTGTCATTGCAATTGGTGTACCGACGGTTGTTCATGCTTCTACGATTGCGATTGATACCATTGATACACTACAAGAACATGCTCCCTTTGCCCGCTATTTCAAAAGCATGGAGCATCTTTCAGATAATGATCGCAAGATGATTGTAAGTCAAGTGTTGCCAGAGGTTCTTGGTGATCTCATGGTAACACCTAAAGAAGTTGATCGCTTTATTGAAGATATCGGAGTTTTGATTGCGGGGGGGATAAACCAAGCCATTCATCCTCATATTGATTATGAAAATATTTATAATTATTTACATTAGCCGTATAAGAGGTTCGAAGGCATATCCTTTTCTTTCTGGGCATATACATTGTATGTAAACAGAAATCATGACAACCTATGTTTGATGGAATCATCAGCTAGGTGTCCACAGGAGGAAAGGATGTTAACAAGGCGTGTGCGGCATCAGGCGAAAAAGATAAAATTAGTGAAAAAGATAGTCTTTAGTCTTATCATTTTCTTGTTCATATATAGTGTGATATGGAGATACGGCGGCTTATCGGAGGAAGTACTACCAGTAAGTGCTAATGGGAGTTTGCAGCCAGAGCAATATACAGTGCTGCAACTTCCAAAATGGCGAGATGTATTATTTTCAGGTATTCCTAGATTGATTGGTTCTGCAGGGACAACGATCGTTGGCATGGAGAAAAAAGAAAATCAAACACAACAATTTTTGCGCGATACAATGTTATTTTTGACTAATATTGATATTAAAGATATACGCTCTTTATTACAGGCTGAAATTCCAGTTTTAGTTGGTGTCAAACCAGTCATCCAAACTGTAAGTGCCATGAATTTCCCTAATTTTCCTAAGTTTGAAATGGTGCAAAATACACCAAAGGATAAGCCTTTGGTCGGTCTTTATTATACACATACAGCGGAGTCTTTTGTTCCTAACACGGGTGCGACTCATCGACCTGGTGGACAACGGGGTGATATCGTAAATGTAGGAGAAGCATTGGCTAAAAGATTAGGAACCTATGATATTGCTGTCGTGCAAGATACTACAATTCATGACTATCCAAGTTTTATGAAAGCCTATGGCGCATCAGAAGTCACTGTGAAAAAAATGCTGGCAGAGAACCCATCTCTTCAGATGATTTTTGATATTCATCGTGATGCTGAAAAACGAGAAAACTATATAGCGACAGTGAATGGTGTGCAGGTTGCCAGAATGATGATTGTTGTTACGACAGGACAACAAGGATTGGTTCAGCCACACTGGCAACAAAATCATGCCTTTGCAAAGCTGATTGATGCTAAAATGAATCAGCGTTATCCTGGAGTTTCACGTGGTATTCGTATGGATGATTGGCGGTATAACCAACATCTTCATCCGCGAGCTTTATTAATTGAGGTTGGATGTCAGGAAAACACAAAAGAAGAAGCAGAACGGGGTATTGAGTTATTGGGAGATATTGTGGCTGAAATTATTGCAGAGAACAAGCAATAAGGTAAAAGATGAAAACTCATACTCTTGTGTAAAAGAATTTCAACTGTAAGAGGTGATAATGTGTTTTCTATATTAGATTATCGGGATAGTATGATTATTTTTCGTGGTTTATTGATTTTGACGGTCTTTATATTAATCGGGGTAGGGGTGGCGGAAAGGCAACTCAATGGTTTGACACAGCGACAAGAAAATGTACTGGCTTTTTCTATTGCCTATGACCCAAGTGGCATTTATACAATTTATATTAGCGGGTCTGCTTATCAACTAAGTGCTTTATATCCAGTAGGCGAAATTATAAATAATGATCGTAATGTCACGCTAAAAACAACTCAGCATCGTATTGTCATACCCAAATATATAGAACTGGATTGCAGGAAAGAACTCATGTTACTCGAATTATATATAAAGCAAATTCAAGAAAAAATAAATGTTTATGATAAGGCATTTAGGTAATGCTTGCAGGTGTCTGGTAGCAGGTGATATAATCAATACCAGTAATTATTTGTCTATAGTTTAGAGGGGAGGCTTTTATGAAAACCAGTAATATCCGCAATTTTTCTATAATTGCTCATATAGATCATGGAAAGTCTACGCTTGCTGATCGGTTGATTGAGTATACAGGTACTCTCTCGTCTCGGGAAATGGAAGCTCAGGTTTTGGATCATATGGATCTTGAACGGGAGCGTGGAATCACGATCAAAGCTCAGTCAGTACGATTGTCATATACAGCTAAAGATGGGGAAACCTATATGCTGAATTTGATTGATACGCCAGGACACGTTGACTTTACCTATGAAGTATCACGCAGTTTGGCAGCCTGTGAAGGTGCGCTTTTGATTGTTGATGCCGCTCAAGGGATTGAAGCACAAACTTTAGCCAATGTGTATTTGGCATTGGATAATGATTTAGAAATTATTACAGTCATCAACAAAATCGATTTGCCAAGTGCCGATCCAGATCGTGTTAAGCAAGAGGTTGAAGATGTCATCGGTCTCGATACTTCTGAGGCGGTGCTCACAAGTGCCAAAACAGGTATTGGCATTGAAGAAGTATTAGAAGCCATTGTGAAGAAAATTCCACCACCGAAGGGTACCGTTGATGAACCACTGTGCGCTCTGATTTTTGATTCTCATTTTGATGCCTATAAAGGTGTTATTGCTTATGTTCGGGTGATGAACGGCACAATTAGACCAGGTATGAAAATGAAAATGATGGCTACCAATAAAACCGTTGAAGTCACTGAAGTCGGTGTTTTTAAACCTAACATGGCCAATGTAAGTGAACTTGGTCCAGGTCACGTTGGTTTTGTCGCTGGTAGTATTAAAAATGTAAAAGATGTAAGAGTTGGCGATACCATTACAGACGCTGATAAACCTGTAGCACAGGCTTTGTCTGGTTATCGTAAGGTCACGCCTATGGTATATTGCGGCTTGTACCCAGTGGATACTTCTGATTATGATATTTTACGAGATGCTTTAGAAAAGTTAAAATTGAATGATGCATCCTTAGTATTTGAACCTGAGACATCCATCGCTTTAGGTTTTGGTTTTCGGTGTGGTTTCTTAGGACTTTTACATATGGAAGTTGTTCAAGAACGATTGGAACGAGAATACAATCTTTCACTCATTACAACAGCACCGAGTGTTATTTATAAAGTCTTTAAAACGGATGGCGAAATTTTTGAAATTGAGAATCCGTCGAAATTGCCGACGCCTCAAGAAATTGAACACATTGAAGAGCCTTATGTCAAAGCAATGGTCATTGTGCCCAATGATTATGTTGGCGTGGTTATGGAGCTGTCCCAAGAAAAACGTGGCGAATTTAAGGATATGAAGTATCTAGATACAACGAGGGTCATGATTACTTATCATTTACCATTAAGTGAAATTATTTATGATTATTTTGACCGATTGAAATCTGCTAGTCGTGGTTATGCATCGTTAGATTATGAACTCATTGGCTATCGGGCATCTCAATTGGTGAAACTTGATATTTTGTTAAATAGTGAAATTGTCGATGCCTTATCCATTATTGTACATCGAGAAAAAGCGACTTATCGTGGACGATTGCTCGTAGAAAAACTAAAAGGCATTATCCCGCGTCAAATGTTTGAAATTCCCATTCAAGCAGCCATTGGTAATAAGGTTATTGCCCGCGAAAGTGTACGAGCTATGCGAAAAGATGTATTAGCAAAATGTTACGGTGGGGATATTAGCCGAAAACGTAAATTGCTTGAAAAGCAAAAAGAGGGTAAAAAACGCATGAAACAAGTTGGTAGCGTAGAAGTTCCTCAAGAAGCCTTTATGGCCATATTAAAGATTGATTAAAGGTGATGAATGATGAAGATTGGTTTATATATTCATATTCCCTTTTGTCAGCAAAAGTGTTTATATTGTGATTTTCCGTCCCATGCCAATCTGACTCACTTATATCAGCCTTATGTTGCCGCCTTATGCCAGGAGATTTCTGGCATAGGCGGCGTTTTATCAGGTGATATTGTTGATAGCATCTATATTGGCGGTGGGACACCTACTGTTTTATCAGCAAAATCTTTAGGACAAATCTTGCAACATGTTCATACACATTTTTCTGTTGCTAAAACTGCTGAATTTAGCATTGAGGCCAACCCAGGTACAATCGATAAAGAAAAGTTATTGGTATTGCAGGCTGGTGGTGTAAACCGTATTAGTTTTGGGGTACAAACTTTTTCTGATCCATTATTATCGTCCATTGGGCGTATTCATTCGGCTGCTCAGGCAATTGAAAGCGTTAAAATGGCTCAACAAGTAGGTTTTAGCAATATTAACGTTGATCTAATGTATGGATTGCCTGGACAAACGATTCAGCAACTTGAGGATAGCATTCTTAAAGCCGCGGAACTTAATGTGACTCATATTTCAGCTTATGGACTGAAGGTTGAAGATGGGACTCCTTTTGCCACCTTGCAAGATGAAGGGACACTGATGCTGCCTGACGAAGATGAAGATGATGCCATGTATGAATTGACGACTCAGCTGCTGCCCCAAAAGGGGTTCAGAAGGTATGAAATATCTAATTTTGCAAAAAATGGTTATAAGTGTACTCATAACTTGAAATATTGGCAGTATCAGCCTTATATAGGGGTAGGGGCTGCCGCTCATTCTTTTTTCAAAAAAGAGCGGCTGGCGAATCAGTCGGATGTTCTTTCTTATATCGAAACGATTGCAAGTGGTCAGTTGCCGATCAAGGTTCGTGAAGTGCCTGAAATAAGGATTGCTATGGCTGAGTATGTATTCTTGGCCCTGCGGACTGTGACAGGTTTGTCTGTGGAAAATTTTAATCAATATTTTAGCGATGATTTTTTTGGACAATATAGTCATGTGATCAAAACATTAATTGAGAAAAAACTTATTATCGCAACTGAAAAAGAGATCTATTTGACACCAATTGGCATGAAATATGGCAATATTGTATTTGGCGCATTTTTACCAGAATAAATTATGTGATTAGATCTTGACATTCGGGCGCAAGAGTGGTATTTTTTTAGTAGGCGTTAGCACTCTCTATGAGAGAGTGCTAACAATAGGAGGTGGAATTTGCATGATGGATAAGCGAAAACGCAATATTCTTCAAGCTATTGTTGATGATTATATTTCCACCGCTGAGCCTATTGGTTCTCGGACGATTGCACGTAAGCATGCTCTGGGAGTAAGTCCAGCAACCATTCGTAATGAAATGGCTGATCTTGAACTATTAGGCTATATTGAACAGCTTCACACATCATCAGGACGAATTCCTTCTGCTAAGGGTTATCGATTTTATGTAGATTCCTTATTAGAACCAACGCGAATATCTGATAAAGAAATTGCGTTGATTAAGAATTGGTATCAGGTTAAGACTCGTCATGTTAGCGAAGTTTTTCAAGAAACAGCTAAAATTTTATCAAATATGACCAATAATATTTCCTTGGTTGTTGCGCCGCAAGTATCTCAATGTGTTTTTAAGTATCTGCAATTTCTGCCTTTTGATGAATGTCGGGCACTAATCGTTGTTGTGACTGACACAGGTTTTGTTGAAAATAAGATCATCAATATACCAGAAGGCACTACTTTTAAAGATTTGGGACATATTGCTGAATGTATCAACAAACGTTTAACTGGGTTGTCTTTTGATAAAATTACAACTGCCGTGCTAAAAGAAATACAAAAAGACATCGTGATTGATGCTGAGTTATTCGAGACTGCAATGGAAATATTAAAGCAAGCTTTGGTTGTAGAAAAAAATGAACGCTTGTACCTTGGTGGCACGACTCAATTACTCAGTCAGCCTGAATTTAAAAATATCGATAAAGTAAAAACTTTTCTTGGTATGTTGGAAGAAGAACAATTGTTATGCGATATTTTGCAAAAACAAGATAATGATGGTGTCATTGTAACCATTGGTGGTGAAAATCAATATAGCGGTATACAAGACTGTAGTATGGTGCAGGCTACTTATCGCATGGGTGGTCAAGTAGTTGGGACAGTAGCCGTTTTAGGACCCACTCGCATGGATTATGGTAAAGTAATGTCCGTATTGGAATTTATGCATCAACATTTGGGAGAAGTACTCAAAAAATATAAAGTCTAGAGTTAGGTATTCCTAACTCTAATATACATATAATAAAGCTATAAATTTGGGGGTAGCCACAGATGAAACTGAAACAAGGTGGTAGTGGTTCGGAGGCTGATGAAAGCCTGGCGGCATTAATGACAAATGCCAATGCAGTCAGAGCCATCACAGCGGCTGTTGAAGGGACAATTGGTCCTAAAGGGCTTGATACCATGTTAGTCGATTCTGCCGGTGAAGTGATTATTACCAATGATGGTGTGACGATTTTAGAAAAAATGGAAGTCAATCATCCTGCCGCTAATATGTTAATTAATATCGCGAGAGCTCAGCAAGCTGCTGTGGGCGATGGAACAACAACAGCGACAATTATGGCGGGCGGCCTAGTCAGTGAAGGTGTTAATCAAGTTCTGCGAGGTGTCCCTATCGCTCGTGTGATTGAAGGCGTCAAGTATGGTATCGCTTGTGCATTAGAACAGATCAAAGAACATGCGCGTGGGATCAAAGATGTCAGCGATCCTATTTTACATCGTATTGCCATGATTGCTGGCCGTGAGTATGAAGATATTGCTGATCTTGTTGTCAATGCTGCTCGTTTAATCGGTTTTGAAAAATTGTGCGAACAAAATTTTAAGCTATCTGATATTATCATGGCAGAAGAAGGCGCCGATAATGAAGTTTTTATGGGTGTGATTATTGACAAAAAGCGCATGAATCAAGAAATGCCGCTATTTGCTAGCGACGCTAAAGTTCTCATTATTGATGATGCTCTTGAGCCTGAAACAATTGAGGATGAAGCCTTAAGTACAGAAGCAGGATTCAATCTTTATCGAGAGTTGCAATATGAATTTAAGGATAACATCTGTAAGATCCTTGAACTTGGTGTTAACGTAGTATTAGTAGATCGAGGCGTTCACGCAATGGCAGAAGAAATACTGACAGATGCAGGTGTTATGGTCATTCAACGTATACCTGCTGAAGATTTACGTCGGGCTGCTGAACATGTGGGAGCGCGCATGATCAAACGTACTGGACTTAAAAAAGAATTGAATGAGATTCATAAATATTTAGGTACCGCAAAGACTGTCTATGAGGATGAAAATTTAGAACATATTCGCATTTTGGGTGGAGCTGGTAAGCCAATGGCTACAATTTTAGTCGGTGCTGCCACAGCAGAAGTCGTTGGCGAACGTCAACGGATTGCAAAAGATGCAGCTTCAAGTGTTCAGGCTGCTGTTAAAAGTGGCTATGTACCTGGTGGTGGTTCCATTGAAATTGCGATCAGTCGTCAAGTTGAAAGTTTGCGTGGAAATGTCAAAGGGATGTCAGCTTATGGCGTGGATTGTGTAACTCATGCTCTAAGGCGTCCGTTGTCCCAAATTGTTGAAAATGCAGGCTATAATCCTTTAGAAAAAGTCGAAGAAGTTGTGGCGGCCCATGGTAGTCAGGGCGTAGATTCCTTAGGTATTGATTGTGATACTGGTGAAATCGTTGATATGCTAACACTAGGTGTGGTTGATCCTGTGAATGTAAAGCTACACGCAGTAAAAGCAGCTGGTGAAGTCGCTATCGCTATTTTACGGATTGATACAATTATCAAAATGAAAGTTGAAAGCGGGAATAACGCTAAGACGGGGGTCAACAAACTAAGTGGGTTGACACAATTTTAAAATATGGAGTGATAGATTTGACCAAATCAACAGAGAAAGAAACAAGTAATGTGGAAGTTGATTCCATGAATGAAGCCGTAGAAGAAGCTGTAGAAAAAACTTTTGAAATTTTAGATGGGGATGATGTTGTTAAGCTGCAAGCTGAGCTTGTTGTTCAGCAACGTTTAGTTGAAGAGCATAACGATCGCTATAAGCGTCTACAGGCAGATTTTGAAAATCTTAGACGAAGAACTCGTCAAGAAAAAGAAGATTTATCTATGGTTGTTGCACAAAATATTCTTTTAGATTTACTTCCAGTTGTTGATAATTTTGAAAGAGCTTTAGGCAGTGCTGGAACCCAAGATGCGGCAAAAGTATTGATGGGTGTAGAAATGATTCATCGACAGTTTATCCAAGCTTTAGAAAAGTGTGGTTTAACGACTGTGGAAGCTCTTGGACAACTTTTTGACCCACAAAAACATGAAGCTGTTATGAGAGTAGAAGATGAAACTCAAGCTGATGGAACTGTGGTTGAAGAACTTCAAAAAGGCTATGCTGTACGCGGTAAAGTCATACGTCCAAGTATGGTAAAAGTTGTAGGAAATTAAACAAGTCGTTCTTAACTGGAATCAACAAGTAAAATGCGATGTGATTCCGTAAGATATAGGTTATACAGAGCTTATTTTAGGGTATAAAATTTTATATATTTCGAGGAGGAATAAACAATGTCAAAAGTAATTGGTATAGATCTTGGAACAACAAATTCATGCGTAGCAGTCATGGAAGGTGGCGAACCAGTCGTTATTGCGAATGCAGAAGGTGCTAGAATTACCCCTTCCGTCGTAGGTTTTTCAAAAACTGATGAACGTTTAGTTGGACAATTAGCTAAACGTCAAGCTGTATCCAATCCTGACCGTACAATTAGTTCCATCAAACGCTACATGGGTACAGACCATACAGTAGCAATTGATGACAAAAAATATACACCACAAGAAATTTCTGCTATGATTTTACAAAAACTTAAAGCCGATGCAGAAGCTTATTTGGGCCAAAAAGTAACAAGAGCCGTTATCACTGTACCTGCATATTATAATGACAGCCAACGTCAAGCGACTAAAGATGCTGGAACCATTGCAGGTCTTGAAGTACTTAGAATTATCAATGAGCCAACTGCAGCAGCCCTTGCTTATGGTATTGATAAAGGCAATGATCATACTATACTTGTATTTGACTTAGGTGGCGGTACCTTCGACGTATCTATTTTAGAATTAGGTGAAGGCGTATTTGAAGTAAAAGCTACAAATGGTAATAACCGTTTAGGTGGCGATGACTTTGATGAGCGCATTATGAAATGGTTTATTTCTGAGTTCAAAAAAGAAAATGGTATTGATTTGTCCAAAGATCGTATGGCTGAACAACGTTTACGTGAAGCAGCTGAAAAAGCAAAAATTGAATTATCTGGCGTAATGACAACAAATGTTAACTTGCCATTTATTACAGCTGATCAAACTGGTCCTAAACATTTAGATCTTAACTTAACAAGAGCTAAATTTGATGAATTAACTGCTGATTTAGTTGAATCAACGATGGGACCAACTCGTCAAGCAATGAGCGATGCTGGCTTATCACCTAAAGATATTGAAAAAGTAATCTTAGTCGGCGGATCAACTCGTATTCCTGCTGTACAAGAAGCGATTAAAAAATTCTTAGGTAAAGAACCTCACCGTGGTGTAAATCCTGATGAATGTGTAGCTGTAGGTGCTGCTATCCAAGCTGGTGTACTTGTTGGTGAAGTAAAAGACGTATTGTTACTTGATGTAACTCCTCTATCCTTAGGGATCGAAACATTAGGTGGCGTATATACTAAAATCATTGAACGTAATACGACAATTCCTACATCCAAGAGCCAAACGTTCTCAACTGCAGCTGATAACCAACCTTCCGTTGACATCCATGTTCTACAAGGTGAACGGGAAATGGCTGCTTACAACAAAACATTGGGTCGTTTCGAACTAAAAGATATTCCTCCAGCACAACGTGGTGTTCCACGCATTGAAGTTTCCTTTGATATTGATGCCAATGGTATCGTTCATGTATCTGCTAAAGATTTGGGAACTGGTAAAGAACAAAACATTACCATTACCTCTTCAGGTGGCATGAGTAAAGAAGATATTGAACGTATGGTTCAAGAAGCAGAAGCTCACGCAGCAGAAGATAAAGCACGTAAAGACGAAGTTGAAACTCGCAATAATGCTGATTCTTTAGTATATCAAGCTGAAAAAGCGATTAAAGATGCAGGCGATAAAGCTGATAAAGATTTAGTTGCAAAAGTACAAAGCGCTGCCGATCAATTGAAAGAAAGCCTTAAAGGCACTGACAATGAAAAAATCAAAGCAGATACTGAAGAGTTGACTAAACCATTATATGAAATGACAGCTGCTATGTATAAAGAAGAGCAAGAAGCTGCTCAAGGACAAGAAGGAACTCAAGAAGCTCCTAATGGTGAAAAAATTGTTGATGCTGAGTATAAAGTCGTCGATGACGAAAAAAAATAAGTCTTAGTCGGTAAAATGAATTAACATATGTTTGGCAGGGAGGTTTTAATTCCCTGCCAAATACTATATAATTGATAGCTGAGGTTGTTTAACCGCCAAAACACTCTATCACTCTTGTGATACTGTGTGTTTTTGTGGTTCAACTGTTTTTCTGTTTAGAAATATAAAGTGTTTAGGATGGTGTAATGTGAGTAAGCGTGACTATTATGAAGTATTGGGCGTTAATAAGAATGCGTCTGATGATGAAGTGAAAAAAGCATTTCGTAAAATGGCTCGTAAGTACCATCCAGACGTAAACCGCGATAATCCAGAGGCTGAAGCGAAATTTAAAGAAGTCAATGAAGCCTATGAAATTTTATCCAATCCTGATCGGCGTGGACAGTATGACCAAATGGGACATGCAGCCTTTGATGGCAGTGGCGGCGCTGGTGGTTTTGGTGGATTCGGCGGTGGCGGCGGCGGTGGTTTTAATGATATATTCGACATGTTCTTTGGCGGGCAGGCAGGTTTTGGCGGTCGTCAAGCGGGTCCTGAAAAAGGTTCTGACCTACGTCATGACATGGAGATTAGCTTTGAAGAAGCCGCTTTTGGGGTGGAAAGAGAGATACCAGTCGGTAGAACTGAGGATTGTAAAACATGCAGTGGCTCAGGTGCGGCGGCTGGAACTCATGCTGAAACTTGTAGTCAGTGTAAAGGAACAGGACAAATACAAGTGGCTCAAAATACGCCTTTTGGCCGGATGATTAATACACGGACATGTGATCGTTGTCATGGTGAAGGCAAGATTATCAAAACGCCATGTAAAGATTGTCGTGGAAAAGGTACAACCCGCGTAAGTCGTAAAATAAAAGTTAAAATTCCTGCGGGGGTAGATAATGGTTCAAGATTGAGAGTCACTCATGAAGGTGAAGCTGGTATGCGCGGAGGCCCTCCAGGAGATTTGTATGTTTATATTTTTGTAAAAGCGCATAAACTATTTACACGTGAAGGTAATGAGGTCATTTGTGAAGTACCAATTAGTTTTGTGCAGGCAACTCTTGGTGATGAAATTGATGTTCCTACACTTGATGGTAAAGTACAGCTTAAGATTGCAGAAGGTACACAATCAGGCACTGTTTTCCGTATCAAGGGTAAGGGTATTCCTCATCTCAGAGGTAATGGACGTGGTGATCAGCATGTGAGAGTCAAAGTTCTTACGCCACAAAAATTAACTGATAAACAACGTGATCTTTTGCAGGAATTTGCAAAGGCAAGTGGCGAAAATGTCAATCCTGAACAAAAGAATTTCTTCAAAAAAGTGAAAGATATTTTTGGAGGGGCGTAAGAGTAGGAATTTAAACACTAAGATTACAAGGGCGGTTTAGAATTGACCGCTCTTTGTGTCTTTAAAGAAATCAGAAAATCTAACATTTTCTTGATTTCAAGCAAGGGTAACTAAGGCTTGGTGGAAGTCGAGTTTTCTTTGAATAAAAATAGGGGGCGATTGGTATGAAATGGGCTGAAATTAGTATTCAGACTACGCATGAGGCTGCTGATATGGTGGCCAATATTTTTCATGACTTAGGTTCAAGTGGTGTGGTCATCGAAGATCCTGAGCTTGTTAATTCATACCTTAGATCTGGACGATGGGATTACTCAGATATTCCCGAAGAAGTCAATACTGAAATTGTAGTTGTAAAGGCATATTTACCTGCCGATGAACATCTTGATGAAAAGTTAGGTCAATTTGAGGAAGAAATTCAACAACTTGTTTCCTATGGCGTTGATAAAGGTTCAGGGATAACGGAATGTCGTGAAGTGATGGAAGAAGACTGGGCATCATCGTGGAAAGAGTTTTTCCATCCAATCAAAGTCGGACAACGGATTGTGATTAAACCTTCTTGGGAAGAATATGTGGCAACGGATGAAGATCTGGTAATTGAACTTGATCCAGGTATGGCTTTTGGTACGGGAACACATCACACCACCGCTATGTGTTGCCGAATCTTAGAAGATGTAGTAGAACCAGGTCATGTGATTTTTGATGTTGGTACAGGCTCGGGAATTTTATCAATTGCGGCTGCTAAGCTTGGTGCTGGTCGTGTACAAGCAGTTGATTTAGATCGCGTTGCAGTGCGTGTTGCCAATGAAAATGTAGGGATCAACAAAGTTGAGGATATAGTTCAGGTAGCTCATGGCGATTTATTGACAGGTTTCTCAGGAAAAGCCGATATTGTGATTGCTAATATTATTGCTGATGTTGTGATTATACTTCTTGCTGATATTCCTGCACGCTTAAAAGATGATGGTATTTTTATTGCTAGTGGTATTATTACTGAACGTTTGAGTGATGTGACGTCAGCCATGTTGGCACAAAATCTCATTATTGACAAAGTGGTTGAAGAAGGCGGATGGGTTGCGATTGTGGCTCGCATGGGGGGCAACTGATTTGCGCCGATTTTTTATTGAGACTCCGTTAGTTGCTGAAATGTCGATTCAAGGTTCAGATGCTCATCATATGAGTCGAGTGCTCAGATTGCAAGTAGGCGATCAGGTCATTGCTGTATCACCAGATGGTAGTGCAGGAGTAAGCAAAATTAAAAGTATTGGGACTGATGAAGTCATTCTTGTTTTACAGGAAATTCTTCGTGAAGATAAAGAAGCACCAATTCATGTTGATTTGGTACAAGGATTGCCTAAAAGCGATAAAATGGATTATATTGTACAAAAAGCAGTGGAACTTGGGGTAAGAAAAATTTATCCTATGGAGGCTGAACACTCAGTTGTTCAATATGATCAAGCTAAAAAGAGTAAGAGGCAGGAACGGTGGCAAAAGATTGCTGTTGAAGCCGCAAAGCAATGTGGTCGTGGAGTTATACCAACAGTTGAGCCTGTTACAAGTTTGGCGAATATAGTAACAAAAGTTGATGCTGACACCCTTGTGATCATGTTATATGAAGGGCAGGCCGCCCAAGGGATTAAAGAAGTGTTAACTAGGAATAAAGCGACTCATTATCTGCTCATTGTCGGACCTGAAGGAGGGTTCAGTGCTAAAGAAGTTGCTCTCTGTCAAGATCATGGTGTTTCGATTGTAACACTCGGACCACGCATTCTACGTACAGAGACAGCTGCTTTAGCTGGAGTATCAATTGTAATGTATGAATCTGGCGATTTGGGGGGTTGATTGTGCCGCGAGTTGCATTTACTACGCTAGGGTGTAAGGTAAACCAATTTGAAACAGAGGTTATGGAAGGTCTATTTAAACAGCGTGGTTATGAAATCACTTCTTTTGATCAAGTTGCTGATGTATATGTGATCAATACTTGTTCAGTGACTCATTTGGGTGAACGTAAGTCACGTCAGCTTATTAGACGAGGGATTAGGCTCAATCCAGAAGCCATTGTGGCTGTATCTGGATGTTATGCGCAAGTATCACCTGAAGAGATTGAAGCCATTGAAGGCGTAAATGTCATTGTAGGGACTCAAGATCGTCATCGGATTGTTGAGCTTGTTGAAGAAGTGGGACAGTCAAAAGGCATCATGAATATTGTGACCAATATTATGAATGCTGATCATTTTGAAGATATTCCTTTATTTGATACACCAGGACGAACAAGAGCGTTTTTAAAAATACAAGAAGGTTGTACAAATTTTTGTACTTATTGTATTATTCCTTATGCGCGAGGTCCTCTTCGGTCGCGCCCTCTCGAAAGTATAAGAAGAGAAACTGAAAAACTAATTGCAGCAGGATTTAAGGAAATAGTATTAACAGGAATTCACCTTGGTGCTTATGGACGTGACTTAGAAGGCACGATTACCTTGGTAGATGCCGTCAAGGCTGTGTTAAGTGCTGAAGGGCTTGTACAGTTGCGCCTAGGCTCTCTAGAGTCCATTGAAATCTCAGATGAATTGATTGAGATGATCAAACAAGATGAGCGGCTCTGTCCGCATTTACATTTGCCTTTGCAAGCTGGCGATAATCAGGTATTGCGCATGATGAACAGGCATTATACGTTGGCAGAGTATCGAGAGCTGATACATAGTATTCAAGAAAAGATTAAAGATATTGGAATATCCACAGATATTATTGTAGGATTTCCTGGGGAAACCTTGGAAATGTTCGAAAATGCTCTGGGGTTTGTTGAAAGTATGGATTTTTCACGGATGCATATCTTCCCTTACTCTCGTCGCAGTGGCACTCCTGCCGCAAAATATGTTGATCAAGTACCTGAGGATGAAAAAAAACGTCGCGTGCAAATGATGCAAGAATTGGCTGAAAAAAAAGCCGTTGAATTTCAAAAGAAATTTATTACTCGTCAGTTGACCGTGCTATTTGAGCCTGAGCATGATGGTCTAGTTGAGGGCTTAACAGGTAATTATATTAGAGTTTATGCAAATGCAAAGGATGTTGTACAAGGTAAACTTTATAATGTTCGCATGGAAAAATTATATCGTGATGGTTTGTGGGGTACTATAATCGATAAAGACGACTTGATTCAGACGGAGTGTTAACTCCAGCTGAATCTTAGTCGCCCTTATCCAAAGAATTGTTTATTGGGTTAAATTTTCCTGCAAAAAAGATTTTTCATTGCAGGAAATCTGTAAAAAAAACCGAATAAATTGTGATATAAACTTATAATATTATTCAGACGATTAGTACAAAGTAAAATTTGAAGGGAGGTGTTGTAGTATGCCGCAGGAATGTATATTTTGTAAGATTTCGGCCAAAGAAATACCAGTACCAGTTATATATGAGGATGAGTATATCATTGCTTTTCCTGATATTAAGCCAGCTGCGCCAGTCCATGTTTTAGTAATTCCCAAAAAACATATTGCCAATCTCCTGGAACTAACGTCTGATGATATAATGCTTATGGGCCATGTTTTATCTACCATTCCTAAGATTGCCACGAAGCTCGGTTTAGCTGAAGATGGCTTTCGATTGGTAGTAAATACAAAAGATAATGGTGGACAAACGGTTCATCATTTACATTGGCATATTTTGGGTGGAAGATTTATGACTTGGCCGCCAGGTTAATATTGACAATGTATATCTTGGTCGTGTATAATCTTTAGGTGTATGTAAACGAAATACATTTCCCCGTAACGGTCCGAGTGGAGGGAGGGATATCAGATGTCAGAAGTTAAAGTAGGAAAAAACGAAACAATTGATAGTGCACTCCGCAGATTTAAGCGTACTTGTCAAAAAGCCGGCACCCTTGCTGAAATAAGAAAGCGCGAACATTATGAAAAACCGAGCGTAAAACGCAAGAAAAAATCCGAAGCAGCACGTAAGCGCAAGTTTTAATTAAGGATTTTTCACGTTTCGGAGGTATTTATATGTCTCTTAAGGAAAAATTGACAGAAGATATGAAGCAGGCTATGCGGGATAAGGAAAGCGGTAAGTTACGCCTTTCTGTCATCCGTATGGTACGCGCTAACATAAAAAATGTCGAGATTGATCGTAAGCAAGAGCTTTCTAATGATGAAGTTTTAGACGTGTTGGCAAAAGAAGTAAAAATGCGTCGAGATGCAGTGGAAGAGTTCAATAAAGGTAATCGACCTGATTTGGTTGAAAGTCTTGAACAAGAAATTGTTATTTTGATGAATTATTTACCTGAGCAGTTAAACGAAGCTGAAGTTCGCACTTTAGTTGAGAGTGCTGTGGCGGAAACGCAAGCGGTCAGCCCTAAAGAAATGGGCAAAGTAATGGCTGTTCTTATGCCAAAGGTCAAGGGACGTGCTGATGGCAAACTCGTGAATACTATCGTACGAGAAATGCTAAATCAATGACTAAATCCGGTACTTATTTTTTAATAAGTACCGGATTTTAATTTTTTCCTCACTTATCATCATATAAGTGAGTTTTTTTAATAATCTGTAGTATAATGAAATTAACTGGAATTTAAGTTAGTTTTTGTATAAAGATAGACCATCGAGTATAAAATGGGAGTGATGACTATGCGTCACATCATAGCAGTGTTTATTTTGTGTATTATGATGAGTGGGGGAATAAGCGAGAAGATCGTCTTTGCCAACCCCCAGCCAGTGATTGTCATTCATATTAAAGGTGAGATTGATGGTGGGCAAGCTGCCTTAGTAAAACGTGCAATGGTTGATGCAGAAAGTAAACAAGCTAAGGCTATTCTTGTGGAAATGGATACTTTTGGTGGACTTGTTGATTCGGCTGTTCAGATTCGGGATATGATCAGTCAAACGCCAATCGAGACCATTTGTTACATCAAAAATCGTGCCTGGTCAGCGGGTGCTTTGATTGCCATTGCTCATCAACATATTGCGATTGCACCAGGAGGAAGTATTGGTGCAGCAGAGCCTATACCGACGACAGAAAAAACCATTGCTGCAGTGAAAGCAGAGTTTTCGGCAACGGCCAATCAAAAAGGACGTAATGTTAAAGTCGCAGAGGCCATGGTTGATAAGACTCTCGGATTTCCTGGATATGCACAGCCAGGACAAATCTTAGCCTTGGCTGATTATCAAGCCATTCAAGTTGGTTATGCTGATTTATCAGCCGCTGATCGTAGTGATGTGCTTAAGTATTATGGTTTAGCAGATTATGAGATACTCGACTATCAGCTTGGTACACAAGAAAAATTAGCAGGATGGCTTACGGATTCAACAGTAAAATCTTTATTATTATCCGTAATATTTTTAGCAATTTTTGCTGAAATTAAAACAGCGGGTATGGGAGTTGCGGCGGTTATTGGTTTGTTCGCTGCTTTGTTATTTTTCGGTAGTCAGTGGTTGACGGGTGTGGCAGGTTGGCTTGAGTTGATGTTGTTTATCAGTGGAATTTTTCTTATCCTAGTTGAATTGTATGTTCCTGGTTTTGGATTTTGGGGTATCAGTGGGATTGGTTGCATTGCGCTGAGTTTATTTCTAACCTTGGGTGGAAATATGGCCGCTGTGACCATGTTATCTTTTAGTTTGGTTATAGCAATCATTGCTTTTCTTGCCATACTAAAATTTTTGCCATCAAGTCGATTGTGGACAAAAATAATTCTGAATGAAGTGGAAACAGTGCAGGCTGGTTTTACAAGCAGTCATGATTATAGTTCATATCTTGATCGGGAAGGTATTGTAGTCAGTTTATTACGACCAGCGGGTGTGATTGAGATTGATGGAGTGCATCTTGACGTTGTATCAGAAGGTCAGTATATTGAACCAGGTATGAAGGTAAAGGTGGTGAGTGTGAACGGAAGTCGAATTCTTGTCCGTCGTGTATAAATAGAATTGAGGAGGGTTATCGTTATGCTTGGAATCATTGGACCTATATTCTTTATGTTATTATTTATTATAGGAATTAGCGTGTTTTTGCATTTTGTTCCATTAGGGTTGTGGATTTCGGCCATTGCTGCTGGAGTGCGTGTTGGTATTGTGACTTTAGTAGGTATGAGGCTTAGACGTGTGCCCCCTGCCAAAATTGTATTACCTTTGATCAAGGCCAATAAAGCAGGGCTCGATGTGACAGTTAATCAACTAGAAGCTCATTACTTGGCTGGTGGTAATGTAGATCGCGTGGTAGATGCTTTGATTGCCGCTCATAGGGCCGAAATTCCTTTGCCTTTCCAACGAGCTGCTGCTATTGATTTAGCCGGTCGTGATGTGCTTGAGGCTGTCCAGATGAGTGTTAATCCTAAAGTGATTGAAACGCCAATTGTTGCTGCTGTAGCTAAAAATGGGATTGAACTTAAAGTAAAAGCGAGAGTCACGGTGCGAGCTAATATTGATCGCTTGGTCGGTGGTGCTGGTGAAGCGACAGTCTTAGCTAGGGTTGGTGAAGGTATTATCACGACAGTTGGTTCTTCTGTTGATCACAAAGATGTACTCGCTAATCCTGACCATATTTCAAAAACAGTACTCGCAAAAGGACTTGATGCAGGAACGGCATTTGAAATTTTGTCGATTGACATTGCTGATATTGACGTTGGGCGTAATATTGGTGCAGAACTTATGACTGACCAAGCGGAAGCTGAAAAACGCATTGCTCAAGCCAAAGCTGAAGAACGTCGAGCTATGGCAGTTGCTAATGAACAGGAGATGAAAGCATATACCCAGGAAATGCAGGCTAAAGTCGTTGAAGCGCAAGCAGAGGTGCCGCATGCTCTCTCCATTGCTTTGCGAGAAGGTCGCATTGGAGTAATGGATTATTATAATATGAATAATATTACGGCCGATACTCAAATGCGGGAAACCATTAGCAAATCCGGACCGGCAGTGGCAAATCCATCAACTGAATCCAAAGAACCGCGGCGATAGGTGATATGATGGATACATTACTTACTTTGCTAATCATGGGGATATTGTATGTAGTACCTAGAATATGGAAAACATATCTTGAAAAAATAAATAAAAATCAAGAAGTACCTGTCTCTGGTTTACCTGCAGTTAGCAACGGATCTTCCCAAGAAGAAAAAATATCAAAACCTGCGATCCATATTTCTGAGTTGCCATTAGCTGCAACTTCTAAAGGGATACAAAATATTTCGAATCAAGAGGGCGAAAAGTCAGCATGGCATGGCAAAGTTGATCATAACATGCTTGTAAATGGTGTGATTTTTGCTGAGATTCTGCAACCTCCTCGAGCATATAGACCTTTCATAAAACGATAAAATAGATATAAAAATAACAGGGAAAATAATCCCTGTTATTTTTATATCTATTTCGTACATGATAATGAATAATAGCGTCTATGCAAAAACGCCCATTTGCGTTATACAAAATAAGTGTAATACCTTTAAAGGGGGCAGATTTATGGATGCAGAATATAAGGGTCGATTAACATATGCAAAGGGTACGTCGGTAGAGTTCGTTGTAGGTCCGAATCAAGATGTTGATTTTGGTGATATTTTAGTTGTTGAGGGAAAGAATAATGATAAGTTTTATATTAGAGCATATGATTTTAAAGTAAAATCTCGTTGGTCTGGCCTGAATGGTGTTGGTTATTTGATGAGTAAACTTGATGAAAATGGTCAGGTGGAAAATCAGGAAGATCTAGATTTTTATTTAGGTGGAAATCATACTGTAAAAATTGGTATGGCTGAGCAGCTTTGTTATGCAGATGATAGTGGACAATTATTGAATCCTAAGACTTGTCCGGATTTTTTCTGTCAAGTTCGAACATTAAGCCCTCAAGATACAAGTTTGCTCAATGAAATGAAAGGTGATTTGGAAATTGGATTTTTGAAAAGCGGACGTGGTGTGTTAAATTTGCCTATAGGTATTTATGGTCATCAAGCCATCACGGAGCATATTGGAGTATTTGGTACGACGGGGTCCGGGAAAAGTAATTTGATAAAAGTATTGGCTAGTTCGGTGATTGACAATAAAAATTATGGATTATTGATCTTCGATGTGCATAATGAGTATTTTAAAGATTTATCATCTCATCCTATGGCTAAAGATCGTTTGGCTGTTTATCATACGGATAGCCAGAATTATGGTAAAAAAATTGCACTTAACTTTGCAGAAGTTGATGCTGATGATATTACAGCGTGCGCAACCTTTACTGAACCACAACTGGATGCGATTTATAAGCTTTCAGCGATATGGAAAGAAGATTGGATGAAATATGTACTGCAATATGAGGTTGCGGATATTATTGGGGAATTGGCTCATTGTACAGGAGAAAAATTCCACTCGCGAACCATTAGCAAAATCAAAAGTATTTGCTGGAATTTGGTGCAAGAACTTAATATTGATGAAGATGAGCAACAGGTGATACAGGAAATGCTTGCAGAACTCGAACAAGGTAAAGTCGTCCTTGTTGAACTTAAAAACATTTCACCTGTTGGCGAACAAGCTTTATCCACCTTGTTATCCAAAAAATTATTAAAACATTATGCAAGCAAGACTGAATATGAACGTAGCCAAGTTAAATCTGTTCTCACTGTCCTCGAAGAAGCCCACCGTTTCTTAGGGAAAAAGGAACAAAGCAGCAATAATGTATTTGCGCGTTTGGTCAGTGAAGCGCGAAAATTTAATTTAGGAATGTGTATTGTTGATCAGCAGCCACGTCTGCTCGCGGATAATGTTTTATCACAGCTCAATACGTTATTTATTTTAGGGCTAGCTTCTAAGGCGGATCGCACCAAATTAGAAGCCATGTGCCGCAAAGATATTTTAAGTCAACGTAATGAAATAAAAAACTTGGAATGTGGTGAAATGATTGTTGCAACAAATTATATGCGTTTCGCAGCGCCGGTAAAAGTCCATAAATTTGAAAATTTCTTAGCGCAGCGATCAATTGATCAGGGAGGATTTGTGCCCGTTGTATAAAAGTGTAGGAGTCATCCTACACTTTATTTTTTTGCATAAAATAAAGCGTAGGATCATACATTTTATATGGAGGGGGGAGTACTGTGCATAAAAATAAACAATGGCAAAGACTGGCAGGAATGCTTGAGATTCCCCAAGATATTGTGTTAGACTTACCGCGCATAACCATGCTTGGTAATAAACAATTGTTAATTGAAAATCATAAAGGTATTATTGAGTACACTCCTTCATTACTACGTATTAAATTAAATCAAGGTGAATTGATGATTAGTGGAAAAAATTTAATGCTTGGTAATTTGCAGCTTGAACAAATTTTGGTTGAGGGTACGGTGGGGGAAATTAAGTATGACATTTAAGTTGTTTAATTATATAACTGGTACGATTACTCTTAAGGTCAGTGGTGCCATGCCGGAAAAATTTATAAACTTATGCATGACTCATCAAAAAAGGTTACTGAGTATTAGTAAACACGATGAAGATTTTATTGTTTCTATGGGTTTATCCGATTTTTTTAGTATACGTCCACTTGTTCGTAAAAGCCAAAATCATGTGCAAGTCATTGGTTATGCAGGTTTACCTTTTCTTATCAGAAAAATTAAGAAGAGAAAAATGCTGGTTGCTGGTGGAATTGTTTTTTTGATGTTGCTGAATTTATTAATGTCATATATTTGGTTTGTTGATATTGTAGGTATAAAATCTATATCAGCTCAACAGATTAAGGATGTTTTATATGAGCAGGGATTAAAGCCAGGCATGTTAAAAGAGAAGATCAATTCGAAAAAAATTGAAAATCAAATAGTACGGAGTATTCCTGAGGTTGCATGGGTGAATATTGGGTTTACGGGTACACGTGCTGTTGTAGAAATTGTGGAAAAAACCTTGCCTAAAGCCTTAGATAAAGCACCGGCTGATATTGTTGCTGCAAAAGATGGAATTATTACTGAGGTCATTGCCTTAGCTGGAGAAAGTGTAGTGAAAAAAGGTGATACAGTTAAGAAAGGTGATTTATTGATCAAAGGGGTAGCATATGATGGGAAAACAATGACTCCAAATCATGTGAATACTGACCCTCAATTAATTAGAGCAAATGGCATTGTAAGGGCGAGGGTTTGGTATGAAGGTTATGGTGAGACAGAACTCATACAATTAAGTCATGAACGTACAGGGCAACAGTATATCGGTGTAAAAATACGTGTAGGAGATCGTACCATTGTTTTAAAAGAGGTTGCAGTTAGTCCGGATCAGCTTTTTGAAATTGAGGAGGTTAATAAAAAGCTTTTATCGTGGAGGAATACTGACATTGTTGTCGAATCTATCATAAGTACTTATTATGAAGTTGATGAAAAAACGATTCATCTCAGTGTAGAAGAAGCACGTGAGCAAGGGAAAAGTAAAGCACTAGCAGAAATTCAAGCACTTATTCCTGAAACAGCATATGTATTACTAAGGACGGTTGAGGTACTAAAAACACCAGAAACTAACTTGGTACGCGTCAAAGTTAATGTAGAAACAGCTGAAGATATAGGGCAGTTTATGAATGTACAGTGATATAATGAATCGATGATAGCTAAATTATATTGCTTTTGGAATAGGACGAGTGGTAATGGGGAACACTTATCCTACTTAAGTATGGTAGTGTTTTCCTTTTAATTTAATCTGTATGCATTATGGTTGTGTTTTTTCAGAATGCTGCTAAGTGGAGTTGAAGTTATGGTATCATTAAATAATAAATTGCAAGACTTTTTTGTTCAACCGACAAATGTATATGCTAGAACGATTGCGCGGCGAATTATATTAAGTTTGGCGTTTTTTTTCTTGTTGATGATTATTTTGTCAACGGACTTTATTGCTGATAAAGTATCTTTTGAAGTCGGACAAGTAAGTGATCGGGACGTTATATCGCCGAGAACTGTTGTTTATGTAAATGCTGCTAAGACTAAGAATCTAGAAATGGAGGTCTTAGCGAGTGTCGCCAATGTATATGATATTGATGTTGCCATCACAACAAGGGCTGAAGAATCAATAGGATCTATCTTTAAAACAGTAGGAATGGTAGTCGGCGATAAGACTTTAAATTCTTCTGAAGAAAAGATGGAAAAAATGCAAAAGTTATTGACAATATCTTTACCAAATTCATTGATGACTCATCTGATTGCCCTTGATGAAAAGTCTATTGCGATTGCTGAAGAACAGACTAAAATGATTTTGCGTAAATACTTTCAAAGAGGTATTCGTGATGATGATTTAGCAATCACTAAAAAGAATATTGTACTTGAGACGGAAGAGTTAGGATTAGATAATAATACGGAATCTGTAGTCGCAGGAATCACGCAAGTCCTGTTGCGTCCCAATTTCATATTAAATATGCGTGAAACCGAAAAACGCAAACAATCAGCGATTGCTAACCTTGAACCTGTACGAGAAACAGTAAAAAAAGGACAAATTATGGTCAGACGTGGTGATATTGTAAGTGCTGAGCAAATTCATGGAATGGAAGAAATTGGACTATCAAGAGGACATGGTAGTGAAATTCGCATCTTTGGACTTGCTATTTTTGTCTTACTGATCATGTTAATTATTTTAGGATATATGTATAAATTTGCTCATGCGATATACCAAGATGATTTAAAAGTCGTACTCTTAGGGTTAATTATCTTGATGGCATTAGTGCTAGGGAAAGCGGCCCATTATTATTCTGACTTTATTGCTCCTGTTGCCGTTGGTGCTTTACTCGCTACAATCCTAATTGATGCACGAATTGGATTTTTAGTGAGTATTGTGTTATCCTTATTATTTGGTATTATCGCGGATTATAATTTGCGTGCTGTATCGACAGTTCTAGTTGGCAGCATGATTGGGATCTATAGTGTATCTAAAATGGCTCATGGTTATAGCTTAACGCGAACAGGTCTATGCATTGCAGTAATTAATTTTTTGGTGATTGGTTCAACTGGTTTCATTGAACAGTTAAATGGTTCTCAAATTTTTAGACAAGGGATGATGGGAGTGTTTAGTGGTATTGGAGCTGCTGTCATTACCACTGGTATCTTGCCATATCTGGAAAATATCTTCAATATTACTACTCCCCTGAAATTGCTTGATTTAGCCCAACCTAATCACCCTTTGCTCCAGCGCTTACTTCTTGATGCTCCAGGTACCTATCACCATAGTGTAATGGTTGGAAACTTAGCAGAAACTGCGGCAGATCATATTGGTGCTGATCCTGTTACAGTCAGAGTGGGTGCTTATTATCATGATATTGGAAAAATAAAACGACCATGTTTTTTTGTGGAAAATCAGGTAGGGAATGAAAATCCTCATGATAAGATAGCACCTTCGTTAAGTACTCTCATTGTTACGTCTCATATTAAAGATGGAGTAGATTTGTGTAATGATTATAAATTGCCACAGGTGATCATTGATATTGTCCAACAACATCATGGTACGATGTTAGTGTCGTATTTTTATAAACAGGCGACAGAAAATGAGCATGGTGAATGTATTATTGAAGCGGATTTTCGTTATGAAGGTCCTAGACCGAGAAGTAAAGAAGCCGCTCTTATTATGTTAGCAGATGCCTGTGAGGCAGCGGTACGATCGATTAACAAACCGAATGCCAATCGCATTGAAGCTACAGTACGCAAACTCATACGAGAACGATTACATGATGGTCAACTTGATGAATGTAACTTAACACTGAAAGATTTGAATATCATTGGTGATGTCTTTATCAGAGTTCTTTCTAGCATGTTTCATAAGCGTATTGAATATCCAGATGCAGTGAAGGAACTAGAGAGGAGAAAAAATAAGAATGGAAATAGCATTAAACAACCTACAGGAAAAGACGGTAATTACATTGTCAATGGAACAAATAGTGATGTCGGTGTTGCAAAAAACTGCTGAAGTTTATGATATCGAAGCTCATACTGAAGTAAGTGTAGTCTTGGCAAATGATGAATATATCCATGCTTTGAACCTTGAATATCGAGGCAAAGATTGTTCAACCGATGTCTTATCTTTTGCATTAAATGAAGGGGATGAGCCTGAAGTCCTTGATGGGCCTGAAGAGGTTTTATTAGGTGACATCATCATTTCGGTGGAGACTGCAACCCGTCAAGCTGAAGAATATGGACATAGTTTGGAACGTGAATTGGCTTATTTGACAGTGCATGGTATACTGCATCTATTAGGATATGATCATATGACAGAAGAAGAAAAAACAGAAATGCGACAAGAAGAAGAACATGTTTTATCTCTTTTGGGCATTCATCGTGTATAATGAAGAGGAAACAAAGTCTTTCACAAGCATTTAAGAATGCTTTTTCTGGTATCGTATATTGTCTTTTACATGAACGCAATATGAAAATCCACATGGCAGCAGCTTTCTTTGCAGGAGGATTGGCTTGGTGGCTGCAACTTGATGATGATAAAATCTTAGTCTTATTAGTAACAATATCCAGCGTACTTGTTGCTGAGATGGTCAATACTGTTGTGGAAAAGGTAGTTGATATGGTGTCGCCAGAAGTACATCCTCTGGCGAAAATTGCGAAAGATGTAGCAGCTGGAGCTGTGTTGATTACAGCCATTATTTCCTTGATTGTTGGTTATATTTTATTTTGGAAAAAAATATGGACCTAAGGAGAAAAAAGTGATGGAAGAAATCATTGTGGCGGCGCAGGCAGTAAGGGAAAATGCTTATGTGCCCTATTCCAATTTCAAAGTTGGGGCTGCGGTACTCGCTAAAAATGGGAAAATATATACGGGCTGTAATGTGGAAAATGCTTCCTATGGTTTGTGTAATTGTGCCGAACGTACAGCTATTTTTAAGGCTGTATCTGAGGGGGAAACTGATTTAGTTGCAATTGCGATTATCGCTGATACAGTTAAACCTGTAGCGCCTTGTGGAGCTTGTAGGCAAGTTATGGCTGAATTTCGTATACAAAAGATCATGATGTGCAATTTGCACGGTGAGCAAAGAATTGCTACACTTGAAGAATTATTACCCTATTCATTTGAGAAAAAACATTTGTCAGGAGAGATTTAATAATGGTAGTGAATGCAGAACATAAATCCGGATTTGTTTCGGTAATTGGTAGACCTAATGTGGGAAAATCAACCTTAATTAATAGTTTAGTTGGACAAAAAGTAGTGATTATGTCTGATAAGCCGCAAACCACTAGGAATAAAATTATGTGTGTACTTACCTTGGATGATGCACAAATTTTATTTATCGATACACCTGGAATACATAAGCCTAAGCATAAACTTGGTGAGTATATGCTAAAAGCCGCAGAAAATACTTTGCGTGAAGTAGAAGTTATCTTTTTTGTTGTAGATGCTACTGAAGAGTTTGGCGGTGGGGAAAAGTATATTTTAGAATTATTAGCTTCGGTTAAAACCCCTGTCATACTTGTTGTCAATAAGATCGATAAGATCGAAAAAACTAAGCTGCTTCCTATTATAGAAAAATATTCAGCACTTTATAACTTTGCTGGCGTTGTACCTATTTCTGCAATTGAACATACAAATTTGGACAATCTAGTACTTGAGGTCAAAAAATATTTAGAACCAGGTCCACAGTATTATCCAGAAGATATGGTCACTGATCAGCCTGAGCGTTTAGTTATCACAGAATTAATTCGGGAAAAAGTACTTCACTCTACTCGTGATGAAGTACCTCATTCAATTGCTGTGGATATTGAAGAAATTTTAACGCGTCCCAATGATACAGTGTATGTAAGGGCTGTCATTTATGTTGAACGGGAATCACAAAAAGGCATCGTGATTGGTGCAAAAGGTCAACTATTAAAAGATATTGGCCGTTTAGCGCGTATTGATATTGAAAACTTATTAGGTTCGAAGATTTTTCTTGATTTGTGGGTAAAAGTGAAAAAAGATTGGCGTAACAAGGAAGGTAGTTTGCGTGGTTTTGGTTACGATTGATATAGATTTTTTTTTAGGCTATCGCTTGGCGATAGCCATTCTTTATTGACGGTCATGCGTTAAGATGGTATGATTTGTAAAGAAGAGTAAAAGAATGTTTTGCCACTTTTGGGTTTCATATTATTATGTTGACAGGTTAATAATATGAATAGAGAAGCGATGAAAGAATGTGATTTTTGTATAGTGAATTAGAGGTTCATTTGGTATAGATAATGGTGATAAGGGCTTAAAAATGATTTTTGTAACAGATTGGGGGAGAGATGCGCTATCGAGTCGTCGTTGTTTAGTTTAATAAAATTGTTAGGAGCTTTTTTACTCGTATTATTAAATGGATTTTTTGTCGTGGCAGAATTTTCCTTGGTGAAAATCCGAAAAACTCGTTTGGAAGAGTTGGTACACCAAGGCAATAATAACGCTAGATTAGCCTTAAAGATTGTTTCTTCATTAGATACTTATTTAAGTGCGATTCAGTTGGGGATTACCTTATCCTCACTTGCTTTAGGGTGGATTGGTGAACCAGCAGTTTCTTCGATTATAGAGCCAATATTAATCAAGTATGTTTCCTCATCGGAGTTAATGCTTCACACCGTTAGCATTGCAATCAGTTTTACGTTCATTACCCTTTTACATGTTGTAGTTGGCGAATTAATTCCTAAGTCTTTTGCTATTCAAAGAACAGAGCGTATGGTATTGTTGGCAGCTTGGCCTTTATATATTTTCCATAAGATTGGTTATCCTGTGATCATGTTATTTGATTATACCGCTTGGTTCTTTTTAAAACTTCTCGGTGTAAAACCTGCAAATGAAGCAGATTTGGCTCATTCAGAAGAAGAGTTAAGGATGATTGTCAGTGCCAGCCATCGTGGTGGGGTATTAAACCAAATGGAAAGTGATCTAATTGATAATGTATTTGATTTTGCCGATCGATTAGCCCGTGAGGTCATGGTGCCACGTCAAGATATTATTTGTTTATTTGTTGATGATTCTTATGAAGAAAATTTGAAAGTTGTGCGCGAAACTCATCATACTCGTTATCCTTTATGCGTAGAAGATAAAGATCACATTATTGGTATGATCCACTTACGTGATTTGATGGATCTTGAATTAGATAATGCTGAGAAAAAAGATATTACGACCATTATGCGAGAAATGTTAGTTGTTCCTGAGGGAATGTCGGTGGCTAAACTTTTGCAATTGATGCGGCGTAAACGAATGCATTTAGCGGTCGTAGTTGATGAGTATGGTGGTACTGCAGGACTTGTCGCAATGGAAGATATTATTGAAGAAATAGTCGGTGATATCCAAGATGAACATGATGATATTGTTCAGGCGGAAATTCAACGTTTAGCTGATGGAACCTATGAATTTGATGGTCGAGTACTTTTTGATGATGTTGCTGGATTGTTAAATATCCATTTTGACGATCATGAAGAAGATACTATTGGTGGTTATATATTTGGAGTGCTTGGGCGACGACCTGAAATTGGTGATGAAGTCAATATTGGTGAGTATGTTTTCTCTGTGTTACAAGTCAATGGTTTTCGTGTAGTACGGGTTAAAGCGATGCCTCTTCCAGCTGAAGAAGAGAGCGATGCTTAATCATAAATAAGACTTGGTTATCGAGTAAATGACGCAAACGTTGTTACAAAGGTCAAGCTGGAAAAAATATGTGCGAAGGGATGATGTCAAGTGATGTTGCGGGATTTAATGTGGAAAGTTTTCCAGAGTACCGGACAGATTGAGGCATATTTGATGTATCGCTCATGCACTGAATGTAATGACCAACCTGAAACGTCACCAGAGAGGAATCGGATGATAACACCTCTAATGTAAGATTTGAAAAACTCGATTAAGTATGGTATGTTGAGGGAAGTATGGCACAATATCAAGCTGAAGCGATCTTAGTAGCAGTACGCGATTGGGGCGATGCTGATAAGATTGTAACTTTATTTTCGCGAGAACATGGAAAAATAATTGCTTTTGCCAATGGTGCTCGTCGCCCCAAAAGTCCTTTGGCTGGTGGTATGCAACTGTTTACACACCTTGAAGTGATGTTATTACCTGGGAAAAATTCCGATTCGGTTAAACAATGCGAAGTCAAACATGCTTTTAGACAATTACAGGAAGATTTTAATTGTATGGCGTATGGTGCATTTATTGCGGAACTAACAGCAGAACTTTGTCCAGAACGCCAACCAGACCCTCATATATTTGATTTATTGCTCACTGTATTTCATGTGTTGACAGTGCGCAATCCACGCATTGTGGCACTCGCTTATGCGTGGCAGTTGTTATCTATTACAGGTTACTCTCCAGAGTTTGACCGATGTACCTTGTGTGGACAAGAAATCAATTTTCCTGCCTATTTTAGTTTTAACAATGGTGGTTATGTTTGTAGTCAATGCGAACATGACGGACTTTCGGAAATTAACGATAAGGTGCATCAATTTACCCATTGCTTATTAACTCTTGATTGGCATAATCCAGGGGGATTCTCAGTAAATCCTACAGTTTTAGTCCAAACTGAAAAATTGTTATTGGGTTATTTAATGCAATGTCTGGACAGACCTCTTAAGTCGATGAATTTTATCAAACAAGTTGCTTCTATCATGTAAAGATGATCCTAAGGTTTAACGCTAGAATAATAAGGGTTATTTATGGAAATAATAAAAGAAAACCTTATGGGAGGGTATTTATTATGGAAGATATTACTTTAGAGAAAATTGACATTGTCCGTGAACGTACAGGTTTTTCTTATCGTGAAGCAAAAGAAGCATTAGAAAAGAGCAATGGTAATGTTCTTGAAGCTTTAATTGACTTTGATGATAATAAGAAAGATTCAAAGTGGACTGAAGAATTTTCTGTGCGCTCTGGAGAAGTCGTTGATAAAGTCAAAGGGCTTATTTATGAAGGCAATGTAAATAAAATTAGCGTAAAGAGTGAAGGACGTACTCTTGTTGAAATTCCTGTCACCTTTGGTGCAATTGGGGCGATGGTCTTACCACATCTGGCAGTCCTTGGAGTACTTGTTGCAATGTTTAAACGTTGCACGATTGAAGTGGTACGTAATGACGGTAGCAAAGTTGAAACTGAAGTATCAAATAACGAAAACGCTGCTGAAGAAGATGGACGAGACCATCGTAAAGATGGTGGAATCTAGTTTTTGACATTGACAAATAAAGACAACTTTGTTATGATTTTAACTAAATTACGGCAATGCGGGAAAAAACACCTAACTGCAATAAGGCTGTTATGGATATCGAGAGAGGTATTTTATAACTGACTGTTCAGCGAGCTAAGGAAAGTGTGAGCTTAGCAATTAGATAGGTGAATGGCCTTCCCAAGCTGCGAGAGGAAATCTTACTGATGAATTCTTCTGATTCTATGGTAAGCTAGTAAAACTCGCTATAAGTTAAGGTGGGTCATTTTGGGTGGCCAATCAGGGTGGAACCGCGGGATTAACCTCTCGTCCCTGTAACGATATGTTACTGTGGACAAGGGGTTTTTATTTTATTTTTTAGGAGGCGTACTACAATTGACTTTTCAAGACATTATTTTAACACTCCAGAATTTCTGGGCTAAACAAAACTGCATTTTAATGCAACCATATGACGTAGAAAAAGGTGCAGGTACCATGAATCCAGCTACGTTCTTACGAGCTCTTGGACCTGAGCCTTGGAATGTAGCTTATGTTGAACCATCACGTCGTCCAGCAGATGGACGGTATGGTGAAAATCCTAACCGGTTATTGCAACATCATCAATATCAAGTGATTATGAAACCATCACCAGCAAATATTCAAGAATTATATTTGGAAAGCCTGGTTTGCTTAGGGATTGATCCAGCTAAACATGATATTCGTTTTGTTGAAGATAATTGGGAATCACCAACTCTTGGCGCTTGGGGACTTGGTTGGGAAGTTTGGCTTGATGGTATGGAGATCACTCAATTTACTTATTTTCAACAAGTAGGCGGTATTGATGTTAAGCCAGTATCTGTGGAAATAACCTATGGGTTAGAACGATTAGCCATGTATATACAGAGTAAAGAAAATGTATATGAGTTGGAATGGGTAGCTGGCATCACCTATGGGGATGTTTTTCATCGTAATGAAGTAGAGCAATCACATTATAATTTTGAGATTGCTGATACAGCATTATTATTTCAACTCTTTGATATGTACGAAAAAGAAGCAATTCGAGTGATTGATGCAGGTTATGTGCTTCCAGCTTATGACTATGTTCTCAAATGTTCTCATACTTTCAATTTGCTTGATGCCCGTGGTGCAATCAGCGTAAGTGAACGGACTGGTTTTATTGGTCGTGTACGTAATATGGCAAGAGCATGTGCACAAAGTTATCTGGCACGGCGTGAACAACTAGGATTTCCGCTGCTTAAGGAGGGCAACTAATTATGGCAAAAGATTTGTTATTGGAAATTGGAACGGAAGAGATTCCAGCAAGATTTATGTCAGGGGCATTAGAACAACTGAAACATGTTGCTACGACAAAATTAACTGAGCTGAGAATTGGTTATAAGGAAATTCAGGTACTTGGGACGCCTCGTCGTTTAGTGTTGGTTGTGCGTGATATGGCTGAAGAACAGACTGATATGCATAGTGAGAATAAAGGACCTTCTATTAAGATTGCCTTTGATGCAGATGGTAACCCGACGAAAGCTGCCCAAGGTTTTGCTAGAGGGCAAGGTGTTGAGGCAACGGCTCTTGTTGTAAAAGATGGATATGTATATGCTATGGTGCAAGAAGAGGGAAAACCAGTAGCTGGATTATTAGCAGAGATGTTAACAAACCTAATCGATAGTTTAAATTTTCCTAAAAATATGCGCTGGGCTCATTTAGAGCGGCGTTTTGTAAGACCAATACGTTGGTTAGTCGCTTTGTTTGGTAACGAAGTCATTCCTTTCACTGTAGCAGAAGTTGAGACGGGTAATAAAACGCGGGGACACCGTTTTTTAAGTAAAGGCGAATTTACAGTTCAGTCCGTTGAGGATTATTTCTCTACATTGCCTGACCAGTATGTTATGGTTGATCAGGAGGTTCGACGCCAAGTCATTCGTGAGCAGGTAGAAAAAATTGCGATTGAACAAGGTGGTACAGCAACTATTGATGAAGATCTATTAGAAGAAGTGGTTTATCTTGTAGAGTATCCTACTGCATTGTATGGAACCTTCGAAGAAAAGTATTTATCACTGCCGCCTGAGGCTGTCATTACACCTATGCGTGAACATCAACGTTATTTCCCAGTTTTTTCTCCAGAAGGAAAATTGCTGCCTGTATTTATTACTGTACGTAATGGAGGGGCTGAGCATCTTGATGTTGTTCGTCATGGTAATGAAAGAGTATTAAAAGCACGTTTGGCTGATGCTCGTTTTTTCTATGAAGAAGATAAAAAGATTAAATTGATTGATCGCTTAGATAAATTAAAAACGATTGTCTTCCAAGATGGACTAGGCACTTTACATGATAAAACATTGCGTATTGAGAAACTGGCTGTGGGCATTGCAGCAGAACTTAATCTTGCAGATGAGCTAACAAGTGTAATTCGTCGCAGTGCAATTCTCGCTAAAACTGATCTTGTTACAGGTATGGTCTGTGAATTTACAGAATTACAGGGTACCATGGGCCGTGAATATGCGTTACTCAATGGTGAACAGCCAGCAGTAGCTGAGGCGATTTTTGAACATTATTTGCCACGATTTGCTGGAGATATTTTACCTAAAAGTTCCGTTGGACAAGTGATTAGTATCGCAGATAAATTGGATAATATTGTATCAACCTTTAGTCGAGGTCTCATTCCGACAGGATCACAAGATCCTTATGCTCTACGGCGCCAGGCTCTGGGTATTGTCAATATCCTCGTTGATGGCAAACATCATATCTCTTTATCAACGATGTTGCTAAAAACAATGGAATTATTGAATTTTAGTGATAGTGCACAACAAGAGAAATTACAAAAAGAGATACAAGACTTTTTCCGCCTAAGGGTTAAAAATATTTTAGCGGACGAAAAGATTCGATATGATATTATTGATGCTGTTATGGCAGTAGGGATTGATGATATCTATGATACTTGGCTCAGAGCGAAGGCGATGGAATTAGAGGGCACTGGAGCTGAAATGCAAAAGGCTATTCAAGCTTTTACTCGCGCAAGTAATCTTATGAAGCATGCGACCACTGATGCGATTGATGAAAACCTATTTGTAGTCAACGCAGAACATGCTTTATATAAGGGGTATCAAGTAGCACGGCAAGACATTGAAAAGATGCTAGTCACTAAAGATTACCCTGGAGTGTTAAAGGCTATGATTGGGATGGCTACACCAATTGATACATTTTTTAGCGAAGTGATGGTCATGGCTGAGGATATTGGAGTACGTAATAATCGTTTAGCTTTATTGAAGGCCATTACTCATCTGACTGCGAACATAGCAGATCTAAGTAAACTTGTCGCATTTTAATGCGTAGGTAGTTGTTAATCAAGCACATGGTCATCTATGTGCTTGATTGGTATATAAGAAAAAAGGGGGGGACATCATGACTAAATCAACCATAATTTATGCGCTATCTGATTCGATTGGGGAGACTGCAGAAATGATCGCTCGTGCTACGGCTAGCCAATTTGAAGCTGACTCTTTTGAGATCGTTCGCATCCCCTATATCAAAACTGCTGAGCAAATTGAAAAGATTATCGAGGAAGCAACTCATCGTAAAAGTGTGATTTGTCACACTCTTGTAAATGTTGAATTGCGAGAAGCTTTATTTCTTCAGGCAGAGCGTTCGGGTATTTCAGCGATTGACGTCATGGGACCGATGATTCATGCCTTGCAAAATGTATCTGGACTCGTTCCTAGACTCAAGCCTGGTCTTATTCATAAATTGGATGAAGACTATTTTAAACGGGTCGAAGCCGTAGAGTTTGCTGTGAAATATGATGATGGGAAAAATCCATGGGGATTATTAAAGGCTGATGTTGTACTTGTTGGGGTTTCTCGGACTTCAAAAACGCCTTTAAGCATGTACTTAGCCCATAAAAAAATAAAAGTCGCCAATGTTCCCATGGTGCCAGAAGTAGCACCGCCAGAACAATTATTTAAGGTTCCGACTGAACGAATTATTGGCTTAATTATTGATCCGGAAAAATTAAATGGTATTCGTGCAGAGCGGCTTACTTCGATGGGGCTCGATCCTGATTCTTGTTATGCTGACGTTCAGCGTATTACGCAAGAGGTGGAGTATGCAAAGAGTATTATGGAGCAACTGAAATGTCCGATTATCGATGTATCAAATAAAGCGATCGAAGAGACTGCCAATCGGATCATGGATATTATCTGTAATAATCCAGCTGCTGATCAAGGTTTTTGTGAAATGCATGTTCAATAAAATATAAAAATAAACCCTCTGTTGTAAAAACGGAGGGTTTATTTGTTAAAAAAATGTATTTGTTTCTATATTATATTTGATACTATCAGCAGTAAATGTATTATCATTTTGTGTAACTTTTACATTGCCGCTAAATACTGCATTTTTATCTCGCCAACTATAATCTACGCGATCAGCGGTGACTGTTGTATTTGTACGAGAAAAATTAATGTTGCCTTCGATCGTGGCACGTTCGCTAGAGCCATAGACATAAACTTTATCACCTGTGAAGTAAATGTCATCTTGAGTGACCGTGATGCCGCCTGTTCCCCATACTTCGAGTGAAGCAAGACTCACTTTTGCTTGACCAGCAGTAATAATACGGTTTTTTACTTCAATGTAGACATTGCCATCGAGCATATAGAGTCCTGTATTAATATCAAGATATTGTTGATCAGCTTTGATAATGGGTTTGGCAGCCATGGCGGTTGCTGTGAACAATACGATGACTAATAATGTCATAGTTAAAATTTTAGCTTTCATAAAAACCTCCTTCTATTGATAAAATAAGAAAATATCTTCTTACATTATATCATGTTTAATGGAAATAATAAATTTCACCCTGTAGCAAATTCACTGTATAATATTGTATAATTAAGAAAGAGGGAGGCGATTTTGTGAATATTCGTGAACGTATTGAAGAGCAAGAGTATAAAATCCTATCATCATTTGCAAGTAAGAGCCGTGAAGCCGTTCGTGATAAAGAAGAGGATAGTTGTGAATTTCGTACAGCCTTTCAACGTGACCGAGACCGAATTATTCATAGTAAAGCTTTCAGACGTCTGAAACATAAAACCCAAGTCTACATATCTCCTGGCGATCATTATCGTATGCGTATGACTCATAGTTTAGAAGTGGCGCAAATATCAAGGACAATTGCAAGAGCGTTATTGTTAAATGAAGATCTAACAGAAGCCATTGCCTTAGGTCATGATGTGGGGCATACTCCTTTTGGTCATGTTGGTGAATATGCCTTGCGTGAAATTATTGGTCATTACAATCATAATGAGCAGAGTTTAAGGGTCGTAGAATATATTGAAAGGGGCGGTAAAGGACTTAACTTAAGTCTCGAAGTAAAAGATGGAATTTTAAATCATACAGGTGAAAATAAAGCATTGACGTTAGAAGGCAATGTAGTACGTATTGGTGATCGGATTGCATATTTGTGTCATGATTATGATGATGGAATTCGGGCTGGTATGATTAAGGTTAATGATTTACCGGAAAAAGTCTCTAAAGTCTTAGGGGTAAATCCTTCTCATATGATTACGGTCATGGTTGGCGATCTGATTAAGACATCTGAGGGGCATAGTGAAATCAAAATGTCTCCAAAAGTAAAAAAATCAATGGAAGAATTTAGAGAATTTATGTTTGAAAAAATTTATCATTCAGTGGCTCTTGAAGGAGATCGCAAAAAAGCTCAGTATATTATTCGAAAGCTATATGAGTACTTCAGAATTCACCCTGAACGGTTACCACAAGAATACCTAGAGCGTGAAGAGCAATGGGGGCTAGAGATGACAATTATTGATTATATTGCTGGATTAACAGATATGTATGCCGTTAATTTATTTGAAAAATTATTTATACCTTCTAAGTGGGGTTCCTTATAATAAATGCTGTAGTCATGTTATTCACAATAGAGATAATTCTATATTCTTTACTTCAGCAACATATAGAATTTGAAAAAGTAATCATAAATTAGATTACTTTTCTTTTTTTTTGAGAATTTTTTGTATAAAAGAATAGAATAATAAAAGAAAGTCTAGTTTTAAACGATTAGAATCGAATAATATAAGTATTGTCAAGATAAAAATAGAGGATAATTATAATTTATATTGAATACTGTTACTATAAAAGTTATTTGCTAGATATTATAAAAAATAATATCTATAATCGAATCCTTACATTATAGCAGGATTATGGAACTTTATGTAGAAATAAGTCACGAATCGAATTTAGATTTTCTTTTAATAATATTGGGTATGATAAAATTAATAGAAAATGCAGCAGAACGCGAAATCATGAAAATAAGCTAATTTCTGGCCAACCATTAGGTGCAGGCTGAAGTCTTATCCTTCAATATGAAGTGCGTCGAAAGAAGACACGCAGAAAAAGCGATGCAGATGGGTTAAAGGTGATAGCATGAAGGATGCAGTTTATGATGAATTTATTGATAGATTGCGCTCAGAATGTGATATTGTAAGCATTCTATCAGATTATGTACCTTTGAAAAAGAAAGGTAAAAATTATTGGGGTTGTTGTCCATTTCATCATGAGAATACTCCATCATTTTCTGTAACGACTGAAAAAGGTTTTTATTATTGTTTTGGCTGCCAAAGTGGAGGCAATGTATTTAATTTTCTGATGAAAATTGAAAATATTAGCTTTTTTGATGCTGTGAAAATGTTGGCGCAAAAAATGAATATTCCAGTGCCGCAAAAAGAAAGAACGGCACAGGAATTGACTAGGGAGCGGGAAATAACCAAACTCTATCGTGTAAACGAAATGGCGAGGGACTTTTTTTATGCTTGTTTGACGAAAACTGCGTATGGTAAAACCGCTCAGGAATACTTACAAGGTCGTGGTATTACAATCGAAATGATTGAAAGCTTTAAGATTGGTTTTGCTCCACCCGCTTGGGATAAATTAGTGCAAGCATTTTTGGGGCGGGGTGTGGAACAGGATCTTTTACTGAAAGCTGGATTGGCAGTACAACGAAACTCTAGTGAGGGAGTTTATGATCGGTTTCGGAATCGAATTATGTTTCCGATTAGCGATGTGCGGGGGAGGATCGTTGGTTTTGGTGGGCGGGTCATGGATGAAAGTCAGCCCAAATATTTAAACTCTCCAGAGACTCTTGTTTTTAACAAAAGACATATTCTGTTTGGTTTTGATACTGCGCATAAGTTTATTAAAGAATGTGGACAGGCTATCGTAGTAGAAGGTTATATGGATGTCATTACAGCTCATGCTTTTGGAATAAAAAATGTAGTCGCTTCTCTAGGTACAGCATTTTCTCCAGAGCAAGGAAATTTGATGCTCCGCCTCAGTCGTGACCATGCAATTGAAATATTATTTGCCTATGACAGCGATTCTGCAGGTCAAAATGCTACTTCACGGGCTTTATCAATTTTGCGTAATATGGGGGCTAATGTCCGAGTTGTTTTAATTCCTGATGGAAAAGATCCTGATGCATTTATCCGCAAGCATGGAGCAGAAGCCTTTAAAGTACTCATTAAAGATGCCGTAGATTTCTTAGAATATCAAATAAAACAAGCTTTTGATACGACGGATCATAGTAATCTTGAAGGTAAGGTTGCAGTTGTATCAAAAATAGTGCCTGTTTTAGGAGCGGCTAATAATGCTGTAGAGGTGAATGCCCATATTGCTCGTATATCACAAGCGTTATCCATTGATGAAAGTGCAATACGTAGTGAAGTGCGAAAATTTTTATTTCAAAATAAAAAGGATAAAAATGTAAAAGTGGGAAAGAATATATCCAATATAATCGTTGCGCGTACCCCGTCAGTTGCCACTGAACAGGCTGAAAGACATATCATTCGATTAATGTGTGAAGATCGATCATTGATATCACATATTCAAACCAATCTTCCTGTTGAAGAAATACAGGGAGAGCAACGACGAGAAATCATTGAATTGATATTTAATGAGTATAATATGGGGAAGAATATTGTCGATAATGCTTGGACAATGTCCCTTAGTGAAGCCGCCAATGCAGAGTTATCTCTCATCATGCTGATTGATATACAATATAATGACATTGTAAAAATGGTTGATGATTGTATTAAAAGTATGAGATTGACAAAATTAAAAGGCCTATATGAACAACATCGCTTGCGAGCTGATGAATTACAGCGTATGGGTGACGATCGCTTTTTGCAGGAATTAGCAGAAAGTCAGCGAATAAATAATGAAATTAACAAACTGCATTATTTATAAATGAAAAATAAACTAAGCCTTGATTGGGAGACCAATAGAGGAGGGGAGTAAAATGACAGAAAAGAAGAATATACCCAGTGAACATGTAACGAAATTGGTGAATAAAGGTAAAAAACACGGTGGTGTTTTAACCTATGGTGAGATCATGGATACTCTCCAAAGTGAAGATTTATCTCCTGATGAAATTGATGATATGTATGAAGTATTTTCAAGCAAAGGGATTGAAATAGTAGATGAACTTCCCGATGATGCTGAGCGGGCTGAAGAGCCTGAAGTATTAGAAAAAGAAGAAATTACTGCAGATGAAGTCGATATCGATTTAAGCATTCCTGATGGTATTAGTATTGATGATCCTGTTCGTATGTATCTGAAGGAAATTGGTAGAGTTCCATTATTGACTGGTGATGAAGAGATAAAACTTGCTCAGCGTATGGAACAAGGGGATGAAGAAGCAAAACGACGTTTAGCTGAAGCTAATTTACGTTTAGTTGTTAGTATCGCAAAACGTTATGTTGGGCGTGGGATGTTATTTTTAGACTTGATTCAAGAAGGTAACTTAGGTTTGATCAAAGCTGTTGAAAAATTTGATTATAACAAAGGTTATAAATTCAGTACCTATGCGACATGGTGGATTCGTCAAGCGATTACACGTGCGATTGCTGACCAAGCGCGAACCATTCGAATTCCGGTGCATATGGTAGAGACGATTAATAAATTGATTCGTGTATCAAGGCAGCTGCTTCAAGAGCTTGGACGTGAACCACAACCTGAAGAAATTGGTAAGGAAATGGATATTAGTGTTGAGCGAGTACGTGAAATTATGAAAATCGCTCAAGAGCCAGTATCTTTAGAGACTCCAATCGGTGAAGAAGAAGATTCTCATTTGGGAGATTTCATTGAAGATCAGGATGCACCTGCTCCAGCCGAAGCTGCTTCTTTTATGTTATTAAAAGAGCAGTTGGAAGAGGTATTGGATACGCTGACTCCTCGCGAGGAAAAAGTTCTCAGACTTAGATTTGGACTTGATGATGGACGAGCGCGTACGTTAGAAGAAGTTGGACAACATTTTGGTGTTACCCGAGAACGGATTCGCCAAATTGAAGCGAAGGCTCTTAGAAAATTAAGACATCCTAGCCGTAGTAAGAAATTAAAAGACTTTTTAGAATAACTTTGGTATTTGATAAAAACAGTAGCAGGTTTTTACAGCAGGAAATAAGGGATGGTTTCATATTATTATAAGAAGAAGCTTAAGTAGCGCAATAGGGTGTTGATAAAGCGGAATCAGCATAGATTAGTAAAATAATATATTTTTGATTCTGTGAAAAAAAGTTATTGACATAACATTGCTGTTATATTATAATAATCAATGTTGGTGAAATTCCTGGATAGCTCAGTTGGTAGAGCAATCGGCTGTTAACCGATCGGTCGTAGGTTCGAGTCCTACTCCAGGAGCCATTTTCATTACGAGGGCCTATAGCTCAGCGGTAGAGCAGCCGGCTCATAACCGGCTGGTCCCTGGTTCGATCCCAGGTGGGCCCACCATTTAAATTAAGACATATGGCCCGTTGGTCAAGCGGTCAAGACACCGCCCTTTCACGGCGGTATCGGGGGTTCGATTCCCCCACGGGTCACCATCTCGGGCGATTAGCTCAGCCGGGAGAGCGCCTGCCTTACAAGCAGGATGTCGGCGGTTCGATCCCGTCATCGCCCACCACATGATATCGAGATGCAAAGCATATGCTTTGCATTTTTTAGTTTAGGTAAGTTAATCATATGAAGTGAGGTGAGGGAAAATGAAACTTGGTGAACGATTGGCAGCGCTAGGAGCTTTTGTGCCTCAAGGGGCACGTTTGGCTGATATTGGCACAGATCATGGATATTTACCAATTGAGCTAATACAGAAAAAAATTGCTATTTCTGCTGTTGCAGGTGATATTCATAAAGGACCTTATCAAGCAGCGAAAGACAATATAGAGAGTTTAGGATTGGAAGAAAAGATTTCTGTGCGCTTTGGTAATGGATTAGCAGTGCTTTCTCCTGGTGAAGTTGATACAGTCGTCATTGCTGGTATGGGTGGTAGTACGATTATTGAGATCTTAAAAAGTCAACCTGAAGTAACATCTTCTGTTACACGTCTTATTTTACAACCGATGATCGCAGCAGTGGCCGTACGCTCTTGGTTAACTGCGAACAAATGGTGCATTGTGGATGAAGCCTTGGTGCAAGACGAGGGGCGATTGTATGAAATTATTGTAGCGGAGCAAGGGGTTTCCCCTGAATTTGAATCGATTATGTATGATATTGGTATGATATTATGGAAGAAGAAACCAAAGCTACTAGGGTTACACCTTGATCACTTAATTGCCCAAACTGAGCGGGTGTTACGCGAAATGGCAAATAGTGACAGTGCACAACAAAGTTCCAAATTTGATGAGTATACCAAGAGATTGGAACAATTGGAGGCTAAGAGACAATGTCTGTAAAATGTCAGGTTATAATGGATGCTGTGGAGCGATTGGCGCCAAGATATCTGGCTGAAAGTTGGGATAATGTAGGCTTACTATTAGGTAGCCCTGCCCAAAAAATTTCTAAGATATTAGTCACTTTGGATGTGACTCAATCCGTTGCCGATCAGGCTATTGAAGATGGTATTGATTTGATTATTACTCATCACCCAGTTATCTTCAAAGCGTTTAAAAACATTCGTACTGATTTACCGCAGGGACAACTTTTAGCAAGTTTATTAAAAGCAGATATTGCAGTATATGCTACTCATACCAATCTTGATAGTGCAATTGGTGGTGTGAATGATATTTTGGCAGAAAGATTCCAGCTACAGGATGCCAAGCCTCTTGCAGTGAGTTATACAGAAAAACTGTATAAGTTAATTGTGTTTATACCAAAAACTCATTTAGAGATTGTGCGCAAGGCTATGACGGAAGCTGGAGCTGGACATCTTGGAAACTATAGTCACTGTACATTTACAACACCTGGTACGGGAACGTTTATGCCTTTAGAGCAGGCAAAGCCTTTTATTGGACAATCAAGTACGCTGGAATTTGTCGAAGAAGTTCGCCTAGAAACAATTGTAACGGAGAAAAACAGTCGACGAATTATCAAGGAAATGCTGAAAGCTCATCCTTATGAAGAGGTAGCTTACGATTTAATTCTCCTTACTAATTCTGGCGATACCCTGGGGTTAGGACGTATCGGCAAATTGGCAACGCCTATGTTGCTGCATCAGTTTGTTGTTTGCGTTAAAAATTCATTAGGTATCGAGTATGCGAGTGTAGCCGGATCTAAAGAAAAGATGATCAAAAAAGTGGCAGTGTGTGGGGGAAGCGGTGCTAGTTTAATACATAAAGCGGCTTTTGCTGGTGCTGATGTACTTGTTACGGGTGATGTAAAATATCATGAAGCGCAAGATGCATTAGCTGCTGGTATTGCAGTAATTGATGCTGGACATTTTGCAACAGAGCAACCCGTAGTCTCTCATGTGGCTGAATATCTCATGGCATGTGGGAAACGGGATAAATGGGGCGTGGATATTGCTGTTGATTCTGTCAATCAAGATGTATTAGTCGTCTATTGATAAAAATTTTAGCATGTGGGAAATATTACAAAATGCATCTATATTGACGATGATTGTTTTCTGTGATAAAATATTAATCTAGCTAATTAAATAATCTTTATAAGTGCTGTGAGTAGGAAAGATGATCGCGGATGCCCATAAAGCATACGAGGAAAGTCCGAGCTCCATAGGGCAGGGTGCTGGATAACGTCCAGCGAGGGCGACCTCAGGGAAAGTGCCATAGAAATGTAAACCGCCGGTTATGCCGGTAAGGATGGAACGGTGCGGTAAGAGCGCACCAGCAGTCAGGTGACTGGCTGGCTAGGTAAACCCCACCTGGAGCAAGACCAAATAGGGAAGGGATGAAGCTGCCCGCTGAACCTTCCGGGTTGCGTCGCTAGAGCTGTCAGGTAACTGCCAGACTAGATAGATGATCATCACCACGTAAGTGGAACAAAACTCGGCTTATTGATAACTCACAACCTAATAAGAAAGATTGACACGTAGTGCTCGATGAGAGAACTACGTGTTTTGCATTTCGGAATCAGAATGTATAACAATTTCTTGATTCCAAGTAAGAACGACTAAGACTTCTTTATAAATTTAATACCGGACTTAAATGAAAGAAAAAAACTAATTAATAATTATATTATAGTAATTATAATTATTAATTGTTGACTTTTCTATGGTATTTTTCTACAATATAGATATACTCATCTTTGTATAAGGAGATAAGTATTGAGCAGACTAAAAGTAAAATTGAAATAATGGAGGCTACATAATGAGTGTATTAAATATTAGTAATGCAAGTGATTTCAATGATAAAGTGCTAAAAAGTGATAAACCAGTTCTTGTTGATTTTTGGGCACCTTGGTGTGGTCCTTGCAAAATGGTTGCTCCTGAACTTGAGGCTGTAGCTGAAGAATATGAAGATAAAGCGATTGTTGCTAAAATAAATGTTGATGAACAACAGCAACTAGCTAGTCAATATGATGTTATGAGTATTCCAACGTTATTGATTCTCAAAGATGGGAAAGAAGTAAATCGTCTTGTTGGATATCGTCCTCGCAAAGATTTAATGGACGCTATTGATAAAATGATATAATAAAAAAAGACTTGGCTTAGCCAAGTCTTTTTTACAAGTAATAGAAGATTTATTTACTTTGTTTTAAATCAAATTGTCGATTTTATTTAGAATGAATATTGTATATTTTTATAAAATTTATATTGTATAAAGAACGTTAATTTGCGATAATAGAACGCAAGGAAGAACAGAATTGTCGAAATTTAAGCAGATTTGACAGAGTTGTTTAAATGGTTTCAATTCCCGATTCTTGTCTGAGAAAATACACATCCTTTGGTAGTAGCAGTTTTTATAATGAAATCAATAGAATCATAGTATTGATGCAACATGGAGGGACTTATAGATGATTATTTCGTGGAATACTACGCAGGAATGTAATATTAATTGCATTCATTGTTATCGTGATGCAGGGACTAAACAAAATAATGAATTAAGTACAGCAGAAGGCAAAAAATTGCTTGATGAAATGGGACGTGCTGGTTTTAAAATTATTATTCTAAGTGGTGGCGAACCACTGATGCGGAAAGATATTTATGAACTTATTGCCTATGCAAAAAGTATTGGTTTAAGACCCGTACTTGGTACAAATGGTATTTTAATTACTGAAGAAGTGGCGGTAAAGCTAAAAGCTGCAGGCCTTGGTGCAGCAGGGATTAGTCTTGACAGTGTTGATAAAAAAGTTCATGATAAATTTAGACAATCAGAAGGAGCTTGGGATAAGACTATTGCTGCTATGGCTGCTTGCCGAAAAGCAGGACTTCCTTTCCAAGTTCATACGACCATAACAAATTGGAATGAAAAAGAAGTTACACAAATTACTGATTTAGCAGTGGAAAAAGGCGCTATGGCTCATCACATTTTCTTCTTGGTACCAACAGGCAGAGGAAAAGATATTGAAGATACTACCTTAAAAACTGAAGAATATGAGGCTGTGCTTACCCGTATTTTAGAAAAGCAAAAAGAAGTATCCATTGAACTTAAGCCGACTTGTGCTCCTCAATTTATGCGAATCGCCAAAGAACGCAATATCCCTATGCGCTTTACTCGAGGTTGTTTAGCAGGTACTGGCTATTGCGTAATTTTACCAAATGGTAATGTACAAGCATGTCCATATTTACCTATCAAAATAGGTAATGTACGTGAGACTGATTTTGATATCATTTGGCGTGACAGTGAGATGTTTAATAAACTCCGTCATGAACCGTTAAAAGGTGGTTGTGGTACCTGTGGATATGATGGCATTTGTGGTGGCTGTCGTGCCCGTGCTTATTACTATTATGATGGTGACTATATGGCAGAGGAACCATGGTGTGACCGTGGAGTAAGAGAAATAAAAAAATAAAATCTCTTTGGTGGTAACACTTGACATAAGCAAGAAGGTTTTAAACGTGGGAGGAGGCCAATTATGCAAAAAAATGATTCCTTGTGGGACTTATTCCAACAAAAGAATTTGAGTAGACGTAATTTCCTGAAAACATGTGTAACCATTACTGGTATTTTAGGGTTATCGCCAATGATGATTCCTGAAGTGGTATCGGCTGCTGAAAAGAAAACGTTAGTGCCATTAATTTGGTTACATGGTCATGAGTGTACAGGGTGTGATGAGGCTTTCATTCGTTCCCAGACCCCGCTTGCATCAGATGTAATTTTAAATATGATTTCTTTGGAATACATGGATGTATTAGCGGCTGCTGCCGGTGAACCTTTAGAGCATCACTTACAAGAAACGATGAAAAAATATAACGGCAAGTATATTTTGGCAGTGGAAGGTGCCGTTCCTCTTCATGACGATGGGACCTCCTGTATGGTTGGTGGTAAACCTTTTGTGCAGAACTTGAAGGAAGTGGCAAAAGGTGCTGCTGCTATCATTGAAGTCGGTTCTTGTGCAGCTTGGGGAGGAATTCAAGCTGCTAAACCGAATCCCACTAAATCTGTCTCTGTTAGTGATGTCGTGAGTGGAAAGACAATTATTAAAGTTCCTGGGTGCCCACCGATCCCTGAAGTTATTACGGGTGTGATTATGCATTACACTCTATTTGGCCAACTTCCGCCTCTTGATAGTAAAGGTCGTCCAAAACAATTTTTTGGCAATCGAATTCATGATACTTGTTATCGTAGACCGTTTTTTGATTCGGGAATGTTCGTAGAAAAATTTGATGATGCTGGCAGTAAAGCTGGTTGGTGTTTATATAAAGTTGGTTGTCGTGGTCCTGAAGCTTATAATTCTTGTGGTAATATGCGTTGGTGGAATGGACTTTCCTACCCTATTCAATCGGGAGCTCCTTGCGTAGGGTGTGCTTCGAATAATTTCTGGGATAATGATCCTTTTTATGAACGTATGCCGAATATTCCTGTGGCAAATGTCATTGCAAATGCTGATAAAGTCGGTATTGTTACAGCAGGTGCATTAACTGCAGGCGTACTGATCCATGGAGCTCTTTCTGCTGTTCAGCATTCAAGACTTCATGGGGATAAACCAGATGGAGATAAATCAGAGACAGAAAAAAAAGAATAGACTAGGTAAGGGGGACATCTGATGAAACGTGTTGTTGTTGATCCTGTGAACCGTATTGAAGGACATTTACGATTAGAAGTTGTTGTCGATGAAGCCACTGGCAAAGTGCAAGATGCATTATCGAGTGGGACAGCTTGGCGTGGTATAGAACTTATTTTAAAAGGTCGGGATCCGCGAGATGCGTGGGTTTTTGCTCAACGTATTTGTGGTGTATGTACAACTGTTCATGCCTTAGGCTGTTTGCGCGCCGTAGAAGATGCTCTTGGAATTGAAATACCTAAAAACGCCAACTATATTCGCAATATCATTGCTGCCACGCAAATGGTTCACGATCATATTGTGCATTTTTATCATTTACATGCATTAGATTGGATTAGCCCAGTAGCGGCTCTAAAAGCTGATCCTGCAGCAACGGCTGCTCTACAAAATACAGTACTGGAAAAATACAATATGGATTTAAAAGGTCCTGTTGAATTTGATTCTGACGCATACCCAAAAGAATATCCTAAAGCGACAACAGCTTATTATAAAGCCATACAAGAAAAAATTAAAAAAATCGTGGATAGTGGACAGCTTGGGATTTTTTCTGCTCAATGGTGGGATCATCCTGATTATAATCTGCTTCCGCCTGAAGTTCATTTGATGGCCGTTTCTCACTATTTGAATATGCTTGATAAACAACGTGAAATTGTTGTCTCTCATGTTGTATTTGGTGGTAAGAATCCTCATCCGCATTATGTAGTCGGTGGTATGCCTTGCTCTATTTCCATGAATGATATGAATGCGCCGATTAATAGTGAGCGATTAGCCGCTGTTGATGCATCGATCAATCTAGCCATTACCCTCGCCAGTTCTTTCTATGTACCTGATGTATTAGCAATCGGTGAACTTTATGTCAAGCAAGGTTACGTTGATGGCGGTGGCCTCGCAAAAGAGAGAGTACTTGGTTTTGGTGATTATCCTGAAGATAAATATACAGGAACTTCTAATGGAGATTTCCATAAAAATTTATTGCTACGTTCTGATGGAATTGTCGAGAACTTTGCTCAAGGCGTTGATAAAGCCGTATATCATACTTTTGTAGCCAACGATCTTACTGATCCTGAAGTTTTTACTGAAGGTGTTGAACATTCTTGGTATAATTATCCTGAAAAAGATAAGGATTTACATCCTTGGAATGGTGTGACCAAGCCTGAATTTACTGGGCCGAAAGAGGGAACCAAGACTGATTGGAAATTCCTTGATGAAAATGGTAAATATTCTTGGATTAAAACTCCGAAATGGCGTGGGAAAATGGCTGAAGTTGGTCCATTGTCTCGGTACATTATTGTATATACTAAAGTGAAGCAAGGACTCATAAAAGAGCCAACTTGGGTTGAAAAAATGATGGTTGATCAGATTGATGCTGTTTCTAAGCTGCTCAATTTGTCGCCAGAAAAATGGATGTTATCGACTGTTGGTCGTACGGCAGTGCGCGGGTTGGAAGCTCAGGTTATGGCCTATATCGCTAAATATTATTTTGATAAACTCGTCAATAATATTAAAAGTGGTGATACTGCAGTTGCTAATATGGAAAAGTGGGAACAAACTACTTGGCCTAAAGAAGCGAAAGGTGTAGGTCTTCATGAAGCACCACGTGGTGGGCTGAGCCATTGGGTTGTAATTAAAGATGGTAAAATTGAAAACTACCAGGCTGTTGTGCCATCTACTTGGAATGCCTGCCCTCGCGATAGCAAATCAGGTTATGGTCCTTATGAAGCAAGCATGATGGATACTAAGGTCAAAATTGCTGATAAACCTCTAGAAATTTTAAAAGTCATTCATTCCTTTGATCCTTGTTTGGCTTGTGCTACTCATTTATATGATGCCTCAGGTCGCCAGCTGGCGGTCGTACACAGTGATCCGTATTTGAATGTTTAGCGAATCGTAAGCTAGGTAAAGGGGGAGATGAAATGAAAGTTCGTTCAGTTACTGTTTATTATGTCTTTACCATCTGGACGAGAATTTTCCATTGGTTGATGGCAGGTACAATTGGTGTATTATTTGTGACCGGTATCTATATTGGTAATCCCTTTTTTATTGGTACACAAGGTGTTGAACCTACTTTTGCAATAAGCAATTGGGCATCGATGTCAACTATTCGTTTAATCCATTTTGGATCTGCCTATATACTCATGGCGTCTTTTATTTTTCGGATCTATGGTTTTATCATCCATAAAGGCGATCGGATGCTGCCGAAACCTTGGACCAAATTATTTTGGACAGGTATGCTTGACATGGGTTTACATTATGGGTTTATGCGTTCTGCCCATCGCCCTTATTTGAGAAATTCAATGGCGCGTGCTGGTTATGGCGGAGTATATGGTATGATCTTTTTAGAAGCCTTTACGGGATTTGCCATGTATGGACAGGTGAATCCAAATAGTGGGCTGGCTAAAATATTTGGCTTTGCTAATCATTTATTTGTTGATGAATATATCGTTCACATGATTCATCATTATGTAGCATGGATGATTATATTATTTGTGATTATTCATGTATATATGGCGACAAGAGCTGATATGAGTGAAAAATATGGTGAAATTTCTGCCATGTTTTCAGGAGTTAAATTTTATGACCGCGAACCTGATGATATAGAGGATCTTAAATAATGGAAAAAATTACTGTATTGGGTGTAGGTAATATTTTGATGCAGGATGAGGGATTTGGTGTGAGAGTTGTGGAACAACTTCTCCACCAATATCACTTCCCAGAACATGTCCAAGTGCTAGATGGTGGTACACTTGGCATGGAATTATTGCGATTTTTACTTGGAACTGACAAATTGATTTTAGTAGATGCTGTGTCAGGAGGATTACCTCCAGGGTCTCTTTACCGCTTTAGTCATGATGAAGTGAAAGCTTATTTTAAAGAAAAAGTCTCTATGCATGAACTTGGGATTCAGGATGTATTAGGGGTTATGGAAGTATTAGAGAAACCTGCTAAAGAAATCAGAATACTTGGTGTAGAACCTTTAACTATTGATATTGGCCTAACTATGACACCGATTGTCGCTGAAGCTGTGGAACCTGTAATCCAGCAGTTAATCACAATACTTCAAGAATGGCAAGTAGAGGTAGTAGAAAAATGATAAGTGAAGAAATCCAATTATCACCGAGTGCGCAGGCTGTATTATTCGAAATCAATGAAAGGTTACAACTTTTCATCGATAGTGGCCAGACATGGAGTATTTTTACGAATAAAATGTCTTTGACCCCTGAAGATCGTCAAGGTATTCGCGATTTTCTAGGACGAGGCAGCGTAACGATTCATTTAACAGATAGTGCTGAGCCAGCTGAATGGATGGAAAGCGGTACGCCAGGAGTTTGGTATGGTGTTTTTTATGATCAGACTCAAAATCCAATTCTTGAAACCATTGAAATTGGAAGTTTTCCTCAAGTTCCAGGGGCACAAATTGAAGATGTTGAAATAGGTATAGAAATACTTAAAAAACGTTTGATGAATAATAAAGAATGATTTTTTGCATACTAGTGTTGAACTAAAGGAGGTATGCAAAAATGTTGTCAGGCGTAAAATGTACTGTTTCAAATTGCAAGTTCTGGAAAAGCGGAGAACACTGTGATGCCTCAGAAATTGAAGTAAATGTAGATGGCGGTGGGAAAGCCGCTCGTCAAAGTGAGCAAACTAACTGTAGGACTTTTTATCAAAAATAACATAGCGTACTAAGTATAAAACCCGGTGTAAACCGGGTTTTATACTTAGTACGCTATGGATGGGAATAAAAACCTTAAAAAACTTGATTAAAATGATGATTGATAAAGGATATTGTATTATGAATAACGAAATATGTAATATTAAAATTATAGCTTGAGAGGATGATCATTTTGGTACGTGGAGTTAGAGGCGCGACATCAGTAGAGAATAATCAACCAGCAGAAATATTAGAACGTGTAGAAGAACTTTTAGTGACGATGGTAGAAGCAAATAAAATAAACATTGAAGATATAGCAACAGTAACATTTAGTTCGACTGCCGACCTGAATTCGGCATTTCCTGCAATTGCCGCTCGAAACTTAGGTTGGATTGAGGTGNAAATATTAGAACGTGTAGAAGAACTTTTAGTGACGATGGTAGAAGCAAATAAAATAAACATTGAAGATATAGCAACAGTAACATTTAGTTCGACTGCCGACCTGAATTCGGCATTTCCTGCAATTGCCGCTCGAAACTTAGGTTGGATTGAGGTGCCACTCTTTGGTACCCAGGAAATTGACTGTCCTACGGCATTGCCGCGTTGTATTCGTGTACTTATATTATTAAATACAGATTTACCGCAAAGTGCCATTAAGCATATTTATTTAAGGGAAGCAGTTGTGCTGCGTCCTGATGTAAAAAAATAGTTTTACTGTCTATGAGGAGAAAATCATGCAATTAGTATCAATCGTCGTACCTGTTTTTAATGAAGAAGATAATATTGAAGTATTTTATCAAGAAGTTTGTAAACATATGGATCCCCTAGATTATCACTTTGAACTGCTGTTTGTTGATGATGGTTCAAGTGATGCTACCCCTTTGCTCTTAGAACGTCTAGCCCAGCAAGACGGACGAGTGCGCGGACTTATTATGGCGCGTAATTATGGACATCAATTAGCACTAACGTGTGGCCTTGATCATGCCAATGGTGATGCTGTCATTACCATGGATGGGGATATGCAACATCCACCTGAAATGTTACCTTTACTACTTAAAAAATGGAAAGAAGGTTTCGAAGTTGTACAAACGATCAGAGTGAGTACAGCGGGAGTTTCTTGGTTTAAAAACTTTACTTCTGGGATATTCTATAAATTAATCAACTGGATGTCTAAAGTACGTATTCAAGAAGGAGGTTCTGATTTTCGCTTATTGGATAAAGCTGTTGTCGAAAGTTTTCGACGTTTTAAGGAACGAGCACGGTTTATACGCGGTATGATTGGTGCAATTGGTTATCGCCAAGTATTAGTGGAATTCACAGCTCCTAAACGTTATGCAGGAACTTCGAAATTCTCCCTAAAAAAAATGATCCATTTTGCACTTGATGGTATTACAGCATATTCCCAATTGCCCTTACGTTTTGCTTTTTATATTGGCTTATTATTTGCGTTTATTAGCTTTATTCTGACCATGCATGTTGTTTATATTAAAATGTTTACGCCAGAAGCAGTGCCAGGTTGGGCGACTATTTCAGCGAGTATTTTACTGTTAGGCGGAGTACAGTTACTTGGGCTGGGGATTATTGGTGAATATGTCGGTCGGATTTTTGAAGAGGTAAAACAACGTCCTTTATATCTATTACGGGTCGAATTCAAAAAAGATCAAAAAGATTAAAAAGTAGTATTTGAAAAAAAAAGAAATATTTAAGCAGGAATTTTTAGAAGTAAAGCGAAAGAAAGATAAGTAAGCGCATTTTTTATAAAACCTAATCCACGCGCAGGACCGGGGGAACCAAAGTTTTGGGGTGAAACTTTTAGAGAATTTAATAAGTTGCCTAAAAGTAGGGTATCTCAACCCTAACCCGTCAGCTAACCTCGGAGGTTATTGAGAGGGGTTATCGTGTGAGGAAGTTTTTTCGAGTTGTAGTATTCTCCTTATTTCTCGCCAGTGCAGGTACATTAACCTGCGCAGAAGCCGCTTTTCATCAAGGTGATCAGGGACAAGATATCGCAAGTATTCAAGCGCAGCTTAATGCACTTGGGTATAATGTTGGTAGTGTTGATGGTGATTTTGGCGAAGCGACAGCAATTGCAGTTGGAAAATTCCAAAGAGATCGAGGTCTTGAAAACGATGGTGTGATTGGTACTGATACTTATCGGGCGATTATGGGTAGAGAAATACCTGTAAGTCGTGATGGCTCAAGTAGCTTAGTACGAAGAGTTGTACAATCTTCATTACGTTATCAAGGTGTACCCTATGTGTTTGGTGGCGGATCACCAAGTGGGTTTGATTGTTCTGGTTTTACCCGTTATGTATTTGCCCAGGCTGGAATTTATTTACCAAGAAGTGCTGATGAACAGTATGAAGTTGGACAATATGTGTCTTATAGTCGCTTGCAGCCTGGAGATCTAGTGTATTTCACTACATATGAGGCCGGAGCTTCCCATGTTGGTATTTACCTAGGAAATGGTCAATTTATTAGTGCTACTTCCAGTCGTGGTATCGCAATTGCGCGTATGGATAGTGGATACTGGGGAGACCGTTATTTAGGGGCACGTCGGGTTCTATAATGTTGTTTTAACGGAGGCAAGCTACGCCTCCCTACTTTTTTTCAGAATCAGAAACTATCATATTTTTTGATTTCACGCAAGAAAAACTAAGTTTTTCTTAAATTACTGTAAACAGCTAGGCTTCACCAGTTCGATGATCAGGTGATAAGCCTAGTTTTTATGATATTATTTTGGATATACTATAGTAGTACGTGGGTAAGATCGCGCAAAAAATTAGAACGATGCGGAAAATTATGATTGGATTCCATAAATGAATAGAGGAATACTAGAGTAATGAGTATTGATTATAAATTAGGCACCAACAGAGTTGCCTCTATTAAGCTCGGAGGCTTATATGTTTAAATTATATTGGCAAAAATTTATCCTGCCATATTGGCCGTTAGTTCTTGTTGCATTGGTATGTTTTATTATTTCCAGTGTAGCTGGGCTGTCGGCTCCTTTAATTATAAAGTTTTTGATCGATAATGCTCTCGTGCATGGTGATACGGAGCATTTACATCTGATTATTATTAGTATTATTGGCTTATATTTGTTGCGCGGAATATTTTCATACATTCATGGGAAGACAATTGCAAAAGCTGGTAATAAGATGGTGGCTCAAATGCGCGAAAATATGTTTGAGCGATTGCAAAAGTTAGATTATGGGTATTTTATCAATACTTCGACTGGTGAAATTATTTCTCTTTTCACCAATGATTTGGCGCTCATTCAGCAGGCTGTATCCTTGGCAGTTCCTGATTTGTTGGTAGAATCACTCAATTTGTTGGCAATTATTTCGATTATGATTTATTTTGATTGGCAATTGTCTTTAGTTACCTTCGCCACATTGCCCTTTATTATACTCGCAATTAGCTTTTTTAATAAAAAAATTGCTAATTTGGGAATGGTTGTAGAGCATACGTTAGCGACGGTCACATCGATTTTACATCAATCCTTATTATCAATGATGGTCGTACAAAGTTATGTAAGGGAAGATTATGAATGCGCAAAATTTAATTGCAGTATGCGGCGTGCTGCAAGTGATTTTATTAAAGTTCAACGTTTTAAGGCTTTATTAATTGCTTTAGTCGAATTTTTAGCATCCATTGGTTTAACTGCAATTATTTGGTATGGCGGGCGACAAGTTATTCACGATAATCTAACGATTGGTGGCATGTTTGCTTTTTTAATTTACATTATTAATATACCAACACCCATACGAAGAATTAGCGAAGCCATTTCAAGTATGAAACTAGGAATTGTTGCTTGGCAGAGGATCAATAATCTAAGGCAACAAGTCAATACTGTGATTGATGGAACCGATGAAATGAGTCGTGTAAAAGGTAAAGTTGAATTTAGAAATGTAAATTTTGAATATCTTCCAGAGTTAGGAACTTTGCGAGAAATTAATATTGTGGCCGAACCTGGTGATATTGTAGCCATTGTTGGTCCGAGTGGTGCTGGGAAATCGTCATTTGCAAATTTACTGCTACGCTTTTATGATCCTATTTCCGGCCATATTTATATGGATGAAACTGATATTCGAACTTTAAAAATGAGTGCTTTGCGCAAACAAATTGGTTTCATTCAGCAACAACCCATTTTGTTTAACTTAAGTATTTTAGAAAATATTCGATATGGACGCCCTACAGCTAGTTTGGCTGAAGTGCAAGAAGCTGCTCGGTTGGCCAATGCTCATGACTTTATTATGAAGATCGCTGGCGGCTATGATTACGTAGTGAGTGAATTAGGAAGTAATTTATCTGGGGGACAACGGCAACGTATTGCAATTGCCCGGGCAATTATTATGAATCCACCAATCTTGTTATTGGATGAACCGACAGCCGCCCTTGATGCGGAAGCTGAACAGCAAGTGATGGAGTCAATACGTAAAGTAAGTAGGCAGCGCACTACATTTTTGATTACTCATCGATTATCGACTTTAATGGAACAAGATCAAGTGATCTATCTTGTTAATGGACGCATTATAGAAAGAGGAACACATGGTGACCTTATCAAACAAGGTGGGCAATATGCCAAAGCAGTATTTAGTGAACAAATGGAAGTATAAGCTTCGGGTGGTATTGAGTACCACCCGAAAGATGGATGGTCTTATTTTTTTACTTTAGTAATAAGAATATTATTAAAGCGTGGGATGAGTTATTATGTAGTAAAGGGAAGTATGAAATATGATCTATGAGGTAATGACTAAACTAAAAGAAGAGGGATACCGCATTACGCCGCAGCGCCGCATTATTGTTGAAAAAATTGTGCAGACTGCAGAATTATTGACGGTAGCTGAAATTTGGAAATTAGTACGCGATGAGTATAATGATATTGGGCTCGATACCATTTATCGAAACATTAATATCTTAACAGAAATTGGTGTGCTCACACCGATCATGGGCACAGGTAATGATAGCACTCGCTATGAAGTGACTTACACAAATCATCATCACCATGTTGTTTGTATCAAGTGTGGAAAAGCTGTTTGTATTGATTATTGCCCAATTAATCAAGAATTTATTGCTATGTTGCGGATGCAGGGTTATGAATTGATTCGCCATAATGTAGAATTACTAGGTTTATGTACTGAGTGTAAAACTCTGTGAGGAGAGACGAAAATGTTTGATGTGACTCTATCTGATATTAATTTTGCTTATGATCACAATGTGGTTTTAAAAGATATCTCAATGACCATTACTAAAGGTGATTTTGTAGCTGTGGTTGGGCCGAATGGCGCAGGAAAAAGTACGATGTTAAAGGTTATGGCTGGGCTTATCAAACCATCATGTGGTCATGTACGTATTGGAGATAAAGATATTTCCATGGCACGTGTACAAGGATTGATTGGTTATGTTCCTCAAAATTATGGAAAAAATGTACTAGGTTTTCCTGCGACAGTAACTGAAGTTGTGTCTTTAGGTTTAACCTTAGGTGCTTCGGCTGGACCGAGGCAAAATCACCAAGCTGCAAAGCATATCATTAATCACATGCTTGAGTTGGTTGGTGCTGATGCGTTGCGTGATCGTCGTATTGGCGAACTCTCAGGTGGGCAACAGCAAAGAGTAATGGTTGCCATGGCTCTTGCTTCAAATCCTGAACTCTTGTTATTGGATGAACCAACAAGTGGTATTGATTATGAAGCCAGTGCGCGAATCTATGATTTGCTTGGCACGTTAAATAAAAATTTAGGAATTACGGTTGTGATGGTATCCCATGATATTGATAAAGCGATCAGTTCTGCTAATAAGGTCGCTTGTATTAATAAAGGATTATGCTTTTATGGTAGTACCAAGGAATTTGATGCAACTCATGCCCAAGCAAGGCATTTGTGGTACTATACAGGGTGATGAGGTGATAATATGGAAATTTTTCAATATGATTTTATGCAAAGGGCATTTTTGGCAGGGATTATAACAGCGATTGTATGTCCTGTTATTGGTAGTTTTGTAGTCGTGCGTCGTCAGTCTCTCATTGGTGATGGTCTAGGACATATTGCTTTTGCTGGAGTAACAGGTGGCTATATGCTAGGGATATATCCTGTGTTTGGTGCGTTTATTTTGACGATGATCGGTGCGATTGGTATTGAACTTGTTCGGCGAAGACATGCGGAATTTGCAGATATGGGATTAGCCATATTCTTTTATTCAGGTATTTCTATGGCAATTATTTTCAGTACTATTACGCGAATGCCGAGTGCAGGGCTGTTAAGCTTCTTATTTGGCAGTATTATTACAGTTTCAGTAACGGATATTTCCGTTATCGCTGGTTGTGGTGCCGTTGTATTAACTATTGTTTATCTATTATTTGATAAACTTATGCTCATTGCTCTTGATGAAGACATTGCAAATGTAGCAGGCATTAATACATCGATGATTAATATGGTGTTTAGTATGCTAACGGCTGCTGTTGTGGTGGTTGGAATGACAGTGGTGGGGGTTTTATTAGTCAGTGCTCTTATGATTGTACCTGTCGCAACAGCTCATTTATTACGACTTGGTTTTAAGGCTACTATGGGATGGGCGATTGCTTTTTCCGTATTAGCGGTCACGATTGGTTTGACTTCATCTTTTTATCTAGATATTGCTCCCGGTGGAACGATTGTAATGACTGCAGTTCTCCTATATGTCACAATTGTCCTTGGCAGAGAAGGTCTGGGCATAGTAATGAGAGGCAAGCAATCATCTTCTCTTGTCAGGGATCAGAAAAATAATTAAATTAGCATATTGACGTATAATGGGTAATATTGCTAATGATGAGAGAATATTAAATAGTGTATGTATGATAGCCACCTGTCCAGCGAAATCTGCTGTGATATAGGTGGCTGTTGTTGTAAGTAGACTCGTCAGAGGTAAAAAAAATGCAACACCGATGATATTTAATAAAACATGGGAGAGGGCAATACGTTTAGCGGCTAAGGTGCCTGCTGCACCTACGATGATAGAGGACAAACATGATCCAATATTATTGCCATACACAATATAACTAGCAGTGGTTAAGTCGATCATGCCATCGCTCGCTAGCGCCATAAGTACACCGGTTGCTGCACTGCTTGACTGAAAGAGTAAGGTAATGATGATGCCAGCCATGATCCCATACAATGGGTTTTCTTTTCCGGCGATTAGATAATCATTGAGATTACTCATTTCCGATAAATTACTGAGTGCATCGGATAAAATCGTAATTCCTAAAAAGATACTAAGTAATCCTGCTATGGCCATGGCAATCCAACGGATTTTTTTGAGTGTTAAACTGATTCCAAGTGTGATCGCTAATAAGGGAAGAAATAACTCGCTCGGCATGGTGATCGTCATTAATTGAACCGTAGAACAGGTGCCGATATTCGCACCCAAAATAATACCAAGTGCTTCATAAAAAGATAAATAATTAGCACTGACCAAACCGATGGTGAGCAGTGATACCGCAGTGCTGCTTTGCATCATGGCGGCAGCTAATGTACCTAATAAGACGCCACGCCATGGCTTTTTTGTTAATTGGGTCAGTGCTTTTTTTAGTTTAGTTAATAATAATTTTTGCAGACCAAAACGCATGAGAGCAATTCCACCCAATAATAACAGGATGCCTGTTGCACTAAGAATAATCATTTCATACATTCTATTACCTCCATCTTTGATTAGGCAGTATAATGTATGATGAAAAAATTCATTATAGTTATATTTATTTTGCAAAAAAAACTCTTTGTCTGCTCTAGACAAAGAGTTTTTTGTTGGAAGCAAGGTCATCATATTTTTGCTTAGAATCGTTGAAATAACTTTTGAATGTGAAACATATACATCAGTGAGTAAAGTCTGTTTTGCAAAGAGGAGATGAATAGATGGGAGCAGAGATATCTAAAAAACTAATGATTAATGTTCATGATAGTTGTGCACAAAGCAAAATGTATCATCACATTATCAATTTGCTTGAACAGCAACAAGAGTTATACAATCGAAAAATTATTTTGTTATGTATTGGCTCGGATCGCTATATTGGTGATGCACTTGGTCCTCTTGTTGGTTCATACTTAGAAGAACATACAAACTGTCTTATTCATGGTAGTCTTGATCATCCTGTTCATGCTGGTAATTTAATTGAAGTTATTGAGGGGATTTATCAGCAGAAAGAACGACCGATTGTGATTGCGATTGATGCATGTTTGGGTAATCATAATGAAATTGGAAATATCGAAATATGGGAAGGAGGTTTAGAAGCTGGTATTGCTGTTGGTACTCGGCTGCCATGTGTAGGTGATATTTCCATCATTGGTGTTGTGAATGGAAGTGGACGCATTGGATATTTGGACTTACAAAGTACGCCTTTGTCAATTGTTATGAAACTAAGTCGTTTGATTGGTGGAGCGCTGCGAGATGCGATGAATGTCATACATATTCATCATGTGGTCTAGAGTTAGAGTTTTTATGATTCAGGAAATAATTTATCCCATAGCATATAGATGCATATCAGTGCTGATGCAAATAGTATTCCTAAATCGCCAATTGATTTTTCCATAAATATCACCATCCTTATGTGATTATATGATATGTTTTGGTGAGGTGCAAGATTAAGTGTTTAGTCTTGACGCAAAATGTACAAACTATATCGATGAATTAAAGAAATATCCATATCTCATTTGAGAAGTTTACATCTAAAATAGAATATCTAAAGAAATTTTTACATTTTTAAAAGATATACAAAAATTAACAGGCACAACAAAGGCGATTATCCCATACAATGAAGGAAGTGATATGGCGGGGGTGAATGTTTTGGTATCTCTTCTGGTGGCAGTGGCAGGCTCTATTATGAGTGGGCTTGCGCTTTTAGTGTCTTATATAACTAATAATACTTTTCCCTTACCTCTTCCTGAAAAAGAAGAACAATTTTATCTGGAGAGGTTGAAAAATGGTGATGTAAATGCTAAAAATGTTTTAGTTGAACGGAATCTGCGATTAGTAGCTCATATTGTTAAAAAATTTGATAATACTGGTGAAGACATTGATGATCTTATTTCGATTGGTACGATTGGACTAATCAAAGCCATCAATACTTTTGATATTGCTAAAAAAATTCGTCTAGCAACCTATGCAGCGAGGTGCATTGAAAATGAAATATTAATGCACCTTCGCAGCACTCGGCGAACTCGTGCTGAAGTGAGTCTATATGATCCGATTGGCGTAGACAAAGAAGGGAATGAGTTTCTATCATTAGTATATCTGTATTGATGGATAGCTATATAAGTTGCCATACTGGGATACGACCGAAAATAAGAAAAAAATATAGCACTATTTAGCATACTCCCATTCATGATTACGAATTTTATAGATGCTATTTATTTATAAAAAATTGGACATACTATAAGAAGGAGGCGATGTAATAATGTTTTGGTTCTTATTAATCGGCTTAGTTTCCGGTTGGCTGGCTGGCATGATTTCTCGTGGTGGAGGATTTGGACTATGGGGGGATCTGGCAACAGGCGTTGTGGGATCTTTTATTGGTGCATATGTATTTAACCTTATAGGGCTTTCCGCATATGGTACAATCGGATCGATTATTTCAAGTACTGTAGGAGCCTTGATCCTTTTATGGGTAATACGTATGTTTAACGTAGCGCCTGCTGCAGCTAAAAAGAAATAAATGTTCCATTTAATCGTCTGCCTTTTCTAAAGGTAGACGATTTTTTCGTAATCTGAAAATATACACTTTCTCGATTACAAGTAAGGGCAGCTAAGACTTTGGTCTGTGCTGAGGCTTGACCGAAGTCAAATTTTCTTTATACTGCGGTAGGCGAGGATAAAGTACCAGGGTAAAGTTATTTCCTTGTTGGTATTTTTCTTTTCTATAAGTAGCATATTTTAAAATCGTCTTTAGCATGTTGTTTTTTATAGCTGGATCAGTAAGGGCTGAATAGATAGTTAGTATTTCCTTAATTTTAGGAATTATTTTTTGTTGTACTTTTTTTGATGGGAATTGATGAGATAAGATGTACTCGGTTTCATTAATTTTCATTGCTGTTTTTTCGATGCGCTCTGCTAAGGTTTTAAAACGTTCTAGATATGTTTGACTATCATAAATTTTTTTTTCGAGAAAATCGTGTAAGCGATCTTTTTGCTGATTGAGTTCTTTTAACTCCTTTTTTAGATTTTGAAGGACTCTTTCTTTTACAATCAACATTGTATCCTTGTCGTCGGGGAGAGGGTAGATATCCCATTGGGCTTTGTATTGGTTGAGCCACTTTTTTAAACCATCTATGAGTTCTTCTTCAACGAATTCAAATCGGCTGCTTTTATTTGGGCAAAGCTTACGAGGACAGATTAAATGAGGAAATTGCTGATGTGTATAAGTTCGATACACCATTGATGATCCACAGAGATCACATTTGATCATACCAGCTAATGGATTGGCTATGCTGTGAATCAATTGATAAGGTGGATGGTATTTTGTCGCTAACATATCTTGTACCTTTTGAAATTCCTCTATAGTTACATAGGCTTCGTGGGTATCGTAAACCCACAATTGTTCAGCACGAGGGCGGGAGCGAACCATTGTGCCAACACCAGGAGTTGTTGATTTTTTCTGTTCTTTCTTTTTCCATGTAGTAATTCCGGCATATACTGGATTTTTTAACATGGAGAGGACGGAAGAGGCTGCCCATTTTTTTCCGGTATAAGAAAGGAAACCTAATCCATTGAGTTCATTGGCGATTTTGTTTGTGCCGTAACTTTCTAGGTAAAGCTTCCAAATCAGGGCAGCTGCCTCCCTTTGCTCTGGATGTTTCACTAGAAAACGTTTCCCGTTACTTGTTTTAATTAAATAACCATAGGGTGGAGAAGTGCCTAGATAATTGCCATCTTCAATTGAACGCAGTCGGCCATTTTGAAGGCGGCGCGTAATGATTTTTAATTCTTTGCGAGCCATAAAAGCTTCAAATTCCGTATATTCTTCATCAAACTCATCGTTCAAATCATATATCTTGCGCGGTGTTACGATTTTAGTATGGGATTTTTTAAACATTTCGATGATAAGACCTTGTTCCTGCATATTGCCGCGTCCAAGGCGGTCGATATCCATGCACCAAACGGACTTCCACTTGCCATCTTCTACTTCTTTGAGGACGTTTAGCATTTCTGGACGATGGATTAAACTTTCGCCGGAAACAATTTCTTCAAAAATTTTTGTTATTGTGGTGCCGTATTCTTTAGTCAGTTTTAATAAAGCTTTTTTATGTTTTGTTAATGTTTCGCCTTCGCCCCTGGATTCAGCTTCTTGATCTTCTCTTGATTTACGTAGGTAAAAACAGGCTGGTTCTAAGTCTTGTGGAGTGTAGTGATGATTCAAGTTGTCACCTTCCCCCATGTGCTTTTAGTCGAAATTTAAATTTATCGCTACTGTTTATTTATATGTTTCAGCTTTCTAATCCATGTTTATTCAAGGGTCGTCCATGTGGATTGCTCACATATACTAAAGTGAGGTGATGATGTGGAACCCAAATACAATGCTACTTATTATTCAAAAACCGGAAAGTCTGTTGTTCATGTAGTCGCACCCGCTTTGGTGACAACGGAAGAATTGGAAAAACAAATTCGAGAGTTTCATTATGCTGGATGGAAAGCGTGGAATTCATTGTCACTAGAGGAATGCTTAAGGATGAATGAGGAAAGCTGATAGGACTAGTGATGCGGCAAGTTTAGTGACTTTTTTTGCAGGAATTGATTATCTTTTGACGAAGTCTTGTAAGAAAATAGAGGAGGCGATTGATATGGCTGGAGCTCCACTTATTTGGGTCAATAGTGATAAGAGTGAACAAATTGCGTATTTTAATAATGAATATGTTTTAATAACAATCACGGATATGAAAAAAATATCTCTTGGTGAAACAGTGGAAGGCGCCAAGGAAAAATTAAAAGAGATTGGCAGATGTGATATTGCTAAACAGTTAGAACGAGATGAAATTTGAGCATTAAGTAAAATCTGTAGAAGAAATAATGGGCGGGAAAATACTAAGTTATGTGTATGATCTTTAACTTTTTTAAATTTTAAAGGATTAATATCGATTTTTGTCGAAGTATACGTAAAATGATATGAGGAAGTGTTAAAATATGTGTACTTCGTGTGATGAAACGTACAGAATATTTTCTGTTGAAATTGTTACGAAAGAGCCTGTCGATACTAATATGGAATTATTCAAAGAAATCGCGAGTCGATTATTTGTAAATAAAATAATATCCAATATTAATATTGGGAATAATAAAGCTTATCATAGTAATGATAAACAAATATTTGGGTTTGAGCTTCATTTGGGAAATGCAAAGAACCCAGCCACTGTAGATCTTACTAATGTTAAAAAGGCACTTGAAGGTCTTCTTGATCAATTTGAAGATTATTCTGAAATGCAAATTAAACTTAATTAAAAATAGTATTATTATTTAAACCATCGATCTTTGGATTGATGGTTTCTTTATTTTTCGGTAAATAGGGCAAAAGACCTAAAAAATTAAGACGTTAGCAGGTGTAAAAAAATCTTATTTATTGCGATAATAGTAGTAAGAAGTTTCGATTCATTTTTAATGTATTGTCCTAGGAATCAGGCGTAGATCAGTTTTTTTATAGGTATGATCTATATTGTAAATTTCAGAAAGGAGATGATGTTATGATTATTATTGATTCTTGGTTATCAGACTTATTTCATATTGTTTTAACTGTTGGATTTTTAATATATTCATATCGTCTTAGTCAAGTTTTGAATGACTAAAAATGTAGAAATTATTTTCAAGTAATCCCCCGTTCATAGATTGAATGGGGGATTTTTATTATTTATTGGCATACAGGTAAAGTCATGAGGTTAATGAAATTAATCTCATCGATGTTCTTGGCACGGCTCCTGATATTGTAGCTGAGGCAGTAGAAAATCAATGTGAGAACGAACGATTGAGCCAACAACTCAATCGATTAAGTGGTAGAGAAAAATGGGTATTAGAAATGAGATTTGGTATGCCTGATGGTGATCGTAAGACGCAACGAGATGTTGCGAAGTTATTAGGAATCTCTCGTTCGTATGTATCAAGAATAGAAAAAAAAGCTATTTCTAAATTGGGTAATCATTTGTCAGCAGAAGATCATTAGTAGTATCCCGCAAGAAGTATGTTACGTAATCCGAAAGTATAACACTCTCTAGGGCTTCAAGTAAGAACGACTAAGGCTTCTGCCTGCATCTGCGGACTTGGCATAAGCCTTAGTCGTTCTTATATTTTACAAAACCTTCTTAAACTGAGGAAAACTTGATACAAGTTAAGTTTTCTTTACTCTTTGAATATTTCTCTATGATATATAATAAGTTGACAAATTTAGTTGAACTATGTTAATATAAGAAAGTTGCCAACGACAGTGACGAAAAAACAAAGAAAATGTTGACACACTGTGAAAAATGTGTTAAACTAATAAACAGTTAAGGCAAACAAAAAAATGAATATTCAAAAAATATTCAGGTGTTCTTTGAAAACTAAACAATGTAAGTAAAGTTAAAATAAGCCAGGTGTGCCGTACTCGTTTTGAGTACACACACGTCGGGTCACGCAAGTGATACTGACACAAGTAAGTTTTTTAAAGAGCCATCAAGGTTCTTCAAATAAAGTTTTTGTATATTATGTGAGGCTGATTGATAAGGATGTTCGACTGCTAACGCATCGAACAAAGCGATCATATCAATGCTGAAG